>JANNTD010000198.1:0-15650 GCA_031403315.1 Planctomycetota bacterium
AACTCGTTCGTGCAATTAATCCATTGTCGGTGGAAGCCGGTCGTTACGGCAGTCGTAGCACTGAGCCTGTTGCCAGTTGCAGGTGTTGGTGCTCCACCTCCCGGCGCCGAGTCGCTTCCTCTAGGCGAAGCGTCAGAGAAAGAGCAGGCAGGAAAGAGCGGCGACGATCTCGACAAACTGATGTCGATGGACATCGATCAGTTGGTCAATGTCGACGTGGCGGAGGCGGCGGTGACGATTCCCACGGGCACACTGACCGCGACGACCACCGATTCGGTGTCGCCCTACACGGTGACGCACATCACGCAGGAAATGATCGAGAAGTCCGGTGCCCGCAACCTCAACGAGTTACTCGATATCTTCGTGCCGAACCTGGAAGTGGTCCGCCACCACTCGTTTCAGCCGCACGTCGGCATTCGGGGCATCGTGAGCGACCGCGAGGACAAGTACTTGCTGCGTGTGAATGGCCGGGTGATGAATCAGCACTTTCTGGTAGGCGCCGATTCGGAGCGCGATGTACCGTTGTTGCGCGATATTGATTTCGTGGACGTGATTCGCGGTCCGGGATCGACAACTTATGGTCCTGGCGCCATCGCCGGCGTGATCAATATCACGACGCTCAACGGCCTTTCGTTCCAAGGCTTCGACGTCCAGGCGCGGCAAGGCTTTGAGCAGTACATGACGACCACCGAAATGCGCTATGGCGAAAAGCTTGGCGAAGAGTCCGGCTTCTTCGCATACTATGGTTACGGCGATCAGGATGGAGCCGACTCGTCCGATGCCCCGGTCATCTACGGCCGGACCGGCGCGCTGCCGAACGGCTATCCACAGGCGGTTGCGGGTGAACCTGTGCCGTTCTACACACCGAACGACGGTGCGACGTTTCACGGCAAGCCGCAACACAAAATCCATCTGCAGTACACGCAAGGCACGTTCGACGTTTGGGCGCGCTACACCTACAGCAGTTACTTCAATCCGAACCAGATGCGGAACATGTACCGGCCGCCATACGGTATCGCGGGCGCAAATTCGGTCCTGGTGGATCGGCCCGGCGGTGCGGGTGAGTACCAGCAGCTCACGTTCTTCGGCAGCAAGGTGCTCGAGCTGAGCGACGAGTTCCAGTTGACCGGAATCGCCAGCTGGGACATGTACGACTTCGTCGAATCGCGCTTGAACGCCACGCATTCGTACTTTCCCAGTCGTGAGGAAGAGACTTACCTGCGGGCGATGGCCCAATACACGCCCGACGAGATTCACGCGCTTGCGATCGGCTACGAGATGTCGCGCGAGATGTTTGGCTTGCCGACGAGTCTCTCCGACCGGCCAACCCGCAGTTCGCGGCTGGGGCTGATTACGGAGCCGTGGACGACTTACATGAACTCTGTATTTGGCGAATATCGCGTATTGCTCGCCGAACCGCTCACGGTCATTCTGGCCGGTCGCGTCGACAAACACACTTACTCGGACTATCTGTTTTCGCCGCGCGTGTCGGTGTTGTACGAAGTCAATGATTTTGATCTCTTGAAGTTCAACATCGGGGAATCGGTCCGCAAGGCGTGCGACGAGGAGTTACGAGCCGAATGGGTCGCCAATCAGTCGATTGCCGATCAAGAGACACTCAAGAACATTGAGCTGCGTTGGGAACGCGAACCTTATGAAAACCTGTGGTATGGCGCTTCGGTCTTCTATCAGACGCACGAAGTCGTCGGCTTTACCAGTTCGCTTAGCCGGTCGGCGTTGCTCGGCACGTTCGATTCGTGGGGTTGGGAACTGGAAGCGAATTATGTGGACGGCTGCGACTATTTCACGATTTCGCAAGGCTATGTGAAGTTGATTCGCGGCACGCTCGTGAATCCGACGTTGATCCAAGGCATTAGCGCCGCACCCTACGGATTCGGCAGCGACTTTGCGAACTGGTCGCCGTGGCTCACGAAGTTGGCCTGGGCGCGGGACGTGGACGATAGCACCAACTTGAGCACGTCGCTCCGCGTGTATTGGGGATTTCCCGGCGCGCGCGATCTGACGATGTACAACAACACTCTAGCGACACCAAGCGGGTCGATCGGGTCGGCCGATCCAGGCTACGACAAAGCGTTCGAGGCGAGTGTGTTTCTCGACTTTGGATACCAAAAGCGGCTGACCGACCACCTTTCCTGGCGAGTCGACCTTTACAACGTCCTCGGTTGGGCCGACATTGACCTGAACAAGCGGAACTATATCAATCGCAACAGCGACTATCGATCGGAGGCGGCCGCCGTGGGTGTTTCGGCGACCGCAAACTACTAAGGCTGCAACTGCACCATTCCACTCGATCGCATACTCATGAACGGCAACCAGATGAATTTCACCATGCACATTTTCATCGTACTTCGTCACCCGGCGCGATTCGACGCGTCGACTGCCCCTCCTGGAATGTTAGTCGATCAGCCGTGATGCCAGCTTGCCGCGACAATTTGGTCCTCCATGCATTCGGCCGCCACAGCGGTGCGAGCGCGCACGGCAGAGTCCATCTCGTGAGAATAGTCGTCGGTTGCTGCTTGCTATACTGCTGTGGCGCGGCAACTCAAGCCCAGGAGGCGATCGACGAACGATTGGAGTACAACGTCAAAGCCGTTTCGCTGTATGCGTTTGGTCGCTACGTCACCTGGCCTGAACCAGCGTTTCCGACCGCAAACAGCCCCTTTGTAATCGGCATGATGGGCGGGAATCCGTTCGGCGACGCGCTCGACCGAATCGCCAAGAAAAAGACACTCAACGGGCGGGCGATCGAGGTTCGACAAATCGACAAGCCTGCGGACTGCGCCCAATGCCACATCCTGTTTGTGACCCGCTTTGTTTCCCAAGAGGCTGAAGCGGAGCTCTTTCAGCAGGCAGCGGGAAAGCCCGTTCTGCTCGTGGGCGAGTCTCCGGGCTTCGCCGAGCGAGGAGGGGTCATCAATTTCTACCACAGCGGTAGCAACGTGCGATTCGAGCTGAATCCGGACAAAAGCGTCGAATGTAAGCTCAGCCTGAACGCAAAGTTGCTGACGCTGGGCACCAACGCGGCAACTCGCCGATAAAGTAATGATAGAGAACAAAGACGGCCCGCGCTGCGGCGTACAGTTGCTGATATGAAGTGGCTTCGAAATGCATCGATTCGGACGAAGCTCATCCTGCTCGCGGGGACCGCGGTGCTGTTTGCGCTCGTCATGTCGTCGACCGGCATGATCGTCAGCGACATCCGGATGATCCGTTGGGCGACGATCGAGCAGCTCGAAGTCCAAGCCCGCATGATGGAATTCAATAGCGACGGCGTATTGGCTTTTGCCGACGATCGTGCCGCGGAAGACTTGCTGCAGTCGATGTCGCTGCAACCCGCCGTCGAAGTGGCTTGCCTGCTCGGCACGGACGGTAACGTATTCGCGGCATATGTCAAGAACGACGATCAGCCGCTGGACATTCCCGCTCAACTTGTGGAAGGCGCCCACGTCACAGCGAGCGGCCACATCGAGATCGTGATGCCTGTCCGCGAAGACGATGGCAACGGCGAACTGGTGGGGACGCTGTACATCCGCGCGAACACCGACAACATCGCGGCCCACACGGCGTCGCAAATTCGGTTCATCGTCTTGGTCTCGCTGGTCTCGCTGTTTGTGGCGGTGACGATTACCGCCTTCCTGCAGAATGCCATCTCGCGGCCGATCTTGCGGTTGTCCGAGGCGGCGCAGGTGATCACGCGCGAGGAGAACTACTCGATCCGCGTGTCGCGCGAAGCGAAGGACGAACTGGGAACTCTCTATCGCTCCTTCAATCAGATGCTCGATGCGTTGAAATCGACTCACGATGAAGTGGCCCTGCAGGCGGAACGCTTGGCCAAGGAAGTCGGAGTGCGGAAGCGGGCGGAGGCGGATTTGCTCATCGCCAAGGAAGCGGCCGAAGCCAGCAACCGGGCGAAGAGCGAGTTTTTGGCCAACATGAGCCACGAGATTCGCACGCCGCTCACCGGCATCCTGGGCTTCACCGACGTGCTCTTGACCGGCGGCGACGACGGCGACATGGCGAAGCGAATCGAATATCTCACCACGATCCAAGCCAGCGGCAAGCATTTGCTCACCGTGATTAACGACATCTTGGACCTTTCGAAGATCGAAGCGGGCCGAGTCGAGTTCGAGCACGAAGCCTGCAAGCCCGACCAGTTCGTGCAAGACGTGCTGCGCGTGTTGCAGGTCAAAGCCGACGAAAAGTCGCTGGCTTTGTCGGCGCGGTGGGAGACGCAGATTCCGCGGCTGATCTACACCGATGCCTCGCGCGTCCGGCAGGCACTGATCAATTTGATCGGCAATTCGATAAAATTCACGTCGCAGGGCTCGGTCGAAGTGATTGGAAGATTGATCGAGTATCAGAACCGTCCGCAGCTGGAGTTTGACGTCATCGACACCGGCATCGGAATCGTCGAAGAGCAGCTCGTCAAGATTTTCGAGCCATTTGTCCAGGCCGATAGTTCCGTGACGCGCCGGTTCGGCGGCACAGGTTTGGGACTGGCGATCACGCGGAAGATCGCTCGCGGGCTCGGCGGCGACCTCACCGCTGTGAGCGAGATCGGCGACGGGAGCACTTTTACGCTGCGATTTGACACCGGTGACATTTCGGGAATTCCCATCATTACGCCTTCGGCTGCCGAACAGCCTCACACCGTCGAGGCCGCGCGACCGGCTGCGAGAATCGTATCGTCCGAGATCAACGTGCTGTTGGTCGAAGACGGCGACACAAATCGCAAACTGATCAAGTTGCTCTTGGAGCGGGCCGGTGCGCGGGTGACGACCGCGATCAATGGGGCGGTGGGCGTCGAGGTCGCCTTGCGCGAGTCGTTCGACGTGATTCTGATGGACATGCAGATGCCGGTGATGGACGGTTATTCGGCGGCGCGACGGCTCCGCGATTGCGGGGCGACGCTGCCGATCATCGCGCTGACGGCCCACACGATGACCGGCGACCGCGAAAAATGCCTCGACGCCGGCTGCACCGACTATCTCACAAAGCCGATCAACGCCGAATTGATGTTTGCGGCGATCGAGCGGGCGATGCAAACGGCGGCGGAATGCGACGCCGTCTCGGCTGTCGCCGACATGGCCTGAGCCAGTCGACGACGGCTTCCAATCGCGGCGCGGACCGCGGCGATTGGGTTCCAACGGGGGATCGGCGGAGCGACGCCGGCGGCCGGCTATACACCACTCGTCGGCCGCTTTATATTCGGGAGGTCGACTATCGTCACCTCCGAGCGATGGAATCGTCTTGTCGGGCCCTGGAACGACAAGATTTCTGTGCGGCTGGGGACGCAGTTGGCAGGTCTTCTCAGGCGTCCGACCGTCGACCACCGGAGTATTTTCTCGATGGACTCCGAACCACTCGAAGAATCGCTCGATCCCAAAGTTTCGCCGCCGATCACCAAGCACTATGCCCCGATGCCGCTGAGCTGGCGGTTCGCGATCCTCGGGGGCATTCTGGCGGTCGGCCTCGCTGCTTACTACGCTCGGGACGTGATCGGTTTGCGCGGCCAAGCATTCGCTGGCATTATTTTCTTCTTCGGCATCGTGGCCGCGTTCTCGGCGAATCTGCGGGCGGTGCGGTGGCAAACGATTTTCTGGGGCATCGCGCTGCAGATCATTCTGGCGATCCTGGTGCTGAAGGTGCCGTTTGTGTATCGCGGCTTTGAAGGATTGGGCTACGTCGTGAAGCAATTCATCGGCTTCTCTGACCAAGGTGCGAAGTTTGTGTTCGGCAATTTGTACGATGCCCGACCGCCGGACGCTGGCGGCACGTGGTCGGTGCTGTTCGGCACGAACTACATGTTCCAGTTTGCGTTCGTCGCTCTGCCACCGATTCTGTTTGTCTCGGCGTTCTTCACGGTGCTCTACCATTTCGGTATCTTGCAGCGGTTGGTGCGGATGCTGGCGGTGGTGATGGTTCATCTGATGCGCACCAGTGGTGCCGAGACGCTCTCGGTCGCGGCCAACGTGTTCATGGGCCAAACCGAGGCGCCGCTGATCGTGAAGCCCTACGTACCCCGGATGACCAACTCCGAGCTGTTTGTGCTGATGGCCAGCGGCATGGCCCACATCTCGGGCGGCATGATGGTCGTCTATATCAATTACGGCGCCGATCCCGTGGCGGTGCTCACCACCTGCGTGATGGCGTGCCCCTGTGCGCTGTATCTCTCGAAGCTGTTTCTGCCGGAAATGAGCACGCCGGAAACGGCCGGCACCGTCCACACGAAAAAAGAAAAATCGCCCTACGTGAATGCGGTCGACGCCGCGGCCTCCGGCACCCAGGACGGCCTGCGGCTCGCGCTCAACGTGGCCGCGATGCTGATCGTGTTCATCGCCTTCGTGGCGATGTTCGACGCGCTCCTCGCGGGCATCAAGCCGGGCCTCTTGACGCTTGGGATGTCCGCCGAGACGCTCGCCTTCTGGCCCAACGATCTGTCGCTGCAGATGGTGTTCGGCTGGTTGTTTTCGCCGGTCGCGTTCCTGATGGGCGTAGCGCTCGATGACATTCAGAAGGTGGGTACATTGCTTGGTTCGAAGCTGGCGATCAACGAACATTACGCTTACCTGCAAATGAAGGCCTGGAAGGCGACGCCCGACTTCATGACCGAGCGGTCGTACAAGCTCACCGCGTTCGCGCTCACCGGCTTCGCCAATTTCTCGTCGGTCGGCATCCAACTCGGCGGCATCGGCGCGATCGCCCCCGACCGCCGACATGATTTGGCCCGACTCGGGATGCGGGCGCTGTTTGTCGGTTTCACGGCGACGCTGCTCAACGCGGCGATCGCGGGGGTCGTGCTGAGCCCGTGACGTTTCCAAGGGGGATGTGCGAAGGGCGAAGGGGGAAGGAAAACTTGGCTGACTTCGTTCCGCCCTCCGACTTTCGCGCGGCGTTTTGTCGCCTGGTAGTCCGGACCGAGGCGACAATTGGTGCTGGGGCTCGAGGTTTTTCGCGTTTTGTCGGGCGCTAGTCGGCGGGCTGGGTCGCAAGTCGTGGCCGGCTCGTGGTTTGCAAATCGTCGTCCCCGTGAAAACACGCTCGGAGGCGACAATTGGCGTTCGATTTGTCGCCTGACGATCGCGGGAGCGACGTAAAAACTCGTGCGAAACTCGTTTGGTGATCGACAAAATGGCGCCTCGAATTGTCCGATAAAGTCGTCTTGGCCTGTCCCCGCTCGTTGCCGAAAGGTCTCTCGCAGAGACGCTGTATTTTCTGCCACAGCGTCTAGGCGCAGAGCGAACGCTGCCAATTCGCGATGTTTGATGGCTAGTTGTTGAATTAAGTTGTCAAAGAACGAACGAGTCGAGAGTCAAGAGACGAGTGACCAGAGCCAGTAGCTAGTTCTGGCCCTCGACTCTCAGCTCTCGGCCCTCGACTCTTTCTATCAGAAGGGCTGGCTCAAATTCCACAAGAAACGCGATTTTGTGCGGAAGTCGTGGCTGCGTGAGGACTTGCGATTAGTGTTTTTCTGTACATTGCTCGGTTCGCGCGGTCAAATAGGTGTTTGACAGCTTGGCTGACGGCTAATGGCTAACAGCTTCCGTCCCCGTGGCCAAGAATTGGGGCCTGACGGAGCTTGCCGCCCGATCGAAGTCGTTTATTGCGATGCCACGTGGTTCCGACTTTGCCACCACGCCCCATCCCGCTACACTGAGTGAAGATTGGTGCCTTCCATTTGTCGATTGTCTATGTCGAAGAATTCAAGCGGTCGACGACAGATACACCATCTACGTTTATTGGCGCTGTGGTATCCGTTACCAGAATTAGTTCGAGCATGGACATTCTAACGCGGACCGAACGAAGTGCGAGAATGTCGCTAGTGCGCGGCAAGAATACCAAACCTGAACTTGCGGTACGTCGATTGGTTAACGCGATGGGTTTTCGTTACCGGCTTCATGGTACTTTGCCTGGGCGGCCCGATATGGTATTTGCTCGCCGTCGGACGACAATCTTCGTTCACGGTTGTTTTTGGCACCGGCATAAGGGATGCAAGAAAGCGTCCACGCCCGCCGACAACCGGCAATTCTGGCGTTCCAAGTTTCTAGCTAACAAGCGTCGGGACAACCGCAACTACAGACTGCTTGAATCGGACGGATGGAAAATAATAATCGTGTGGGAATGTGAATTGCGAAATCTAGGTGCATTGAAGAGGCGACTTGCCAAGGAACTAGGCGACACCAATGAAAACTGTTGAGTTATTTGCAGGAATCGGCGGTTTCCGTCTTGCTGCCGACAAATGCGGCCTTACGACGATATGGGCCAACGATGCTTGCCCTAAGGCCTGCGCGGTGTATCGTGATCGGTATGGCAGCGGCTCAATTATCGAAGGTGAAATCACCGGCTTGCTGGGCCAAATTCCGAGGCATGAATTCTTGACAGCTGGCTTTCCGTGCCAGCCGTTCAGCAGTGCTGGTAAGAAACAAGGCATAAAGGATCCACGTGGCACGCTCTTTAGCGTAGTCATAGACGCGCTCCGACAGCATCGACCGCGATATTTCGTAATGGAGAACGTAAAACGCCTCCTCACGATGGAACGGGGGAAGCACTTCGCAACAATCCTGTCATCGCTTGCAGAGTTAGATTATCGAATCGAGTGGCGACTATTTAATGCGGAGTGGTTTGGTTTGCCGCAGAACCGACAACGTGTGTTTATTGTCGGCGTGCGACACGGGGCTGCGAACAAGCCCTATTCCAGCAAGGTGCGGTTGGCAAGTATCGGCGATCTAGACGGTCATCGATTTTGCGTGGACACGCTGACGACCCCGGACACTTGGACTGATATTACAGCCCACGGCGCACGTTTTCCAAATTGGGGCCTTGCTGAATTCGGCAAGTTCTACGGCGTTGATCTGGATCGTTTCACGGAACGGCGGTCCAGCGTATTACTTCGTGGCGTATTAGAGGATGAAGTCGCTTCGGAGTTTGATTTTACCGAATCGACAATTGAGCGACTGAAGGCCAGCACACACGTCAAGCGAATGGTCGGTGGCGTTGAAATCTTGTCCAATCAGGGTGGCGGAGCGCGAATGGGGTACACGGTATTTGGCATCAATGGGCTCGCCCCGACGCTTACGTCAACTGCGAGCCGTCATTATGAACGATACAAAGTTGGCCGCCGTTATCGCCGACTTACGAATGTTGAGTATGCAAGGATACAGGGATTCCCGGACGATCATTGCTTCGCCGTTTCGGTGTATCATCAATACGCGTTGTTTGGTAATGCCGTGCCGCCACCAATGGCGTCATGGGTGATCGAGCAAACCATCGCGAATGGAAGCGATGTTTCCGCTTTGCCACGGACTGCCCGACAAAGGAAACTATTCGTCGATGCCTAGAAAGAAAGATTTGCGAAAAGTCATCTGCGACAAACAGGATGAAATTGCCGCGTTGATCAATGCCGCGCTGCGAGGCAACCGCCGTAGGCTCAAGGAGATTGAACCCGTGCTCAAGCGCGTTGGACGCGGCGGCCAACTTCCACACTGGTATGAAAAGCTGAAGAGCGACGGAGCTCTGCCGAATCTCGACGGAAAAACTATTGGCAGTGTGGTCGAAATGCTGCTTGTAGGTGTTCTGGAAACGATGACATTCAAGGGAATGGATGTTCCGCCACTTCGCATCAATCCAGCACGTGGTGTTGACATTCCGTACTTGGAACTAGGTGTTAAATCGCCATCACGGAATTTCTGCACGAGTGAACCATTCTTTTCTGCCTACGAGCGCCTATTGGGTAGCGAATGCGACATTTGGGTTCTACTGACCGACTACCAAGACAAGAAGAAGACGCCTCCGCTTCGCCTGCAGATCACTGATTGGCGTTATTTGACTAAGTCTCAAATTGCAGATCGTAATCTCTGCGCCATTGCGAAAAAGCAGCGGGATTGGCTGGTGGCGGACAACGACTCATCCGCACAAAAGCTGTTCCGATTTCTCGCCTACGTCAACCAGAGTGATTGGCGCGCACGCTGGCTCGTTAAACTCGTCAATGCGATCCGGATTGAATCGGAGGTCGACTCTACGATTGCGGACGCGAAACGATCATTTGAAGATTCCAACAAACGAGCTCAGAAGAATGACAAGCCGCCAATTCCAGATTCAGACATGGATGCATTGGAGCGAATTAGTAACATTTCTCCCCGTCACGTGGGTGTAATTGAAGCGGCGGACAACTGGGTAATCGACATTCTGAAAGATGCCGCGAGGACACCTAGTTCCGACGAATGGAATCGGCTCAAAGCTAGTCCGCTGGACGGCAAGATTGGGATGAGTTTCGCCCTGCAATGGCGATATAACTTTGGCAAGCTTTTTGGCGAAACAGAACGTGACGAAGACGTTCCTCTACCGACCGGATGATCCGGCGCCGACGATCTCGGCATGCAGTCAATGTCGCTAGCGACGAGGCTCAGCGTAAGTTTCGCCATTCTGGCGTGGCCTCGGCGCTAACTCATTTGATTCCCGGGCCGTTGTCAAAGTTTCGAGAACTGAGATTCCAACTCTCCGCTGGTTCCGCCAATTGGCAATCTGGGCATGGGCGGTACACTGCCCTTCTTGTACGACCACGCGTGCAAAGACCCTCACCCGCTCGACGACTCGCGTCCTCTCCCAAAGGGCGAGGCGGGGGACTCGGCGCGATCGACGCGATGCATAGGGAGATTGATCGGGTGGTGTATGGGCTGTATGGTCTGACGGAGAAGCACCCTCACCCTGGCCCTCTCCCGAAGGAGAGGGAGTAAGGAGGAGGCGGTGGCACGTTCGAGGCCGTCGGCCAAGCGAGTGGTGAATCGAGAGTTGGCTTATGAAACCGCGCAAGCTCCTGGAGAAGATTCTTGGCGGTTCGCTTAACGTCTCGTTTGCCGATATGCGGAGGCTGGTGGAGGCGTTCGGATTTCGGCTGGCGCGGGTCAGCGGCAGCCATCATATCTTTACCCGCCCGGACGTGCCGGAGTTGGTCAACCTGCAAAATGCGCGGGGAAAAGCGAAACCGTATCAAATTCGGCAGTTTCTCAAGCTCGTGGAAGAGTATAATCTGAAGTTGGAGGACGATGGGCCGTGAAAGACTATCACATCAATATCTTCTACAGCGACGAGGACGGCGGGTACATCGCCGACGTCCCGGACTTGAAGGCTTGTTCGGCATTCGGCGCGACCGCGGAAGTGGCGCTGCGCGAGCTGGAAATCGCCAAGGCGGCCTGGTTGGAGGCGGCCCGGGCGGAAGGCAAGCCGATTCCCGAGCCGAAGTATCGCCCGCTGATTTATCAAGCGGGATGACACCCACCGCAACAGCGAACCGCTTACACCACGCGCAACGGCCGGCTGTTGTTTTTGGCGACGTGGGCGCCCCATTCGAGCAGGTGCTTGCTGCAGTCGTCACGGTCGATGGGGAGGGCCGAGAGCAGAGGGCGTTGTGATCGAACGAAGCAAGGAGAGGGGAACGTGCGTTGCCTCGGTTGCCTCGACGGCTGAGACCGCCGAGGCAACCGAGGCAAGTCTAATCGTGATTCGTTTCCGGGGGCTCGCGCCGCCCGGCTACATGATGTCGCCGCTCCGCGGCTGGGAGAATGTCAGGCTGAAAGCCTAACGTACGGGATTACACCACGCGCAACGGCCGGCTGTTGTTCTTGGCGACTTGGGTGCCCCATTCGAGCAGGTGCTTGCTGCAGTCGTCGCGGTCGATGAGGACTTCGATCAGGACCGGGCCGTTGTGGTTGACCGCCTTGGTGATCGCGGCGTCTAGTTCGCCTTCGGTGCGGACGCGCGTGCCCCAGCCTTTGCCGTCGGCGGCGTTGAAGACGTTCACGAGCTCGGCGTAGTTCCAGTTTTTGATCGTGTTGTAGGGGCCGTCGTGGATTTCGACTTCGATCGTGTAGCCGCCGTTGTTGATCAAGAAAATGATCGGGCGGACGTTGTAGCGGATCATCGTCGAGAGCTCTTGGGCAGTGAGTTGGAAGGAGCCGTCGCCGATGAGCGCGATGACGCGGCGTTCGGGCTGGCCCAGCGCGTAGCCAAGCGTCGCGCCGACACTCCAACCGATCGAGCCGTATTGCATTTGGATTTCGAACGCGGAGCCGGAGGGCAGGTCGAGCTCGACGGCGTTGAACCAGGAGTCGCCGGTTTCGGCGATGATGCAGGAGTTGGCCGCGAGCAAGTGCTGGACGCGGCTGAAGAGTTGGCGCGTGGTGAGCGGGGTGGTGGCAGGGCCGGGTTTGAGTGTCGTGGGTTCTTCGTGGATGCGGCGGTAAGCAACCATCGAGGTGTCGTTGTGCTGGAGGCGAGGTGCGAGCTCGCGGAGGAAATCGGCGAGAGCCACTTCGTTGAACGTCTGGCCGGGCGTGATCACGCAGTCGGGCCGGGCTTGGATCATGCGGGCGGGGTTCACGAGCGCGGCGTGGCCGGTCGTCGTGTAGTCGGTGAAGATCGCGCCGGCGAACAGCGCGAGGTCAGCGGACTCGATGATCTCGGCGCAGCCGGGCGAGCCGACGGGGCCCCAGTAGGTGCCGATGTAGTTGGCGTGCTGTTCGTCGAAGAGGCCCTTGGCGTTGGGCATCGTGGCGACGGCGTAGCCCGCAGTGTCGGCCACCGCGCGAAACGGCCCGCAGGCGGCGAACGGGCGAAGCTTCACACCGGCGACGAGCACCGGTTTCACGGCGCTATTGAGCAGGGCGGCGGCGTGCTCGACCGCGTCGGCGAGCGAGCGCGGGTCGCTCGTGGGGTGGCCATCGAACGTGCGGGCGTGGGCGGCGGACGTGGGCGCTTTGGCGATGTTGCAGGCAATCTCGAGGTAGACGGGCTTGCGTTTGCGAAGTGCCGTGTCTATCGCCAGGTCGATCTGCTGGGGAGCGTCAATGGGATTGCGAATGATGACGGCGTCGGCCGTGACGCACTGGAAGATTTCGCGCTGGTAGCCGTAGTCAAGGACGCCGAGCGTGTGATGTAGTAGTTCGCACTCGGCTTCGGAGTTGGTGTTGGGGCCGCCGGAGATGGCGATCAGCGGCAGGTCTTCGGCGTAGGCGCCGGCGATGGCGTTGAGCGCGCTCAGGCCGCCGACGCTAAAGGTGACGACGACCGCCGCCGCGCCGCCGGTGGCGCGGGCGTAGCCGTCGGCCGCGTAGCCCGCGTTGAGCTCGTTGCAGCAGGAGATCATGCGGAGGCGCGGGTTGGTGAGCAGCTCGTCGAGCAGCACGAGGTTGTAGTCGCCGGGGACGGCGAAGTAGTGGCGGAGGCCGATTTCGGCGAGGCGGGCGGCGAGGTAGGCGCCGACGGTGGAGGATTCGGTGGGCATTTTCCGGTCCTTGCGGAAATGGGGGAGGGCGAGCGACCGACAAGCATAGGTTGTTGGGGGAGCGCTAAGCCGCAAGCGGCGTGAGTTATGCGCTGCCGTTGAAGTGGCTTTTGGCGAGGTCGGAGACGGCTTTGAGGTCGATCTTGCCGCTGCCGAGGATCGGGATCGCTTCGACTTCGACGAAGCTGTCGGTGCCGGGGATCCACAGGTTCGGCAGGCCGGCGGCTTGCAGGCGTTTGCAGATTTCTTCGGGCGTGTTGTCGAGCTTGGTGTGTACGACGACGATCCGCTCGCCTTTGCGTTCGTCGGGGACCGAGCTGACGACGGCTCGCACTTCGCCGTTTTGGTTTTCGCCGAGGATGTCGTGGAGTGCTTCTTCGATGCGGCCGTGGGGGACCATTTCGCCGCCGATTTTGGAGAAGCGGCTGAGGCGGCCGGTGATGTAGATGAAGCCGTCGGCGTCGAGCTTGGCGATGTCGCCGGTGATGTACCAGCCGTTGTGCATGACTTTGGCGGTGGCTTCCGGGTCGTGCATGTAGCCCTTCATCACGTTCGGACCCTTGACGAGCAGCATGCCAGACATGCCGACCGGGAGCGGCTCGAAGGTTTCGGGGTCGACGATGGTGACCGAGACACTGGGCACCGGTCGGCCGACGGAGCCCTCCTTGCAATCGACTTCGGAGCTTTGCGAGCGGCTGGCGGGGACGTTGACCGAGACCAGCGGCGAGAGCTCGGTGGTGCCATAGCCTTCGATGGGCCGGACGCCGAATTTTTGGGCGAAGGCTTCGCAGAGGGGCGGCGGCAACTTCTCCGCCCCCGCGACGACGACCTCGAGCGACTTGAGATCTTCCGGCTCGCAGCGTTTGAGGTAGCCGCGCAGGAATGTTGGCGTCGCTAACAGGATCGTCGCCTTGCGGGCGCGGGCCAGCTGGCCGATTTGCTTGGCGTCGAGCGGCGTGTAGTGGTAAGCGACACGAATGTCGAGCAGCATCGGCCCCCAGAGCGTGACCATGAAGCCCAGCGAATGGAAGAACGGCACGACGCCGAGGATCACGTCGTTGACGCGCGGGTGTACGACCTGTTCGATCGATTGCACGTTGGTGCCGATGTTGTGGTGCGTGAGCATGACGGCCTTCGGCACGCCGGTCGAGCCGGAGGTGAAGATGATCGTCAGGAGATCGTCGCCGCGGATTTTGGTGAGGCCGAGGATGCGATCCAGCAGCGGGGCGGGCACGGCGTAGGCGGCGAGCGCGCCGGCGAGTTTGTCGCCGCGAGTGACCAAGCCGCGCATGTCTTCGAGGTAGACGAACTTGGTGTCGAGTTCGAGCTTGAGTTTTTCCATCACTTGTCGACTGGTGATGACTGTGCGGATACCGGCTTTGCGGAGCGACGCGTTGAGCGTTTCGACCGAGGAGGTGTAGTTCAAATTGGCGGTGACGCGGCCGGCCATCGAGAGTGCGACGTTGGTGACGCAGCCGGCGACCGAAGGCGGCAGCAGAATGCCGACGATCTGTTCGTCGGGTTCGAGCACGTTGCGCAAGAGCAGACGGCGGAGGATGACCGTCCGCATGAGCAACTGTCCGCCGGTGAATTCCATGCCGCTCGAGTCGGCGATCTTCCAACGGAAGAGCGACTTGCGGCAATTGCGGATCATGCCGCGGGGCAGGGCGATCGAGCGCTGTTTGCGGCCGGCGACCGCGTCGGCGCCGAGGTCTTGCACGGCCTGGCGGACCGTGAAGACGTCGGGCGGATCGTCGATTGGTTTGCCGAACCAGATCGAGACGTTTCGCGGCCAGGCACTGGGCCATTTCCAGAAGAAGCGGCCGCCGCGGAAACTGAAGATGCTGCCCCACAGTTCGTCGAGGAACACGGGAACGATCGGCACACCGGTGTCGCGCTGGATTTCGAGGACGCCGGCCTTGAAGGACTGCAGTTGGCCGGAGCGGGTGATGCCCCCTTCAGGAAAGATGCAGACTAGCTCACCGTTCTGGAGCGCGGCGCGGGCGGTTTCGATGGCGTTGCGAGCGGCCTTGGGAGTGTTGCGGATCGGAATGCCGCCCACGATTTTGCAGATGCCGCGCGTCCACCAGTTTGTGAGTATGCCGCCATCGACCACCATCCGCACGGGGCGCGAGGAGGTGCTGAAGAGCAACAGGCCATCGAGCCAGGAGATGTGGTTGGGGACCAGCAGCGCGCCGCCCTGTTCGGGGAGATTCTCGCGCTGATAGAGTCGGATGCGATAGAAGGTGTGAGTGGCGAGCCAGGCCAGGAACTTGATCGTGGCCTGGGGTATCAGGAAGACAATGTAGATGAAGACGGGGATCGTCGCCAGTCCGCAGAGCAGGAAGAT
>JANNTD010000199.1:0-4778 GCA_031403315.1 Planctomycetota bacterium
GTCGCGTGCTCGCGCGACGCCAAACGGCGCGGCATTCTAGCGATGCTTTCCAATTGGGAACAAGACGAACAACCGCGGCCAGCCGACTTGCCCAATAGCAAAAATGGCGACGATAGCACCCCCGTTTCCCGGTTAGGGCAACTGCATTCATCCTGGCAGAGATTCTGGGAGAATGCCAGCAAAATTGAGCCGTTGGGTGGCGTTCGATCGTCGGCAATGCGACGCCGACCTGCGGTAGCATGCAGTGCCGACATCGAGCGCGGCACAGCGGGAAATATTGCTCTGCAATTTGGGCGATTGACTCTGCTACACTCCCGCCTCGACTGGAGGCAGTCGCTGGATGTTCGCCAAGTGTCGTCGCTAGCAGGCGCCAAAAGCCTGCCAAGTACGAAAATCATCGGCGTTTTGGACGCCCACGCTCGGGATGATCGGGGCACTCGAGAGTCGACGAAATTATGCCAACGGAGCTGGAGCTTTCCGTAATACTGACGACGTATGAGCGGCCCGCCCATTTGGAGCGGTCCTTGGCGTCGCTCGCGCTCCAGCAGAACATGGCTAGCCGATTCGAAGTGGTGGTCGTCGATGACGGCTCGAAAGATCGCACTCACGAAGTGGTCCACCGGTTCGCACGAACGGTCGACTTTCCGGTCAAGTTGACGACGCACGAGCATCAAGGCTTTCGTGTGTCGCTCTGCCGCAACGACGGCGTGCGGGCCAGCGTCGGATCCTACTTGCTGATTTCAGACAGCGACTGTTTGTTTCCACCGCAACATCTCGAGTGCCATCTGTGGGCGCGGAAGCCAGGTGTTGTCCGGGCAGGCAACTGCTTCCGGCTCGACCAGGAATCGACCGAGCGGCTAACCATAGCGGACGTCGATGCCGGAAAATATCGTCGCACGATCTCATACGTCGAGCGCTTGCGCCTCTGGCGTCGTTGGATCAGCGACGTGCGCTATCAGTTTCGGCGCCATCCGATCAAGCCGAAGTTGATGGGTTTCAACATCGCCATCGCGCGGTGCGATTTGGAAGCCGTAAATGGCTTCGACGAAGAATACGTCGGCTGGGGTTGCGAAGACGATGACTTTGCTGCGCGGTTGCGGATGGCCGGCCTGCGCGTGAGAACGGCGGTCGGCTACACGCAAGCCTATCATATGTGGCATCCGATCGATCCGTCCAACCCGGGCGTGTGGAGCCAAGGCGTCAACGTGGAGCGGTTGCTGCACGCCAATCGCGAAATTCGATGCCGCAAAGGGCTCGTCGAGCTGGCAGAACCACAGTTCAAGCGAGCCACGCGGGCCGCTTGACGGACACGACCATTTGGCCAACTTGGCCGCGACCGATTTCAGGGGACATGCGATGCGAATAGCTTTTTTCTCGACGATGGGCGGATTGCCCTGGGGTGGCAGCGAGGAGCTCTGGTGCCGAGCGGCCGACGCGCTATTGGACCGCGGCCACGAAGTGCTCTTCAACTCGCGCCAGTGGCACACCACAGCGGCACCGCTGCAAAAGCTTATCGACAAAGGAGCCAAGCCGTCCTTCCGCTCGCGGATGCGGTTAGGGCGATCGATGCGACGGTTGCTCGAACGGACGCATCTGGTCGATCTCAAATTCCTCCCCTGGCTGAAAAAAACGCAGCCCGAGTTCGTGGTGATCTCATTTTCCTGCCACACGGATGAGCCGCAGATCGCCAATGCCTGCCACATGTTGGGCATTCCGTATGCGATCGTGCTACAAGCGGCGGGCTACAACAATTGGATTCGTCCGCAGGATGCCCCGGCGTTTCGCACAGCTTACGCGAATGCCCGGCAATGTTTTTTCGTCTCTGCCGAGAACCGCAACATCATCGAGTCGAATTTGGTGCTCGATCTGTCGCACACCGAGGTTGTCGACAACCCGTTCATGGTGCGGACCGACGCGGCTCCGCCGTGGCCGAGCACCGAGCCGTTCTGGAAGCTGGCCTACGTCGGGCGGATTCATTTCGTCTCCAAGAGCCAAGATCTCGTGATGCACGTGTTGCGGCAGCCCAAGTGGCGCGCACGGCCGCTCCGGATCACGATGTGGGGCAGCGACGACGGCTATCTCGGACAAGTCCATGAGATGATCAAGCTCTACGGTCTTGAGGAGCAGATTTCCTACGGCGGATTCTCGAACAACATCGAATTGCTGTGGTCGCAGCACCATGCACTGTTGCTGCCTTCTCGGATGGAGGGCAACGCGCTGTCGCTGATCGAAGCCATGATGTGTGGCCGGATGCCGATCACGACCGACGTCGGCCGAGCTTCGGAACTCATCGACGAAGGCAAGAGCGGCTTCGTGGCGCCCGCGGCGACGGCGAAGCTCATCGACGACGTACTCGAGCGGGCCTGGCAGCGCCGCCACGATTGGCAGTCGATGGGCCAGGAAGCGGCCCGCGTCATTCGCCAGCGACACAGTCTCAAGCCGGGCGAAGATTTCGCCGACCGCATTCTTGTGGCGGCGAATCCCAAACCATTCGCGCTCAAAGTTGCGGCCTGATCGATCAGGTCGACCGTTCCGGCTCGCGGTCCGATTGTAGGGCCTGTGAGGCCATCTATTCCGCACAGACGGTGCAACCGGACTGCAACTGGACTCCGTCCGGACGTCTCTCGCCGGGCCGTAGTTTTTTCGGCATCATTTTCCCACGGCGCCGAACGCCCAAGTACGCTGAGTTCTTAGCGATGAATGCGCTCCAAGTCGCGTGACGCGGCTTGCGAACGACGCCCCGCATTTTTCGGCAGCAAGACGCACGATTCGTCGCTGTCGCCCACCTCGTCTTTCCTCCCGTCGTATTCCCGCCTAGTGAGACCCACCCCATGTCGACTCACTTTGCCGCTTCGCCGGCACGCCTCGTTCGATTGTCGTTTGTTGCCGCCCTGGCGGTGTCGTTTCTTGGAATCGAATACGCCCATGCGGCGCCCATCTTTTCGGTAGGGGCCAAGGAAACCATCTATTCGTCGTCGAAGCGTAAGAGTAAAGCCGCCTCCTGGCCTGACGGCAACTTTGGCGTGCTTTCCAATGGCGACGGCACCTACGACTTTTACGCCGCCAACAGCTCGAAAATCAAAGTCACCAGCGGAACGCTCAACGATCCGGCAGCCAAGAAGATCGGCACTGGAAAGATTTATAACGTGCCCAAGAAGACGTACAGCTACGTCGCCGGCGGCCCGGTCTATGAGGATCCCGCGTCGGGTGCACGATTGATGGTGTATCACGCGGAGAAGCATTTCGGCAGCAGGTATTCTGTCGACCTCGGCTTGGCAGTCTCGTTCGATCCCAAGGGACTCGATTTCTTCGATCTCGGGCCGATCATCACGCCGAATATCCCGGTCGGACAGAATCCCTATTCGTCGGATCTCGGCGGCGGATCGTTCGCCATCAAGGATGGGCAATTCAATGTTTATTTTCGCGACTATCTGGCCAATCCCCAGGACGGATTCTCGAGCGAACTCGCCGTGGCGCGGGCGCCGGTGGCTGACCTGGTAAGCAATTCGCTCAATGGAATTCGGACTTCGTTTACGAAGTACTACAATGGCGGTTGGACGGAACCAGGGATCGGCGGCAGGTCGTCCCCACTCGAAGTCGGCAATCCGACGAATTGGTGGTCAAGTGTGTCGTATAACGATTACCTCGACCAGATGGTGTTGGTTAGCTCGCAGTGGCAGGCGGGTGGCACGGGGCCGGATTTGTACTTGGCCACGTCGCCCGACGGCGTGAACTGGTCTGCGCGGCAGCCGCTGGTGCTCGACAGCGGCGAGCAGATGTATCCGACGATCCTGGGCACAGGCGAGGACCCGCAAATTACCGGCCAGTCGTTCTACGTCTACTACACGGATGGCAGCCGCTGGGGTAACGCGCAACTCGCGCGGCGCCTGGTGATGCTCGATCCTTCGATCCCGCTGGCGCCGCCGCCCGGACCCGATCCAGGACCCGATCCGACTCCAATGGAATGGGTCCTGATGAGCGACTACAAAGACGAATTCCAGGGTGGTGGTCCAGCCGCAGGCTGGAAGTACGCCTGGAATTCAAACGGTACTTTGGGCAACGCGGCAAGTTTCTCGTCGCTCCTGTGGAGTGATTCGGCCCAGGCCTACAACACGACTGGCGCCGCAACGACGGTGCCCGGTTCGACGTCGCACAACGACGATTTTCTGCAACTCGGCGCAAATTGGAGCCACCCCGGGAAGCCGAAGTACATGCCGATCGCCGGGTACACGATTCAAGAAGAAGACGGCGCAGGCCTCTATCGCCTGATCGACAGCGCGATCCAGAAGACCGACGGCACGACCTCCTCGAAAGAAGACGGGCTGGGCGTGCTGGTCTACTTGAACAATACGCTCTTGGGTTCGGCCACCAGCGTGTCGACCAACGGCTTGCTGGCGAGCTTCAATCGCGACCTCGGTCAATTGAACGTCGGCGATACGATCTGGGTCATGATCGATCCGCTCAAATCGCAGGGCTACGACGCGTTCAAGAGCTTCGATTTCTCACTGCAGAAGTCGGTCCCGCTTGCCGCGGGAATGGCTAGCATGAGCCTGATGGCCATGGGTGTTCCGGAACCGAGTTCCGCCGCGCTGCTGTTCTTGGCCCTTGTAGGCTGCGGCTTGCGACGGCGAAATCGGCGGCGCTAAGGCCCCGAGAGTTCTATCGAGAACCGCTCGTCTTCCGCAGAATTACCGCGCCCTGGAAATTGTGATGGGCGCGGTGCGCGACGTCGACGACTTCGAACCACCGGCCCCAACGCTGGCGGATATAGTTTGAAT
>JANNTD010000200.1:0-5965 GCA_031403315.1 Planctomycetota bacterium
GGCGGAAGTGATTCGGCTATTGCATCCGGCGGTGCAAAACAAAACACATCCGTGTTGCAGATGGGTTTCGCCCCCAGTCCGGTCCCCATGATGTCGCGAATCACGCCGCCGACACCCGTGTTCGAGCCGCCGTAGGGCTCCAGCGCCGACGGATGATTGTGCGTCTCGACCTTGAACGCGATGTTGTATCTCTCGTCGAACCGCACCACACCGGCGTTGTCCTCGAACACGCTGACGCACCAATCCTTGTCGCCCCACTCTTTGCGGAGCTGCTGCGTCGCTGCGAAGATCGTCTCCTTGAGCATGTTCTCGAATTGCCGCTCGCCCTGTTCATCGCGGTAGGCGATCCGGCCGGCGAGCGTCTTGTGGCTGCAATGCTCGCTCCAGGTTTGAGCGATCGTTTCGAGTTCAACGTCGGTCGGGTCGCGGCCCAACTCGCGGAAGTAGGCGCGAATCGTCTGCATCTCGGCCGGCTGCAGGTAGAGCTGCCCCTCGCGGCTGAGTCGCACCAAGGCCTCATCCTCCAACTCGCGGATCGGTACGTGCCGCAGTTCGAATGTGTAAGCCCGGCCCACGTCGAGTTGCTTCATCGCCAGCGGCCCGATCACGATCTGCTCGATCGCATCGTTGGCCAGCAGCCGCTCGCTCAGGTTTTTGACGACCGCCTCGCTTGCTCCCGCGAACCAATACTTGCGAATCGTCGACACGGCCTCGAGCGGCACGCCGAGGTCGGCTGCGGCCGCGAGTGTGCTCTGAGCCACGGGATCCATCACGCCCGACTTCAAGAGCACCGTCACACAGTGTGCGGCACCGGGATTTGCGGCCGAAAACCGCTTTGGCGGAGCGACCAGCTGCGGATCGCCAATCTCCGCAAATACCGGCGTCTCGACCACTAAGTCGGCGATTAGCTCCGTCGCCAACCGCTCGGCCTGCGTGCGATCGAGCGTCGCACCTTGCACCAGGAACCCGCGGGCCACGGCAACGTGCAGGTCCTCCGTCGCGCCCAGGTCCGCGAGGCCCAGTTCGCGCGCCGAAGCTGCCACGCGCAGGGCCGCACGATCTTCCTCGCCCGCCGCCGGATGGATGTCAATCTCCCAGAGAGTCACGATTCGCTTTCATCCATTGCGCCCGTTCGAGAATCCTCAGCAGCCGTTCGTCTTGCCCGAGTGCCAGTATCTCGCGGATTTCACCGGTCCAGCGCTCGAACCGCTTGAGTGCGTCGAGCACTTCCTGCCGGTTGGTGGCGAAGATCGCGCGCCACATTTCCGGGTCGCCGCCGGCCACCCGGGTTGTATCTCGCCAACCGCTCGCCGCCAAGGGGAGCAAATCTTTCGGCGTCGCCAGGGCCAAGGCCGACGCAATCAAGTGCGGCAAATGGCTCGTCGCTGCCAGCGCCTGGTCATGCTCGGCCGGGCTCATCGTCACCACGTCGGCGCCCAGGCTCTGCCAGAACCCGCCGATTTCCACGACAGCCGCGCGGTGGGTCTTCTCAGTCGGCGTCACCACCACCTTACGACCTTCGAACAAATCGCTGCGTGCAAAATCGACGCCGGTGCGGTGATCCCCGGCAAGCGGATGACTGCCCACGAACCGCGGTCCGTCGCGGCGATCGACGAGCAAGGCCTCCAAGCTGTTGACGATGGAAGCTTTTGTGCTGCCGGCGTCGGTGATCAGCGACCGATTGGCCGATGCGGCAGCCGCCTGGCTCACTAAGTCGGCGATCGTGTCGACCGGCGTACAAACGACCACGAGCTGGGCCTCTTCCACGCCATGGGCCACGACGGTGGTGCCCGCGTCGATGGCTCCCAACCGGCGGGCCGTGGCGAGATTCCCTTCGTTGCGACCGATGCCGATCACCTGCCGGGCGAGTTTCCGCTCGCGCACCGCCAAGCCGATCGAGCCTCCGATCAGCCCCACGCCGACGATCGCCACGGTGTCAAACTCTGCCATGACGGCATTGTACGGGGCTCGGGCCGGCAGCGGGAGGGTGGAGTTGGCGTCGGCGGCCACGCCGAATTTGCACCAACAATCGCTGCTTCACCAGATTACGGCTTCGTCAGCCCCTCGATCACCAGCGTCGTGACCCGGCGTGGCGGTGCCAGCTCCACCACGCGAATAGCATGGTTATTGGTATCGGCGACGTACAGATTGCCGCCCGCGGCGGTGATTCCGGCCGGTTCGTTGAAGGTCGCGTTCTTGCCCTCAGCCGAATCCTCATCGCCGACTTTGCCGGTGCCGGCGAGCGTTTGACAGCTTCGCGTGGCGACGTCGAGCACCTTGATCTTATTGTTGTACGTGTCGGCGACGTAAAGCTTGCCGTCGTAATACACGACCCCCAGCGGATGCTGCAGCCGAACCTTGTCGCCCACGCCGTCGACATCGCCGAAATCGAACAGCGAATCCAGCACGCCGACCAGCGTCGTCACTTTGCCCGCCGGATCAAACGGCACAGCTCGGATTGCACTCCCTTCGCTGTCGGCGACGAACAGTTGTTTGCCGTCGGAGGCGAGTCCGCTCGGTTGGGCGAACGAGGCATAACCGGTTGTATAAGGCCGAGTGGGCAAGAGCGGGCCGTCGGCGATGTCCTCGCGGCCGTTCCCCGCGTAGGGGCCGATCACACTTGCACTGATCTCGCGAGCACTGAGCGGCATTTTCCAAATCTGATGCGGTCCTGCCATGGCGATGTAGAGGTCGGCGCCGTGATTCCACAATGCCCATGGGCTATTGAGCGGCGTGGCGAGCGGCGGTCCGCCGAATCGGCCGTCCGCAAGCGGGCCCGGAAAACCGTCGCCTTGTTCGCCCGTGCCGGCGATCGTCGTCACTTGTCGATCGGCGAGATCGACCTTGCGCAGCAGATGATTTCCCGTATCGGCGACATACAAATCGTCGCCAGCGAGCACCAAGCCTTGCGGATGATTGAAGCTGCACTGCTCCAACGTGCCGTCTTGGAAACCGATTTCGCCCGAGCCGATCACTTGCCGCAGCTTACCCGCGAGATCGGTCACCACGATCCGATTGTGATTGCTGTCGGCGATGAACAGCCGATTACCGGGCTCGTCGGCGAGCACCTTGCCGGGAAACCGCAACGGTGTGTTCGCTGGTTCTGGCTTTGTGATGAAGGGGAGGGCAGCGGTGTTCAAGAGTCCGCGATCACGATAGTACGGCAGCCCGCGGTCGATGATCGCTTTCACGTCGGCGAACTTCCGCTCACCGTTGCCGACCCACACCGCCTCGCCGGCCGGGTCAATCAGCACCAGCGTCGGCCAACTCTGGATGCCGTAGCGATTCCAAATCGTCAGCTTGGAATCGTTGACCACCGGGTGTTCGATTTCGTTGCGTAGCACCGCCTCGCGGATGTTGTCGGTGTCCTGTTCGCTCTCGAACTTTGCCGAGTGAACACCGATCACCACCAGCTCGTTGGGATACGCGAGCTCCAGTTTTTTCAGCTCCGGCAGCACATGCATGCAGTTGATACAGCAAAATGTCCAGAAGTCGACGAGCACAAATTTGCCGCGCAGCTCGGCGAGCGAGATCGGCCTGGTGGTGTTGAGCCACTGGAAATCGCCGCTCAGCGGCGGGGCGGCAACGCGGCGGGGGAATGGGTGGTCGGCGGCCGCGGCTCCCCCTGGTGCCGGCAATTTGGGTGCTTCTTCGGCCATCGTCGGGCCGCATACCAGCAAAACAATGATCGCCGCCAAGGCCAGTGGCTGCTGCTGAATTGTCGGACTAAGTGAATTGGCCATAGTTTGCCAAGAATGCCGATGATGACGGTTACGCAAACTGATTCGCCCGATGGTCGGGCCGAAAGCTAACTGTCTTGCCCAAATCCCGCTGACGGGGCACTTTCTTGAGGTCATTTTATGCGGCGGAGCCGCTTTGGGCGACTGGCTGACGCCCGCCGCCTTGACCGGCGAACTGACCGCGACGAATTGGCCTGCGAAAGGTTAAACTGCATACGCTCCGCAACAAAATCAGGGCCTATAATTCATCCATGCCGGGCGCCGATAATTAGGTCTATTCGCCGCCCGAAGTGTGCTATCAGCCAATGAATTGCCTCAGGGCGTGAGTTGCCTCAGGGTTGGGGCCCAAGTGGGAGTCGGTTCCATGCGTTTGCGTGCGTTGAGCGTTCTGGCAGTCGTCGTTGCGCTGTTGGCCGCCGAGCAAGCTTCCGCCCAGAATTGGGTCTCGAAGATGTTCGCGGAGAAGGATCACGATTTCGGCGCAGTCGCCCGCGGAGCGGACACAGTCTTCAAGTTCCCCGTCAAGAACATTTACAAGCAGGACATCGAGTTGGTGAGCGTGCGATCGAGTTGCGGCTGCACGTCGCCAACTCTCGAACACAAAAAGCTCAAGACGGGCGAGACGGGTTACGTCGTTGCCACCTTCAACACCCGGACGTTCGACGGCGTGCACAGCGCGACGCTGACGGTCAATGTCCGCTGGAACGACAACGGGATCACCCGCAGCGGCGAGGCCCAGTTGCACGTCCACGGCAACATCCGCAGCGACGTGGTGTTTCAGCCTGGTGCGATCAAGTTCGACGGCATCGATCAAGGCACGCAATCGGAACAGCAAGTCCGCGTAACCTACGCCGGCCGGCCGGATTGGAAAATCACCGATGTCCGCGGTGCGAGCGACGATCTGGAAGTCGAGCTCACGGAAACGGGCCGGCAGTCGGGCCGTGTGTCGTACGAGCTGTTGGTGCGGATGAAGGAGAACGCTGCGGCCGGTTACTTCAACGAACAATTGGTGCTGGTCACGAACGACAGCAGCAACCCGCGGATTCCGCTCCACGTGGAGGGCCGCGTGGTGCCGGAGATTTCCGTGGCACCCGAATCGCTGCGGTTCGGCGACGTGGCCTTTGGTGTGGCGGTGCCGATGAAAGTGCTGGTCCGTGGCAAGAAGCCGTTCAAGATCATTTCGGTCGATAGCCCGTCGGGCGCGTTCGAGTTCAAGACCGACGACAAGTCGAGCCCGCGGCACGTGGTGGAAGTGGTGTTCGCCGGCAAGGAGATCCCCGGCCCGGTGAAGGAAACGATCCACATCGTCACCGATCTGGGCGAGACGTTCGACGCCACGCTGACGGCCTATGCGACGGTGCTGCCCGCCGCGACCGAAGCCCCCGCGAGCGAGGCTCCCGCCGCCGAATCGGCCGACGTCACCTCGACCGAGACGGACGGTGCCGCCACCGCTAGCGGCCCCTCCGAGCAAGTTGCCGCCCAGTAGCACGTTCGTTTGGCATCCTCTGGCGGATCGCCTGCGGCCTAGCTTGCATTGACACCGCGCGCGCAGCCCGCCATAATCCCGCCGCTTTTCTCCGGGCATTGGCACGCGCCTGGCCCACTATCTTTTCCACGTCAGTCTTCGCCTCGATCTCGCTGGAGACGCGAGTGGTGCGTATCGCGTTACGAATTGTCCCTGCTCGCTACGGCCGCGCGCTTGTCGCGTGGTGCGTCGTGCTGGCGATTGCGCTCTCGGCGTCGGCGCAGTTTCCGGCGTTCGACGGACCGCAGGCCGGCATGGATCCGCAGCGCGAAGCCGAGTTTGGCAGTGACGAGTCGATTCTCGCCACCGACGGCGGCGAGGCCCAAATGATCGAAGACGGCGGCGTGCCGAACGACGTCGACTACGGTCCGCAAGTCGGCGCACAATACGGAGCGCCCTACGAATATACGAAAGAGCAAGGCCTGCCCTACATCATGCAGCAGGAGGGCGGCGCCTATCAGCCCGGTTCGTTCTACAATCCCGACGAAGCGCCCCCGCCGCCTTCGACGTACTGCGATTGCATGCGCTGGTTCGGCTTCCGCCATTCGTACACGCACGGCCGCAACGTCGGCTGGGGGCTGCCGCTCGTCGGTAGCAGTTGGCTCAACCGGCCGATTTACGTCGGTGCTTCGCTCGGCCCGATGTGGCTCACGAACCGCGTCACCGATTCCGTTGCCCGCGATGTCGACGTGATCGGGAG
>JANNTD010000201.1:0-14621 GCA_031403315.1 Planctomycetota bacterium
CCTCATGTCCACCGCTACCGAACGACGCTTTGCCAGCCAACTGGCTCACAACGAACACGTAAGCCAGGTGTTCTTGGCTTCCGATAAGCAGCTCCGCCCAAATCGCAACGGGAACCTCTACCTGCAGCTCCAGCTCTCCGACCGCAGCGGCGCGATCGCCACGCGGCTCTGGAACGCCAGCGAGAACGACTACCGCGGGTTCGAGAATGGCGATTTCGTGCTGGTCGATGGCCAGACGCAGCTCTTCCAGGGCAACATGCAGATGATCGCCAACTCGATTCGCCGCGCCCGGCCGGACGAAGTCGACGAAACCGATTTCGTGACGCTTCAGTCGGCGGAGATCGACCGGATGGCCGCTCGGCTCGCCGAAATCCTCCGCTCGATCAAAACACCCGAGCTGCGCAACCTCGCCGAGTGCTTCCTGATGGACAACGAGTTCATGACGAAGTTCACCGCCGCCCCGGCCGGCATGAAGAACCACCACGCCTACCGCGGCGGACTCTTGGAGCACGTCGTGGGCCTGATGGAGCTCGTGCTCTTGATCGCGCCGCGCTACCCGCAACTCGACCAGGACAAGTTGCTGGTGGGTGCGTTCCTGCACGACGCCGCGAAGACCGACGAGCTCTCGTACGAGCGCGACATCGCCTACACCGACGAAGGCCAACTGCTCGGCCACATGGTGCTGGCGATCTCGATGATCGACGAGAAAGTCGCCGAGGCCGAGCGGCTCTCGGGCGAATCGTTCCCGAAGCCGCTGGTAACCGAGATCAAGCACATGGTGATCAGCCACCACGGTGAGTACGAATACGGCAGCTCGAAACTGCCGATGACGCTCGAAGCGGTCGCCCTGCACCACCTCGACAACCTCGACGCCAAAATGGCGAGCTTCACGCAATTGATTCGAGATTGTCCGAACGTCGAAAGCAACTGGACACAGTACCACGCCAACCTGGGCCGCAAGCTCTACAAGGGTGCGAGTGCGGGAGAATCCGAGACTTAGCCGCGTCGCTTGCGACGCGGGCGATGCGCTGCCAGCGCCTACGGCAAGCTACAGTGTGACGACGTGTCTATTTCCCGCGGGTTTTTGCTGCGGAAGTGCGCGGGGAAGCGTGTTAGAATTGAACTAGGCAGTTGCTGACTATCCGATATGCCTGCCGGTGTTACAATCGCATGGATCCAATCATCGACTCAGTGAGACTCGACAAGTCCGCCTTTCAAGTATCCGTCTTGGGCGACGCCTCGGCCGATCGCGCGTTCTGGGCGCAAAAGACGCCTGCCGAGCGACTCACCGCGATGGAATACCTGCGAGTCCTGAACTATGGAACAGTTGCCACTTCCGCGCGACTTCAAAGACTTCTTACAGTTACTGAACTTGGCGGAAGTTGAATATCTGTTGGTGGGCGGCTACGCGGTCGGCGTCCACGGTTATCCGCGCACCACAGGCGACATGGATATCTGGATCGCGGCCAACGCAACGAATGCAGACAAGATCACTCGCGTGTTGCTGAAATTCGGCTTCTCGGCAGAGACGGTGAAATCAGAAATGTTCACCAAAGCCAATCAAGTGGTCCGCATGGGCGTGCCGCCGGTTGCCATTGACATTATCACAAGTGCATCGGGCGTCGACTTCGCCGACTGCTATTTCCGCCGGCAGATGCAGACAATCGACGGGATTGAGGTGCCAGTCATTCATCCCAATGACTTGAAGGTCAACAAGACAGCGAGCGGCAGGCCCAAGGACTTGGACGACTTGGACAATCTGTCGTAGAATGCTGGACTACCGTCGAAAGCAAACGGGCCCAGTACCACGCCAACCTCGGCCGGAAGCTCTACAAAGGTGCGAGCTGCGGGGAACAAGAGGCAACGTAGCCCGACCGGGGATGAACCCAAAATGAACGAAGACAGATCGCGCAGCTTGGACCTTCTCGGCGTGAAACCGATCGGTGAGTCGATAAAGATCGCGACCCAATCTGCCGTTGACGGGGCTTCGGCGTTTTTGTCGCGTATATGTCTTCCCGCTGCTGAAGAATTCGGCCTGGCGTTACGCGATCGGGTGGGCATTTGGCGACAACTAAATATGGTAGCGATTACACGCGCAGCCGACAAGAAGCTTGCGGCCCAATTGGAAACAGAGAACGTTTCCGCGCACCCACGAATAGTCGGTGAGATTTTGGAAAATGGATCATGGATAGAGGATTGCATTGTGCAGGATATGTGGGGAGGACTTCTGGCTTCGTCCTGCACAGAATTCGGTGACGACGACAGCAATCTGCTGTTCACAAGTATTTTGAGCCAATTAACCAAACTCCAGGCTCGACTTATAGATCAGGTTTGCATTCAGGTTCCAAAGACCTTAACGCCCAATGGTTTAATTCAACCCGCGACAGAGTACTGTAGCCACATAAATATGCAAACAGATGATCGATTCGTATGGAGTTTCGGCAAGCTACGCGAGGTCTGTGGTGACTGGGGCATTGATCGCTTTGATTGCGAGATTGATCACCTTCGCGAAATGGGATTGCTGCGTAGCGAGTCAGGCTTTGAACCATACGACAATGACTATCGGGCGCAAATTGTTCCCACTCCGTTGGCTCTGCAAATGTACGTTCGATGTCAAGGTTCGCGCTCGGCGCCGGCGGACTTCTTCGGACTAAGCATTCCACAGAACGCTGCACCGACCGTTGTGGATCCGACGGACGTTACTACCAATTGATGTAACGAACATCGATTTACAGTCTCCATGTCCGATCTCCACGAAACCATCCGCGAATACGTCAACAAGCCCAATTATCAGCCGGTCAAGCCGGCGGTGATTGCCAAGAAGCTCGGGCTCGTTGGCGACGAGGCGCAGGAAGTCAAGCGAGTCATCAAGCGGTTGGTGAAGGAAGAGCAACTCGCCTACGGGCCGAGCCACCTGGTATTCGCCGCGGGCAAGAGTCCTGCCCAGAAAAAAGCCTCGCAAAAGGCGGCCGAAAAGGCTGCTGCGAAAGCGGCCTTTCAAGCCGCACTCACTAAATCAACGGGCGACGATCACGACTCGCCCATCAACCAAGGAAATCAAATCGCAAAAGAACCAACGAAAAACTTGAAAGCCGTGCGCGAAGCGCGGCTGGAAAAAGACAAACGCACCCGCGCGCCCAACCACATCGTCGGCACCTTCCGCCGAGCCGCCGCCGGCTTCGGCTTCGTGCGGCCCGAGGGCACGCAACGCGCCGAAGGCCGTGACGCCGACGTGTTCATTCCGATGGACAAAACAGGCGACGCCTCGAGCGGCGACATCGTCTCCGTGAAGCTCGAACAACGCGGCCGGATGGGCAAACTCGAAGGCCGCGTCATCGAGGTCCTGGAGCGAGAGACCAGTCGCTTCGTCGGCGTCTACTTCGAGCAGTCCGGCATGGGACTGGTGCAGATCGACGGCAAGCTGTTCCAGAAGCCGATCTGCGTCGGCGACCCCGGCGCGAAGGGCGCGCGAGTCGACGACAAAGTGGTCATCGACATGGTCCGCTTCCCGTCGCACACCCGCGACGGCGAGGGCGTGATCGTCGACATCCTCGGCCAGCGCGGCGAGCCGGGCGTCGACACGATGTCGATCATCCACGAGTTCAACCTGCCGGGCGAGTTCGATGATGCGGCGCTTGATGATGCCCGCGCTCAAGCCACAGCGTTCGACGAATCGGTCGGAGAGCATCGCCGCGATCTGACCGACGAAACGATCATCACGATCGACCCCGTCGACGCTCGCGACTTCGACGATGCGATCTCGCTCGAGAAAACGAAGAACGGACACTGGATGCTGGGCGTCCACATCGCCGACGTCTCGCACTTTGTTCAGCTCAAGTCGCCGCTCGACCGCGAGGCCCACGATCGGGCCACGAGCGTCTACCTGCCCGACCGCGTGATCCCGATGCCGCCGGAGATCATCTCGAACAACCTCGCCAGCCTGCAGCCGGACAAAGTCCGCTACGCGCTCACGGCGATCATGGAGATGACGCCCGAGGGAGTGCCCGTAGCAACCGATGTCTTCAAGAGCGCGATCAAGAGCCGGCGACGGTTCACTTATGAAGAGGTCGACGAATACCTGGCCGATCGGGCCGCGTGGAAAAAGAAACTTGCGGCCGAAGTACACGCGCTCCTGGGCCGGATGCACGAATTGGCGATGATCCTGCGACGGCGACGCTTCGAGCGTGGTTCGCTCGAACTCTCGATGCCGGAGTTGAAGATCGACCTCGACGCCGACGGCCGCGTCACCGGCGCCCATCTCGCAAAAAATACCGAGAGCCATCAGATCATCGAAGAGTTCATGCTCGCCGCGAACGAAGCGGTGGCGCAGAAACTCGCCGACGCGGGGCTGTTGTTCTTGCGGCGGGTGCATGGCAACCCCGATCCACGCAAGCAAAAGGTGCTCACCGAGTTTGTCCGCGAGTTGGGCTTCGAGGTCGAAAATCTCGAGAACCGCTTCGAGCTCCAGAAGCTGCTCGACACCGTGAAGGGCGATCCGCGCGAGTACGCGGTCAACTACGCCGTGCTGCGGTCGATGCAGCGAGCAATCTACAGCCCGGAGGACGAGGGCCACTACGCGCTGGCCAGCGACTGCTACTGCCACTTCACGTCGCCGATCCGCCGCTATCCGGATCTCACGATCCACCGTCTCGTCGACGAGCTGAACCGCGGCAAGAAGCCGGTCCAGCGGATGGACGAGCTATTGGTAAACGGCGACCATTGCAGCGAGCGCGAGCAGCGGGCGGCCGACGCCGAGCGCGAACTCAAAAAAGTGAAGCTGCTCCATTTTCTGGAAGACAAGCTCGGCACGGAGCTCGACGGCGTGATCACCGGCGTCGAGAACTTTGGCCTGTTCGTCACCGGCACCGAGCTGCCGGCCGAGGGCTTCATCCACATTAGCGGCCTCACCGACGACTTCTATCGCTACAACCGCGCCGGCCACGTGATCGAAGGCCACCGCAGCGGCAATTCCTATCGGCTGGGCGACACGGTGCGGGTCGCGGTGGCCTCGGTCGATGTCGACGCCCGCAGCCTCGACTTCCGGCTCGTGGCGCGGATCACCGGCGGCAAGCGAGTCCACGTCAAGATGCCGGCCAAATCTCGCTCCACGGGCAAGGAAGACCTCCGCCGCGGCAAGAAAAAAGCCGGCCGCCCCGGCAAATCCAAACCCGATCGCCACACGCAGCGTAAAGCAGAGCCGGGCGGAAAGACCAAGCGTAAGCGCTAGCTGGGAGTCTCGTTGCCATGAGTTCGCTTTCCAGGTTTTCCGTCGCATTGGCGGCCATCTATTGGTTCTCAAACACTGCCGCGGCCGCCGATTGGCCGGAGTTCCGCGGGCCGTCGCGCGACGGCGTCTCGACGGCGACGAACGTTCCCCTTGAGTGGAGCGCGACAGAAAACGTCGTCTGGAAACAGCCGATCCCGGGAAGCGGTTGGTCGTCGCCGGCTTTGGTCGACGGCAAGATCTATCTGACGACGGCGACCGGCACCGCCGATGCGGGCGATATTTCGCTCCGCGCGCTTTGCGTCGACGCGAAGGATGGCCGCATTCTTTGGGATGTCGAAGCGATTCGGCCCGAAGTTGATGCCGCCGAGATCATGCACCAGAAGAACAGCCTGGCGAGCGCCACGCCGATCGTCGACGGCGACCGCGTCTACGTCCACTTCGGCCACATGGGCACGGCCGCGCTCGATCTCGACGGCAACGTGCTTTGGCGACAAACTGAAATTGACTACTTGCCGCAGCATGGCAACGGCGGCTCGCCCGCTCTCGTCGACGACCTCCTGGTCTTCAGTTGCGACGGCGACGAGGAACCGTTCATCGTCGCCCTCGATCAAGAGATGGGAGCCGAACGCTGGCGAGTGGCCCGCGAAACAGAAGCCGAGCGGAAGTTTTCGTTCTGCACCCCGCTCGTGATCGAAGTTGACGGCAAACAGCAAATCATCAGCCCCGGCAGCGGCATGACGGGCGCCTACGACCCGCACAGTGGCGATGAGTTGTGGCGCGTGAACTACGATCAGGGCTTTTCCGTCGTCCCGCGGCCGATTTACGCCCACGGCAGGCTCTATCTCTGCTCCGGTTTCATCCGTGCGAATCTGTTGGCGGTGAACCCCCAGGGAGCGGCAGGCGACGTAACCGAGACGAACGTCGTCTGGAAATACGACCGCGGAGTGCCAACGACGCCCTCGCTTCTCGTGGATGGCGACGAAGTCTATTTCGTCTCCGACAACGGCGTCGCCACCTGCCTCGACGCCCACACGGGAGAAGTGCATTGGACCGAACGGCTGGGCGGCGGCTTTTCCGCGTCGCCTGTGCTGGCGGAAGGCCGCCTCTACTTTACGAACGAGGATGGCACGACTTACGTCCTCCGCGCCGGCAAAGAGTACGAACTGCTGGCGACCAATGAACTCGGCGAACGGGCCCTCGCGTCGCCAGCCGTCGACGATGCCGCGATCTATCTGCGCACCGCGTCGCACCTCTGGCGGATCGGCAAGTAGAAGGGGTGGCTGGGGTCGAGCGTCAGCGAGCCCCCAGAATTATGGCACAATGCGAAACAAATGCTCGCGGCCGCGGATCAAGAGCCCGCCTTCGATCGGAACCGGCGCGGCGATCGTCGGCTCACCCATGTCGTTCTCGGCCAAGAGTTCGAAGCCGGCATCGCTCACGCGACCGACAAAAATAGCGCCATCTTCGCGCGGGCAATACAATTTGTCCCCAGCCAGCAGCGGCGAAGAGAAGAATCGCATTCGGCTCCGCGGCAAATCGCCCGACCATAGTTCGTCGCCGGACTCGATGTCAATGCACGCCACACGGCCGGCGTCGCCGAGTTGATAGACCTTGCCGTCGCGGACCGCGGGCGTCGGCACCTCGGCTCCCACGCCGCGGCCCTCGCGCTCCCAGAGGCGGTGCGTGGCCGTCACGTCGCCGCTGCCGCCCAATCGCACGCCGGCCAGACAATCGCCGCGACCATAGGGCACGAAGGCGATGTCGCCCTCGATGACGGCCGACGCAATCACGCGCCACATTCCCTTATTGTCGGGATTAAAGCCGCCACATTCCCAGAGAAGTTTGCCAGTCTCGATGTCGTGCCCCGTGAGATGGTCCGACCCCAAGGTCACGAGCACATCGCGCCCGTCCAGGCGGACGACGTGCGGCGTCGTGTAAGCCTGGTCTGATTCCTCCGGACACGCATACTCCCGCGGCACTTTCCAGAGCACGTCCCCTGTGGCCAAGTCGAGCGCGACGAGGTACGAATTCCCGGCTTGCATCACCGCCACGACGACACGTTCGCCAGCCAGCACCGGCGACGAGGCGATGTCCCACCAGAGCGAGTCTTCGCCATATTTCTCTTGCAGATTGATCTGCCATAGCTCGCGGCCGTCCACCGTGAGTCCCGCCACGGTGCCGCTCTTGAAATAGGCGACGACATAGTTGCCGTCGGTCACTGGCGAGGGATTGCTGCCGCTGCCGTTGCGATGCTTGCCGGAGCGTTCCTGCCCGAGTTGCCGCCGCCAGCGTTCGCTGCCGTCCATGCCATAGCACACGACGCCATCCTCGCCGTCGATGCCGCAGGTGACAAAGATCGCATCGCCCCAAACCACCGGCGTCGAGCAACCCACGCCAGGTAGAGCGACCTTCCAGGCCACGCCGTCGTCGTGCGAGAATTTCACTGGATAGTCACCGTCGCTCGCAGCGCCGCTGGCGAGCGGCCCCCGCCATTGCGGCCAATTCTCGGCCGCCGCCACAGACAATTCATTGGCGCCGATCATCAATAGCGCTGCGAATATAAATCGTGCGGCCTGCGACGCAAAAACCATGCTCTGCTCCAACTTGTTACCGATCCACCGCGCCAAAACCATCGACACCAGATCGCCTAATACGGAATGTCCTCGTCCCGATCGGGCCGCGAACCGTGCGACGGCGCTTCGCCGTCGACCAACCACTCTTCTTCCTCTTCGTCGTCCTCCTCGTCGTCGAACTGGGCAAACACGCCGTCCCCGAACGCGGTATCGCCAAATTCGTCCTCTTCGTCGTCTTCATCCTCGCTGCACCACATCAGCTCGCCGTTTTCGTCGCGGTACTCTGGATCGACCGGAAAGATGTCGAAGCCGAAGCCAGTGCCGCCACAGCCCGGCATCGGGCAACACCAGAAGCCGTGAACGCCGCCGTCGGCATCGTGCTCGACGCGCCACTCGATGCGGTAGCTGTCGTACTCCTCGCCGCAGTGGATGCAATGCACGACCGTCGAGATCGCGGGCGGGCCGAAGGGATCGTTGTCGGGGTCGAGTGGATCGTGGGTCATGTCGTTGCCTCCCTGGAAGCGTTGAACCGCTCTGTCATGAATAGGGACCGACGAAATTTATTGCTTTGCGCCGGCGAGCGAGCCGGGCGGAAACCATTTGATCACGAAATACGAAGCCGGCGTGTCACCAACGTTCTTGAGGCCGTGCAATTCGTTCGAGGCTTCAAAAATCACCGCGCCGGGCCCGAGCCGCGTCGTCTCGCCGTTTTGCATCGATTCGAGCGTCCCTTCCTTGACGACGATCAGCTCCTCTTCCCAATGGCGGTGCGGGTCGTGCGCCCGCTCGCCCGGCTTGACGGTCGTCACGTGGACCGCGAGCTGGTCGAGCGTGGCGGTCCGCTCGCGAAACACGTCGCGCTTCTCGCCCGTCGCCGAAGGAACTGCACGCATCTCGCCCCAGTTGAACGAACATGATCTCATCAGCGGCGGACCTGGCGATTGGGCCCAGGCCACGGCGGCCAGCGTCGCCGATGCCACCGCCACCGCAACGACAAGGTCTCTGCGCGTCAGCATGCGTAGACTCCGATCAATAAGTCGAATTTCTCAAGACGAAGCCAAGTATCCCACGAACCGCGACAAGTTTCCAGGTTTTTTTGCCGAGATTGATAGTCAAACCGCTATCGTCGCGGCCCCGTGACAGATCGCCCACGCTCCCATTAGAATACGGAGCCACTAGAATACGGTGGCTCGCATGCTGCCAGAAGGCGTCGCATCTTTGACATTTCTTCCCGCGACGGATCGCCGACGACCATGACTACCCAGCTCGCCCGGACCTCGCTCTTCGATTGGCATGTCGCACACGGCGGGCGGATGGTCGACTTTGCCGGCTGGGAAATGCCGGTCCAGTACTCGTCGATCACCGCCGAGCACCAGGCCACGCGTACCGCGGTCGGCCTGTTCGACATTTCCCACATGGGCCGGCTGCAATTCTGCGGCCCCGACGCGACCCGTTTTCTCGACGCCACGGTCACCCGCCGCGTCACCGACATGCGGCCCGGCCAGGTCCGATACGGCCTCGTCTGCAACGACCGCGGCGGAATTCTCGACGATGTGCTGGTGTATCGCCTCGCCGTCGAGGATCCCGCGGATGACGACACCCCGGCGTTTCAAGTGGTCGTCAACGCCTCGAACCGCGCGAAGATCGTCGATTGGTTCCAGCGCCGGCTGCCCGACTACGCCACGAAACTCGACGACGTGACGACCGCGACGGCGATGATCGCCGTACAAGGCCCGCGGGCAGTGCGGCTCGTGGCGCCGCTGGTCGACTGCGATTTGGCCACGATGCGCTACTACACCGGCGCGAGCGCCCACTTCGGCGGCATCGCTTGTTTCATCAGCCGCACCGGTTACACCGGCGAAGACGGCTGCGAGATTATTTGCGCGGCCAGCGACGCCGATGCCGTCTGGAAAAAGTTGATGGACTCCGGCGCGAGTTACGGCATCCAAGCGGTCGGCCTGGGGGCGCGCGACACGCTACGGCTCGAAGCGGCGATGCCGCTCTATGGGCACGAACTCTCCGACGCGATCAATCCAATCCAGGCCGGGCTCGGCTTTGCCGTGAGCTTCGGCGATCGTGAGTTCGTCGGCCGGGCTGCGCTCGAGCGATTTGCGAAAGATGCAGGCCTGCCGGTGCGAGTTGGAATACAATTGGACGGCAAGCGGGTGCCGCGACAAGGTTCGGCCGTGCTCCGCGGAGAAGTACCCATTGGCGAGGTCACGAGCGGCACCTACTCGCCGACCTTCGATCGGCCGATCGCGATGGCCTACGTTCAGCCATCGGCTCAGGCGCCTGGCACGCACCTCGCCGCCGATGTCCGCGGCACCGCGTACGGAGCCGTCGTCGTGCCGCTGCCATTTTACGAACGCGGAAAGACCATTTAGCCACAGAGAGCACAGAGGTCACAGAGAGGAAATTGGGAAACTCGAATCGCCAAATTCTCGTTTTGAAATTTGCAATTTTTGTATTTCTCCGTGCTCTCTGTGTCCTCTGTGGCAAATGAATTGAAGGAGTCGTGTTGTGAAACCGGAAGAATTGTTGTTTACCAAGACGCACGAATGGGTCTCGATCGCCAACGAGGGCGGCCAGAAAATCGCCACCATGGGCCTCTCCGCGTTCGCGGTCGACGCGCTTACGGACCTCGTGTTCATCGAGTTGCCCAAGGTCGGCCGGCAGGTGCAGGCGGGCGAGTCGATCTGCGAAGTGGAGTCGGTCAAAGCGGTGAGCGACGTCTACGCCCCGCTCGGTGGTGAGGTCGTCACCGTGAACACCGGCCTACCCGACAACCTCTACGCGCTCAGCAAAAGCCCATTCGGCGACGGCTGGATTGCCAAGCTGAAGGTCACGGACGACGCGAACCTGAAAAACCTCCTGGACTACGCTGCGTATCAAAAACAGTGCGCCGAGGAAGCACACTAACACCCACGACCGCGATTTAGCCGCGTCGCTGTTTTGTCGGAGACGAACAAGACAGGCGACGCGCTCCGGCCCTGTCGCGCGTCGCAAGCGACGCGGCTAAGCTCCAACCGAGAACTTCGCTCCCCAATGCCCTATCTGTACAACACCGCCGAAGATCAAACCGCAATGCTCGCCGCGATTGGCGTCGCTTCGCTTGATGAGCTCTTCGCCATGATTCCCGCCGAGCTGCGGCTCAAGCGCGAGCTCGACATACCGCCCGCGCTCACGGAAATAGAGCTCACCGATCACATGACGCAACTCGCGGCCAAGAACGCCCATGCCGGGAGCAAGGTCTGTTTCCTCGGCGGCGGCAGCTACGACCACTTTGTGCCGGCAGTGGTCGACGAGATCGCGGGCCGTGGCGAGTTCTACACTTCCTACACGCCCTACCAGGCCGAAGTCAGCCAGGGCAATTTGCAGGTCGTATTCGAATACCAGACGCTCATCGCGCGGCTCACCGGTCTCGACGTCTCGAACGCGAGCCTGTACGACGGAGGTAGCGCGGCGGCCGAGGCAGTGCTGATGGCCGTCAGCTCGACGGGCCGCTATGGCAAAGTCGTCGTCCCAGCCAGTTTGCACCCCGAGTATCGCCAGACGATCGCCACGTATCTGTTGAACCTCGGCGTCGAACTCGTGACGGTCGGCACACCGAGCGGCGTCGTGAATCCAAAGGATTTAGCCGCGGCGGTCGACGACACCACGGCCTGCATCCTCATCCAGCAGCCGAACTTCTTCGGCTGCATCGAAGACGCCGACGCACTCGCCAAGATCGCCCACGACGCCGGGGCGCTCGTCGTCGCGGCGTTCGACCCGATCAGTTTGGGCCTGCTGAAGCGACCCGGCGACTGGGGTGCCGACATCGCGATCGCCGAAGGGCACACACTCGGCACGCCGATGCAGTACGGCGGCCCGTACCTCGGCATCATGGCCTGCCGCGAGAAGCTCGTCCGCCGCATGCCGGGCCGCATCGCCGGCCAGACGGTCGACCGCCGCGGCAAACGCTGCTTCGTGCTCACGATGCAAACTCGCGAACAGCACATCCGCCGCGAGAAAGCCACGAGCAACGTCTGCACGAACCAAGGTTTGTTTGCGTTGCGGGCGACGATCTATCTCGCCCTGCTCGGCCCCGAGGGCTTGCGCGAAACGGCCAACCTCTGCCTACAAAAGTCCCGCTACGCCGCCGAGCGGCTCTGCGAAAACAAACGCTTCGAGCCCGCCTTCGATGCCCCGACGCTGAAAGAGTTCGTCATCCGCGATCGCCAAGGCCGCGTCGACGAGCTCCTCGCCGACGCCCTCGACGCCGGCTTCCTCGCCGGCGTGCCGCTCGGCCAGTGGTATCCCGAGCTCGACGACTGCTTCCTCGTGGCCGTCACCGAGAAGCGCACGAAGCAAGAAATTGACGCGCTCGTCCACGCCCTTGCCAAGAGTCAACATCCCGCCGCGACCGAACCCGTCTATGCGAAATAGCCGCGATACGAAATTGCTGTTTGAACTTTCCGACAAAGGCTGCCGCGCGCATCGTTTGCCGAAGTGTGACGTGCCCGAGCGATCCGTCGCTGAACTGCTGCCGAATAGCGCCTTGGCCGACTGGCCGCCGGCGCTGCCCGAGCTCTCCGAGCCGCAAGTCGTGCGGCACTTCGCCAACCTGTCGCAGCTCAACATGAGCGTCGACACCCATTTCTATCCGCTCGGGTCCTGCACGATGAAGTACAACCCGAAGCGGAACGAGCGGATCGCCCGCATGCCCGGCTTCGCCGAACTACACCCGCACCAGCCGGAAGAAACGCTGCAGGGCATGCTCCAGTTGCTCTACGAGTTGCAGCAGTATCTGCAGGAGATTTCTGGGCTCGACACCTGCTCGCTGCAACCGGCTGCGGGGGCCCATGGCGAGCTCACGGCGCTACTCGTGGCGGCAGCTTACTTCCGAGATTTGGGCGAAAAGCGGACCAAAGTGCTCGTCCCCGATAGCGCCCACGGCACCAACCCGGCAAGCGCCACGATGGCCGGCTTCGACTCGGTCACCGTGAAAACTTTGCCGTCCGGATCGGTCGACATGGACGACCTGCGCGCCAAGCTCGACGATCAGATCGCCGTCTTCATGATTACCAACCCGAACACGGTTGGCATCTTCGAGCCGAACATGAGCGAGATCGCCGACGCCGTGCACGCCCGCGGCGGGCTCGTATATCTCGACGGCGCGAACATGAACGCGATCCTGGGCATTGCCCGGCCCGGCGACTTTGGGGCCGACATGCAGCACTACAATCCCCACAAGACCTTCAGCGGCCCGCACGGCGGCGGCGGCCCGGGTGCGGGACCGATCTGCGTGATCAATAAACTCGCGCCCTATTTGCCGACGCCGGTCGTGGTAAGAGAGAGGTCAGAGGTCAGAGGTCAGAGGTCAGAAAAAGACACTGATACTTCTGCCCCGACCTCCGACCTCCGACCTCCGACCCCTTCCTTCCGCTACCGCCTCGACTACGACCGCCCCAAGTCGATCGGCCGCGTGCGGGCCTTCTTCGGCAACACGGGCGTGCTGGTGCGGGCTTATTCATACATCCGCACGCACGGCCCCGACGGCTTGCGGCGCGTCAGCGAGAACGCGGTCCTCAATGCCAACTATCTCCTGAGTCGCGTGAAGCACTTTCTTCCCGTCCCGCAGGGCGACCGCTGCATGCACGAGTTCGTTGCCTCGGCCGCGAAACTCAAGGCCGAAAAAGGCGTCTCGGCGATGGACCTCGCCAAGCGATTGCTCGACTACGGGTTCCACGCCCCGACGGTCTACTTCCCACTCACGGTGAAAGAAGCGATCATGGTCGAGCCCACGGAGACCGAGAGCAAACAAACGCTCGACGCCTTCGCCGAGACCCTGTTCCGCGTGATCGAGGAAGACGCGGGACTCCTGCACGATGCGCCCCACACCACGCCGATCAGCCGCCCGGACGAAGTGCAAGCCGCCCGCCAACCGGTGCTGGTCTGGCCGGAGTAGCGACTGGCGTGGAAAGCTGCCGCCTCATCGTTGATCCGCCCGCCCCCGGTACGTGGAACATGGCGGTCGATGAAGCGCTGTTGGCCGCGGCCGTCGAAGGCGGCGTCGCCACGCTGCGGCTCTACCAGTGGAACGAGCCGACGCTCTCGCTCGGCTACTTCCAGCGCAGCGAGGACCGCCACCAACACGCGGCCAGCAGTGCGTGTGCCATTGTCCGGCGGCAAAGCGGCGGCGGGGCGATTCTGCATGACCGCGAGCTGACCTACAGCCTCACGCTCCCGCCCGGCCATCCACTGACTCACGACGCGACGGCTCTGTACACGGCCGTTCACAACGCGTTCATCGCGCTGCTCACGCCGCGGCTCGAGTCGGCGAAAGTGTCCAAGTGGCAACTCGCGCTCAACGGCAAAGTGTCGCGGCTCGACCCAAGCGAGGAGCCGTTCCTTTGTTTCCAGCGCCGCGCCTGCGGCGACCTGTTGCTCGTCGCACAACACGAATTCACAAAACCAACACCTGGGTTGCCAGCGTATAAGATCATGGGCAGTGCTCAGCGGCGGCACCGTGGCGCGATCTTGCAACATGGCAGTCTGCTCGTCGCCCAGTCGTCCGCCGCACCGGAACTGCCGGGCTGGAACGAACTGACCGGCGAGTCGTTACCGCTCGACGAGTTGGCCCAGGGCGTGGTGCATCAGTTTTTCGGCCTATTGGGCGTCGATTCGTCGCCGACGGTACTCCCGGTGGCGATCCGCGACTCAGCCCGCCAAATCGAGCAAGACAAGTATTCATCCCGATCCTGGACGGCACGCCGTTAGGCCAAAGTCGGCCGCGGCGGGCATCCGACAAAGAAAAAGGGTGCTTGCCGGCCGAACGGACC
>JANNTD010000202.1:0-3107 GCA_031403315.1 Planctomycetota bacterium
AATCTCCAGTTACATGAACTCTCATAAGGAGTTGGGCCATGACACATGCGATGCCGGACGATCTGTGGCGTGATTTTCCCAAGACGGCGACGGAGTTCGAGGCGCGGTTCGCGACCGAGGAAGACTGCCGCGCCTATTTGATCGAGGCCCGTTGGGGCGGCACGCCCGCCTGTGCTCATTGCAGCTCGACGCGCGTGTGGACGATCCGCGAGGGCACCACGTTCGAGTGTGCGGAATGCGGCCACCAGACGAGCCTGACGGCAGGCACGCTGCTGGAGAAAACCCACAAGCCGCTCAAGATGTGGTTCCGTGCCATCTTCGAGATCTCCACCCGCCGCACCGGCATCTCGGGCAAGGACCTGCAACGCATCATGGGTTTCGGCTCCTACAAGACGGCGTGGTCGTGGCTGCACAAGTTGCGGGCCGCGATGGTGCGCTCCGGCAGCGAGCCGCTTGGCCCTTTCGTGCAAGCCGACGAAGCGCTCGTCGGGGGAAGGGGCTCACCCCACAAGGAACTGGTTCTGGTGGCCGCGGAGGCAAACGGAAGAGTGCGCCTCGCCCACGCCGGGAACAATGACAAGGCCACGGTGAAGCGGTTCGCCGACGGGCAGATTTCGGCCGACGCGCGCGTCGTCACCGACGGCCATGCGGGCTACGACGCCAAGAGCCTCGGCAAGCGACCGCACGACACGATCGTGCAAAGCAAGGCGGAGCGCCGCGAGAACGACGTCGTCCAAGGCTGCCATTGGACGATCTCATTGCTGAAGCGCTGGCTGATCGGCACGCACGCAGGCGCCGTCAGCGACAAGCACCTCCAGGCCTACCTCGACGAGTTCGCCTTCCGCCACAACCGCCGCAAGACCAACGGGGTCGGACGGATCGCAGCCCGCGTGATCGAGAGCCTCCTCGCCCGGCCGCCGATGACGATGCGAAACCTGATCGACGACACCAAGAGATGCCGGTGGTTTGGATCAAATCAAGTCGCGGAAACCTGAACTAACGGTATAGGCATGTATAGAGTGTCCGCCAATCGTGACAGTGCCGCCATAAACTCCGCCTACCCGTTGACCAGCTACGGGGCTCGTTTGACCCAAGTTGTGCGATTGTTGGGCAGCGTTCTGAATGGCTTGTGCAGTTTGCGCCTTGATACCATTGAAGGAATTATGGATCGCAGCCAGTGCGACATTGTGATCCTGGTGTTTTGGATTGATCTTTCCGTCTTGAACCATGTGAGCAGCTTGATTGGCAGTTACCGTCGGCGTTGCAGTATCTGGCCTTCGTGCTGCATCGATTGCTTGATGAACTTGACTGAGATTTTGTTGCTGGCCCTGAGTTACAAAAGCACCTATCTCTGTGCCGACTACGCCAGTACCAACTGCCCGACCGACGGTCGCCCCCTGCTTTTGCGGTGCCTGCTTTTGCGTTTCTGGCGTCTGCTTGGTGGTCGGTTTGGAATCGTCTGTCGACGGTCCCTTGTTGTGCCCTATCCCCGCCTTCTCTGACTTGCCACCCTTGTCAGGCCCGTCGCCGCCTTCCGTCTCATGCCCATTCGCATCACTCTTATTGACCGGGTCGTTCTCGGAATAGCTATACCTGTTGGTGCCAACGCCGGGTTTGTTGGGGTCCCACCAGTCGGGCGAGACGAAGCGCGCCAGCATCGGATCATAAAACCGGGCGTTGAGGAAGAGTGACCTGCCCCCGGCCAATTCGTCCAGTTTAAGTTAGAGTCCGCCCCAAGGATGAGAGGGACGGACGATGAAGAAGAGCCGATTTACTGAAGAGCAGATCATCGCGATTTTGCGCGAGCAGGAGGCGGGTGCGAAGACGGCGGACGTTTGCCGCCGGCACGCGATCAGCCTGCCAACGTTTTACAATTGGAAATCGAAGTTTGGCGGCATGGACGTGTCTGACGCCAAGCGGCTTCGTGCGTTGGAAGACGAAAACGCCAAGCTCAAGAAGCTTTTGGCGGAGTCGATGCTGGACATCGCGATGCTGAAGGATGTGGCGTCAAAAAAATGGTGACGCCCGGCGCAAAGCGGGAAGCAGTCGTGCATGCTGTCGGGGTCCATGGCATGAGCGAGCGGCGGGCGTGTTTGAGGCTTGGGGTTGATCGTGCGAGCTGCCGGTACCGTTCGCGGCGGCCGGCAGATGGGCCGTTAGGCGAGCGTCTGCGAGAGCTTGCCCATGCACGTCACCGGTTTGGCTACCGGCGGTTGTTCGTTCTTCTGCGGCGCGAGGGCTGCACATCGAGCCGGAACCGGGTGTATCGGATCTACCGCGCCGAGGGCTTGAGCGTCCGACGCCGTAAGGGCCGCCGCCGTGCGGTCGGAACACGGGCACCGATCCATGTCGCTCCCGCTCGGGCAAATGCGCGCTGGAGCCTAGACTTTGTGCACGACCAGATGACCAATGGCCGCCGGTTCCGTGTGCTCAATATCGTCGACGACGTGACGCGGGAATGCTTAGCAGCGATCCCCGACACGTCGATCTCTGGAACCCGCGTGGCACGTGAGCTGACGGCATTGATGGAACGGCGCGGACGTCCTTCGATGATCGTGTCAGACAACGGAACGGAGTTCACGTCGAACGCGATCCTAAGCTGGTCTGGCGTCCATAAGGTCGACTGGCACTACATCGCGCCCGGCAAGCCGATGCAGAACGCGTTCGTTGAATCATTTAATGGCCGCATGCGCGACGAGTTGCTGAACGAGAGCCTGTTCTTTGGCCTCAACCATGTCCGCGACGAACTCTCGGCATGGGTGACCGATTACAATACCGAACGCCCCCATTCGGCGCTCGGCTACCTGGCACCGGTTGCGTTCGCGGCGACGCTAGTGCCCCAAACGACGCCCGCAACGGGGCAAGCTGCTGCGATCGATAAGGTCTCCGCAGCTTGTCCCATTGCTCACCACCCGGTCGAAGGCGTAATCAACCCGCGGACTCTAATTTTGCCTGGATGAAAATTCGGGGGCAGGTCAGTTGCGCTACAGCAACGCAGACGGATGATTCATATGATTGCATAAAGATGGCGAAGACTACCACCGATAGTAACCACAATTTGGCTACTCAAGTCAGACGGATGTATTTTGAACGACTATAACTTTATG
>JANNTD010000203.1:0-6072 GCA_031403315.1 Planctomycetota bacterium
AAGGAGACCGCGAGCCAAGGAGCTTTCTTCCGTCATATCTTTCCTCTCCGTGCCCTCCATGCCCTCTGTGGTAAAATTCCCGTGGCCGAAATGAGGTACTATACAAAACATCACTAATCCCAAGTCCAAGCAGCCAAACGACTTCCGCATAAAATCGCGTTTTTTGTAGAATTTGAGCCAGCCCTTCTGATAAAAAGAGTCGAGGGCCGAGTGCAGAGAGTCGAGAGCCAGAGCAACTGCCTGGCTCTCGTCCCTCGACTCTTGTCTCTCGACAACTAGACGATCGCGTGCGAGGCCATTCCTCCGCGGGCGTGAGGCAATTTCCTCCGTCAATCGCGTGAGGCCGGCAACACGGCAGCCGAGCTCAGGGATTTGAGGCAAGAAGACTACCGCCTTCGGCCTTCATCCTCGTGGGCACCGATGCGCAGCATTGGTCATCGGCGGCGTCAGTTGCTTCCTCCGCAGTCGGGCAAGATAGTTCTTTGGCAATTTGAAACAACGACCAGCCATCCATCATCGCGAGTTGGCAACGCTCGCTGTGCGCTACGGTGTCGCTGTGTCTCAGGGACTTGGCGAGAGACCTTTCCGACCAACCAATGGCACGTCACCGATCAAAATGGGACCTAAATTCGGCGCGTTTTGCCGCACGCGATTCGCGTGCCGCTCTGGAAAATGCGAGGAATTTTGCGGAGCGACCGTGCAAAACGGTTGAATTTTGATCCCTCCTCGCGTGTTTTGAGTTTTCGATCAAATTCGAAATCGTTCCGCAGCAACAAGTTACAACGATCGCAACGAAAGGAGCAAAATCAAAATTCGAAAATCCTCGAGCGCCAGAGCAATTTTGATTCCCGCAGTTCAAAACTAGCAGATCAAAATTGTCGGCCGGCAATCCTTGGCGAGAGGTCAGAGGTCCGTGGTCAGAGCCTTCGACCTTTGCGCCTAGGCGTCTTTGCGAGAGACCTTTCGGCAACGGGGCGGAACGTAACATGCAACTCTATCGGACAATTCGAGGAGGGGTTTTGTCGCCCACTCGCGGCGTTTCGCACGAGGTTTTACGTCGTTTCCACAACGGCCGAGCGACAAATCGGACGCCAATTGTCGCCTCGGCGCGAGTTTTCGCCGCGACGAAGTCTTACAAGTCGCAACCAGCCAACGACTTGCGCGGAGGCCAAAAAACACGCCCCCGACAAAACGCGAAAATACTCGAGCCCTGACATGAACTGTCGCGTTAGTTCGGAAGACGAGACGACAATTCACGGCCGACGGCATGTACCGGAAGAGTTCGCAGAAGAGTTCGCAATCTGGGCGATCTGCGAGACGCGTCACGTCGCGGCTGGCGAGGCGCCGCCGATTTGCATTTCCGGCAACCCATCGCGCCCGGTCAACAAGACTGGCGCGGGTATCATATCGGGCAGCATGCTGCCGTAACGCAGCAGGTTTTGATGCAATTCGAAGCAGCGGCTCAGGTCGTGGCGGATGTGGCCCGGATTCGCCCGGCGGATGTAGTCGTGGAGGTACTCGCGGTAGTGCGGATGGGCACACTCGTCGATGATCCGTTCGGCGCGGTCTTCCGGCGCGAGGCCGCGCAGGTCGGCCAATCCCTGTTCCGTGACCACGACGTTCACCGAGTGCTCGCTGTGGTCCACGTGCGGGCACATCGGCACCACCGTCGAGATGGTGCCGTCCTTGGCCGTCGACGGGCACATGAAGATCGACAAGTAGGCGTTGCGGGCGAAGTCGCCGCTGCCGCCTATCCCGTTGACCATCATCCGCCCCATCACGTGGGTCGAGTTGACGTGCCCCGACAGGTCGAACTCGAGCGCGGTGTTGAGCGCGATGACGCCCACCTGGCGCACCACGGCCGGGTTGTTCGAGATCTCTTGCGGCCGCAGCACGATCCGCGGCGAGTAGTAGTCGATTTCGTCGATCAAGTCCGCCATCTGCTGCGGCGTCAGCGCCAGGGCGGTCGTGCTCGCGCCGCTGATTTTTTCTTGCGTCATCAATTCAAACGCGGCGGACTGAAACACCTCGGTGAACATCACCAGCTCCGGAATGTCCGGATGCTTCCCCAGCCCGGCCAGCACGGCATTGGCAACATTTCCCACGCCCGACTGGATCGGCAGCATGTTCGGCGGAATCCGGCCGCTGGCCATTTCCTCAAGCAGAAAGTGGACCACGTGCCGCGCGATGGCGTTACTGGTCGAGTTGGGAGCTGCATACTCGATCAACTCGTCGGGCATGTCCGTTTCGACGATCCCGACGATTTTCTCCGGATCGACGCGAGTAAATGTCTTGCCGATCCGTTGGAGCGGAAAGTCGAGATCGAGGGCCGTGCGATACGGCGGCGGCTTGGGAATCACGATGTCGGCCATCTCGCTGATCTTCGCGGAAGCACTGCGGTTGAGCTCGATGATCACCTTGTCGGCCGCCTGCAAGAACGTCGGCGAAGCGCCGACCGAGGTGGTCAAATATACGCGGCCGTCGGCGGTCACGCGGCTGGCTTCGATCACCGCGAAATCGATCTTGCCGAAGAAGCCGAACAGCACCGATTGTGGAACATGCGACAGATGCATGTCGACGTAGGCCACGCGGCCGTCGTTGATTCGTTCGCGCAGTGGCGCCGACGATTGATAGGGAGCACGCCAACTGATGGCATCGGCCTCGGCGAGCGCATCGTCCAGACTGTGGCCGGTCGACGCGCCGGTGAGCACGCGAATCTGAAACGGCTGGCCGCTCTGATGCAAGTCACGAGCGCGCTGAGCAAGCGCGAGCGGAACCGCCTTGGCCGCGCCGGCTGGCGTGAAGCCGCTGAAAGCGACCATCGAATCGTGGCCGATGAGCTGCGCCGCTTCCTCGGCGGTCAGCTTTGGAAACCCCTCTTTTTTTGCCATCGCCAGAATCTCCTTGGTGTTTCGTCAGCCTCCGTTCCGCCAAAGGAGAGCCTATCTCTAGTTTCGACTATTCTGCAGTTAGTTAATTATAGTTTCAAGAATTTCTGGGGTACAGACATGACAAGACCAGAGCCGGCAATTTGCGGGCATTCTTCGCTTCTTAACACAGGAGTGCGTAAATGGCACGCTGTGCGGAATGTTGCGCTGCGAAGATCGCGCTCGTGCCGATATTGCTACGATTCGGCGGTTAGCAGACTGCGCGACAGATCCGACCATTCCGCGTGCCAAAAGCGAGCCGCCGCGAGCGGCGAACTGAGCAACATTTCGACGAGGTCGGCGTTCGACAGCCGCGTAGCAAACAGGCGCGAGTTCAGAGCGGTGAACCAGCGTCGCGGCCACTCGCGGCCAAAGTGGCGGACGAACTCCACGACGAGCGCCCCCTCGATGCTGAATCCCTCGGCGCCCAGTTCACCGATCACGCCCTCGAGCGTGTGTAGCGATTTGCGAAACAGCATCATCTCGGCCCCCACGCGGAGTCGCGCGACGTGGGTCGCATCGTCGAGCAGCCCCACCAGCCATGTCAACCCGGGAAGTTGGCCGTGCCGGATCCTTCGCAACCAGTTATTGACGACGACTTCCAGCGCCACCCGATCGACCGTCCGCCGCTCGTCGAGTTGCTCCAAGAGCGCGACGAGCCGGTCGCCACGCAACGTGATCGCGGCCAACACGATCTGCCCCAGGGCAACTCGCTCTCCTTCGCCGAGATGTCCGACCAAACTCCAATCCAGGATCGCCAGCCGGCCGTCGTCTGTGTACAGCAAGTTCCCGGCATGGGGGTCGCTATGAAACATGGCCCAGTGAGTTCGCGAAAAGATGGGCTGAGCCAAGAGCGCTCGCGTGACCAGTCGTGCCAACCGGTGTTTGTCTCCGCTGGAATCGAGCGAGTGATCGGTGACCTTTTCGCCGAAGATGCGTTCCATCGCCGTCACTCGAGGCGTGCAATGCTTGTAGAGCGTGGGAATGTGTACGTCCGGCTCGTCCGCAAAAAACGCCTTCGCTTCCGCCAGATGAAGCTGTTCCTGGTCCAGAAGGACTTCCACGCAGAGTTTGACGCGGACGTGATCGAACGTTTCGCGATAGTCGAGGTGCGGTATCGAGAGTTCGCCGCAGCGCGCATCGAGATAGGAGCCTACTTGGCCGAGCAGATCCAACTCCAGCGCCATGCGATCTACGATTCCGGGCTTGAGAATCTTGAACACGCCTTCGGTCGCCGTCGGATCGCGGCTGTCGCGGTACGGAATCACGACCGCGACGCTGGCTTCGGCGATGGCCGGCGGCAACAAGGTAATTCCCAATTGCTCGAGCGGTCCGAGTTCGTCGGCCAAGATCGCCCGGATGGTCTCCAGATCGACAGTCGGTGGCAACGACTCGAGCTGGCGAAGTTCATGACGCAACTCCGGAGCCAGCCGCTGATCGCGAGCCAGCACCTGCCCGAGCTTGTGCAGCACCGGGCAATTGCGTGCCAACATGCCCAACCGCTCGGAAACGGTTGCCGCCGCGGGGAGAGCCGCCTGCTCGGCCAGAATCTGCTCCTGAGCAATCGCCGGCAGGCCGTTCAGAAATACAACCAGCCCTTCCTTCACGGGTCGAGCAAGATACGAATAGGCCTGCGGAAGCAGTCGAGCGAGCGCACTTTCGTCGATCAAAGTTTCCCAATTCACGGCGGTTGACTCCAAACGACTCGTCGCTGGCGCATCGGCGCCTCAATTCGAGCGGGCGCCCAACCACGTATCGATGTGCGGCCAGGTCGACTTTTCCGCGCCGCGTCCTGCCATGATGCCAATGTGGCCGCCCTGGATACGAAGTATTTCCTTGTCGGTACTGCCCACGAGGTCGATCACCCGCTCCGACTGGCAGGGGGGCGTAATATGATCAGCCTCGGCAATCACGTTGAACAGGCTCGCCCGCAGCCTGCCGAGATCGACCCGCTCGCCGCGGATCGTGAGCGTGCCTTCCATCAGTCGATTCTCTTTGTAGAATTCGTTGATCAACTGTCGATACGCGGCGCCTGACATCGGGATGATGTCGCGGACCCAGGTGTTCATCGCATGCCAGGCTTCCACGCGGCCGGTGTCGTCGATGTTGTCCCACAGGTTGACGTAAGTGCCCACGTAGTTTTCCACCGGCTTTAGCATCTTGGCGCCGGCGTCGATCATCTCGCCGGGCACATTCTCGAATGCCTCGGTGAGCTTGTCCGGATCAAACTTGGGTTGACTCACCATGCGGATAAAGCCCCCGGCTTTCTTGTCCGCGAAATCGAGCGGCGCGGTGAGCAGCACCAGATTCTTGAGGCCGTCCTCCGGCCGCAGGCAGGCGTAGATCGTGGTGATCAGCGCCCCGAGGCACCAGCCGAGCATACTGAATTCCTTCGCGCCTGTGAACGACTTGAGTTTGCGGATCACGCGCGGTAGATACTCGAGCGCGTAGTCGTCGTATTTCAGTTCGCAATCTTCCGGGCCCGGGATGCCCCAGTCGAGCAAATAGATATCGTAGCCCTGCTTGAGCATGTATTCGACGAAACTGTGCCCGGGGCGCAGGTCGAGCACATAGGGACGATTCATGATCGCGAACACCAAGAGCAGCGGGATCTTGTGCCGCTGATCGTCCGGCAAGACGGGTGTATACCGGTAGAGCTTGGCCTTGTTGAGTGTCCAAATCAACTGCTTGGGCGTCTGAGCGATCTTGGCGTCGCTCGTGAGCAGGCGATTGAACGTCTGTAAGTTGTCGGCTGCCTGATGCCACTGCTGACACACGTCCTCAAACGTCACGGCGGCCGTGTCGTCATTTTGGGTTGTGCTCATCTCGAAAACCTCTCAGCCTTGGTTTTGTGGCCCCTGCCGGCGGAGCAATTCATCCAGCTTGGCGTCCATGTCGTCCAGCCGCATTTCGACGTTCGTCAGCCGCTCGGCCAGACGCGAGTAGTCGTCGCGCGAAGCGAGATTGAGTGCCGCCAACGATTGATTCACGGCCGTTTCCATCGACTTGCGAAACGGTGCCGAGCTGATCAGCCAGGTGTTGAGCATCTCCGCGTTCGCCTCGGCATAGGCATCGCTGCTGACCAGCTCAGTCATCATCTTCGACCAGCATTCCATGCCGGCGTCGCGCATGCTCTTCATCATGC
>JANNTD010000204.1:0-4475 GCA_031403315.1 Planctomycetota bacterium
CGTTTTCCGCGAGCTCGATCTCTTTGCGGCCCCATTCGGCGAGGCGGTTGAACTCGGCGAGGGAACAATCGAGCACTTTGTACGGCAGTTTCTTCGTAGCCACTTGCGACACGGGAATCTCCTGGAATCGAGTCAAATGCGACAAGATTGTATTGTAATTGGGAAGCGTCGGCGCTGGCAAGGCTCACACGGCCTGCCCCACAAGTGTAGCGTAGAATCGCGTTTCATAGAGCCGCGAAGGCAGCTCGTGCGGCGGCCACGAAATCACGCATTTTGGCCGTGTCTTTTTTTCCAGGTGCCAACTCGACGCCGCTCGCTACGTCGACCGCCTGCGGACTCACAATGCGAATCGCTTCGGCGACGTTTGCGGAATTGAGCCCGCCGGCAAGGATCAGTGGAATATTTTTGATCCACGTCGGGTAATTCTCCAACTGTCTCCAATCGACTGTGTGGCCGCTCCCGCCGAACCGTCCAGGCGCAGCAGCGTCGACCAAGATCGCGACAGGAGCAAATCCGGCAATCTCACAGCAAGCATCGAGGTCAGCGCGAATCGCCGGCGTGCCTCGCTCATCGAGCCGGCAGACTCGAATAACGTCATAACCGGAACCGAGCGATTTGATTAACTCGGGCGGCTCGTCTCCGTGCAATTGCACGATTTGCAACCGCGCGCGCCCGCAGATTGATGGGATTTCGTCGGCCGATGCATTCACGAAGACGCCCACGCATGCTGCTCGCTGGCTTACCTCGTCGACAATTTGTCGGGCTACGTCGACGTCCACACATCGCTTACTGCCACTGTAAAAATTGAGCCCGATCGCATCGGCCCCGGCATCGACGGCTGCGATCGCGTCATCGACGTTCGTGATACCGCAGATTTTGATTTTGAAAATCACGCTTTGAGCACCACGGCGAACTCTATTAATTCATGCTATCACGCTACAGCCGCTCGTCGCCGATGCCGATTCAAAACGACAGGGACCGCCGTCTCTGGAACCGGGACGATTGAGATGCTATCGCCGGACCGTACGTTAGGCTTTCCAGCCTGAACTCACTGCCGACGTGTCAGGCTGGAAAGCCTAACGTACTCCTATTCTCGCAACCGCTCGCCGCCACGCCAAGGACTGCTCTCTGATGAACTTGCGACAACTGGTCGAACGAGGTGACCGGCCGTTTGCCACCCAACCGCAGGTAGCGCGGTATTTTCCCGCGGCTTCGGTCGAAGATGCGCGGCGCCGACTGGCGCGGTCGATCGAGCGCGGCGATGGGCCGGGCGTGGTGATCGGCGGAGCCGGCATCGGGAAGTCGTTGCTGTTGCAGGTGCTCGCGGCCCAATACCGAGAGAAGTTCGACGTCGTCCTGTTGGCGTGTGCGCAGCTGTGCACGCGGCGGGCGCTATTGCAGGCGATCCACTTTGAACTCGGACTCGACTACCGCCGACGCGACGAGGGTGAGCTGCGACTGAGCCTGTTGGACACGCTGCTCGCGGGCGACGAAGCATCGCAAGGTCTGTTGCTCTTGGTCGATGAAGCCCAGGCGCTGGCGGTCCACTTATTGGAAGAGCTCCGGCTGCTCACCAACTTGTCGCGGGGCGGGGCGCCGCGCGTGCGGCTAGTGATGGCGGGCCTGCCGGCGCTCGAGGAAAAACTCACGAGCCCCGATCTGCAATCGTTCAGCCAGCGGCTTTCGGCTCGCTGCTACCTAGCACCGCTCACTCGAGCGGAGACGACGCAATACGTCCGCGCTCAGCTCGCCGCGTCGAACGCCGACGCCGACCTAATCTTCGCCCCGCCCGCCTTCGAGTCGATCTTCGCTGCGACCGACGGCGTGCCGCGGTTGGTGAATCAAGTTTGCGATCGGGCATTGGTTTTGGCCGACGACCGTCGACTCGAGAAGGTCGACGCGGCTGTCGTGCAGGCGGCCTGGGCCGACCTGCAGCAATTGCCTTCGGCTTGGGAACCGCCAAAGTCGACCAATGAGCCTGGTCAATTAACAGCTGCTGCTTCGAGCGTTGTCGAGTTCGGCAGTCTCAAAGAGTTGCCGGTAGCTCGCCAGATATCGTCAGTCTGTGATGAAATGACTGAGCTCGACGACGAACCGGCGCCCGTCGTCGTCACGGCGAAGCAAGTCGCCGTGCCGTTGCCGCCATCGCTCCCCGTGCCGGCGCCGCGTCCGACCGCGGTTCGCCGCCCGCGCGTGTTCAGCGGCCCTGCGCCCGACGCGGTCGACCCGTTCGCCGAATCTTTCGAGGAAGAAGAATTGGTGCTCGATAGCTTCGTGACGCTGGCCAGCATTTTTGGCACGCGGACGCCGCGCGTGGAAAATGGTCGAGAGCCGGGTTTCTCGCGGCTGGTACAAAACGCGCTCGATGCTTCGACCGCCGCTGCCGCCGAGAGCGAGGAGACTCACGCCCCCAAATTCAGCGCGGCCGCAGAGCGTGACCACGACACGACACCAAGGACGATTCGCCTTGCGGTCGTGAACGAATCGCGGCCGGCAATCGCCAATTCGCCTCAATCGATTGTTGAGTACACGGCGCCGCGTCAGCGACATCCGGCGACCGCTCTTGCCGCACAATCGGCGGACGAACCAGAACGCGCGATTCTCGTGATCGAGGACGAGCCCACCGATTCCGGCCACCCGCAGCCGGGCGTGCGGCGCGAGAGCTATCGACAACTGTTCTCGCGCCTCCGTCATGGGACGTGAGGCCACCCGCTGGCCGTTCTGCGTTAAGGCGTATAAGCTGTTGGCATGAGCATTTACCTGGTTACCGGCGGTGCTGGCTTCATCGGTTCTCACATCGCGACGGCGCTAGCGGAGCGCGGCGAGCGGGTTCGCATCCTTGACAACCTGTGTACGGGGAAGCGGGCGAACCTCGAACATCTTGCGGGCAAGTTTGAGCTGATCGAAGGCGACTTGGTCGATCGGGCCGCGGTCGAACGGGCGCTCAACGGTGTGGAGATCGTGTTCCATCAGGCGGCGCTGGCCTCGGTGCCGCGCAGCGTCGTCGCGCCGCTCGACACCAACGCCGCGTGTGTCACTGGTACCGTCAATCTGCTCGACGCCGCCCGCAAGAGCGGCGTAAAGTGCGTCGTCTACGCCGGGTCGAGCAGCATCTATGGCGATCGCACCGCCGCAGCTGCAAAGCATGAGAGTGATCTAGCCGACCCCGTCTCGCCGTATGCCGCAGCCAAGGCCGCCGGCGAACTCTATTGCCAGGCGTTCACGGCGACGTTTGGTCTGCCGACGGTGACGGTCCGCTACTTCAACGTCTTCGGACCCCGACAGGATCCCAAAAGCGAGTACGCGGCCGTGATCCCGAAGTTCGTGATGACGATGCTCGCCGGCGAGCGGCCGACGATCTTCGGCGATGGCAAGCAGTCGCGCGACTTCACGTACGTGGCCAACATCGTCGCCGGCAATCTGCTCGCAGCCGAGGTGCCCGCCGCGGCCGGCAAAACGTTCAACATCGCCTGTGGCGAAAAGCTCGATCTGCTGGATCTGGTGGCCTCGATCAACCGCGTGCTGGGCACCAAAATCGAGCCGATCCTCGCTCCGCCGCGGGCCGGCGACGTCCGCGACAGCCTGGCCGACATCTCGCTGGCCAAAAAGATTCTCGGCTATAAACCGGTCGTCGACTTCGACGAAGGCCTCCGCCGCTCGATTGAGTATTACCGCACGCTGGCGGCAAAGAAATAAACCACGGAGCCACGGAGGACACGGAGGCAAAGAATTTGCCATTGGTCATTTGTCATTTCAAATTTGGTCATTTCTGAGATGGCCAATGACAAATGACAGATTTGCAATGACAAATCGTCTTGGATTCTCTGTGTGCCCTCCGTGTCTCCGTAGTTAATCCTTCTGGTTTGCATTCATGACCAAGCCTCGAACGCTCGTTGTGTTGGCGACTTACAACGAGATCGAGAATCTGCGGGGGCTGACGGAGGCGATTCTTCGCGTGCTGCTGACTGCGGATTTGCTGGTGGTCGACGACAACTCGCCGGACGGCAGTGGACGCTGGTGCGACGAGCGGGCTGCCAGTGAACCGCGAGTTCGATGTTTGCACCGACCATCCAAGCTTGGCCTGGGCTCGGCGACTCTCGACGCGATGCGATATGCGATCGCGCACAAGTACGATCTTGTCGTGACGATGGATGCCGATTGGAGTCACGATCCGGTACATCTGCCGGAATTGGTGGCCGCGACGGAGCACGCCGACGTCGCCATCGGCTCGCGGTACGTCGCGGGCGGCGCGATCGAAGGTTGGCCGCGGCACCGGCACATCTTGAGTCGCCTGATCAACGTCCTCAGCCGCACTCTGCTGCGACTGCCGATCTACGACACGAGCGGCGCGTTCCGCGCTTATCGGGTGGCCAAGTTGAGCCAACTCGAACTCGAACGCATCCGCTCGACCGGCTATGCCTATTTGGAAGAAATCCTTTGGCACCTGGACCGGGCAGACGCTCAGTTCGCCGAAG
>JANNTD010000205.1:0-12551 GCA_031403315.1 Planctomycetota bacterium
ACAGGGAGCCTGAAAAGGTGGATGGGAACGAGCAGCAGCATGGCACTTCCCCGAGCAATCCGTGGACCCGCTTCGTCCCCTCTCCCCGTCGCTTCGCGAGGGCTACCGCCCTGCGCTCGGGCGACTACGGGTCGCCCGTGCTCGGTTGGTCCCATCTCCACCCGGGAGGGGGCAGGAGGGATAATGATTTTGGGTGACTTTCAGCCTACTTGGGGGTTCGGCCTTCGACCAGTTCTTGCTCCCAAGCGTCCATCAGCGGCCAGTCGACTGCGCACGTGCCGAAGTCGGCCATATGCAGGTACGTTTCCAGGCGGGCGAGCGTGCGGTCGATCAGCGCGTTGTCCTTGCGGAACACGGGGCCGTGGCTGGGAAGCAGCCATTTGACATCGCTGGCCTTGATGCGCTGGAGCGACTTGATGAAGTCGGGGATGCTGCTGCCGTGGTGGGCGTCGATGACGCCGACGCAGCCGTCGCGAAACAAGTTGTCGCCCGAGAACAGCAGGTCGCCCAGGCGGAAACTGAGTTGGCCGTCGGTATGGCCGGGGGTGTGCCACACTTCGAGCTGTTGCTTACCGATGGTGATGACGTCGCCGTCGTTCACGCGGTGCTCGACCGTGACCTGCGGCATGGGCATGTCGAGGTGCAGATTTTGGGCCGCGATCTCGGCATAGGTGATCAGCTTGTCGCCTTCCTCGAGTGGTTTGGCGGCGAACGGATGGCAGGTGACTTTCGTTTTGAGCAATTGCTTCGCCTTGGCGAGGCCCTGGATGTGGTCGACGTCGGCGTGCGACGCGATCAGCGTCACGCACTTCGAGAACGGGAAGTCGAGCTGCCGGATGATTTCCAGGCATTCGTCGACCGCGTCTTCGTAGCCGATGTCGATCAGCGCCCAACTGCCGTCATCGTCGTAAATCAAATAGACGGCACAACTGAACCGCCGCCGGGCCTGATGGTTCAGCTCGATGACGTGCGGGAAGATGGGTTGGTGCTTGAGCATGGCGAAGGCGGGAGGGCAACGATCGGCGAAAATACGGGAAAATTGCTGTAGCCGATCATACGGCTCCAATCGCCCGTTAGCAACCGCCGAGAATCGCGGCGAGGCCGGCCCGGTAGTCAGAATACGCAAGCTTGACGCCCAGTTCCGCGAGCATCCGCGCGTTCTTCACACGGCGATCGGCCTCGGCGCGAGCGGCTCGCGGCGAATTGAGATCGGGTGTCACGAACGTCGGCGGCGGCGCGCCGATTCGCCGCGCGACCTCGCAGTAATACTCACCGCGCTCGACGGGATGCCCATCGCTGACACAATAAACGCGCCGCTTGCGGTTTAGCTGAGTTTCCGTACCTTTAGCCGCCGCCACGACCACCGCCGCCGCATCCTCCACATGAATCAAATTGAGATGCCCGGCGCTCACCGCCGGAATCGGCTCGCCGGCCCGCAACTTATCCAAAAACGGAATCCGCCCCGGGCCATAAATGCCCGCGAGCCTCAAGATGGTGCTGCGCGAGGCAAACGGACTTTCGGCCAGCACTTGTTCCGCCGCGAGCGACGCCCGGCCGCCATCGCGCTGCGGATCGGGCGGTGTGTCTTCGTCGACCCATTCGCCGTGTGCGTTGCCGTAGACGCCCGTTGTACTGATGTAGATGAAGCGGCCGATGTCGGCGGGCAGGGCGGCGAGCACATTTTTGACGCCGCTGGCGTAGACCTTGTGGATTGACTGGCCGGAAGTCCGGTCGTGTCCGATTGCGTACAGCACAGTTCCAATTGCATTTGCCTCCTTGATTGGTCTCACGCTTTTGTTCGGCCCTGCAATTCGCTCGTCCATGCTGTATCGCGGTAAGGTTTTGAGGCAATCGAGTGCTTCTGGCTTTGTAACGTCCGCCCCAATCGTGAACATGCCAGCCATGCCGAGTTCTAGGGCTCGACTCTCACTTCGCGTTACAGTCATCACCATGTGGCCTTGCTGTAACCACAATTTGGCGACGCGCTCGCCAAGATATCCACAGCCAAAGATGAGTTTGCTCATTCAATTCCACCTGGCGACTGTTGCCCACGGCCGCCGGCTTCGAGATAGGCAGCGAGCATGATCTGCGCCGCAAGCTGGTCCCGTCGCGCCTGCCGCTGCTTCTTCGTGAACTTCACGCTGCTGAGGAGTTCGTCCGCTTCGGAAGTTGTGAATCGCTCGTCAAAATACTCGACCGGCACGCCCGTCGTGCCGGCGAGCCACTCGCCAAATGCGCGGGCCTCGGTCGACTTCTGGCTCTCGCTGCCGCTCAGATGGACCGGCAGGCCGACCACGAAGCGGCCAATCCGTTCGTCGTTAGCGAGCCGCTGGAAGTATTCCGCGTCGAGGGCCGGCGTGCGGCGGTTGTAGTTCTCGAACGGGCTGGCGATGCCGATTGCGGTGTCGGCCATCGCAATGCCGATCCGCACCGTGCCATAGTCGATCCCAACGATTCGGATTGATTCGTGACCGGTCACAGGTATTCGGTCCAGCCGCGCGATTCGAGGTCTTTGACGATTTGCCGGATCTTTTCCTCGTCGTGCTTGTTGGCCACCAGCGTGGCGTTCGGCGTGTGGACGACGATGCAGTCTTCGAGGCCGAGCGTGACCACCAAATGCTGGTCGTCGGTGCGGACGATGGTCCCCTTGGTGTTGAGGCCGAGGTGGCGGCCGATGATCGTGTTGCCGTGGACGTCGGTGCCGGCGAGCCGCGCGAGCGACTGCCAGCCGCCCAGGTCGTCCCACTCGAACGGGGCTTCGATCACCGCCACGTCGGCCGCGTGTTCCATCACCGCGTAGTCGATCGAGATGCCCTTGATGGCGGCAAACTCGCGGTCGAAAACGGCGTCGCGCTCGGGCGTGTCCCAAGCCGCGACGATGGTTTCGAGATGGCCGAACATTTCGGGCTGCCGCTTCCGCAGAGCGTCGAGAATCGTCGCCGCTCGCCAGACGAAGATACCGGAGTTCCAATAGTATTCGCCCGACGCGACATATTTTTGCGCGGTCTCGGCGAACGGCTTCTCCTTGAAGCTGTTGACCACAAAAGCGGGAGCGAGCCGGGTCGTCCCCGACCCCGGTTCTGCCTTAACTTCGATCGGCTTCCCCCGATGAATGTACCCAAAGATCTCTGCCGGATACGTCGGCTTGATACCGAACGTGACGATCCGACCGGGCACCGCTTCAACGAGCGCCGCCGCCTCGCGGATCGCGGCCTGGAATTTCTCGACCGGGCGGATTACGTGGTCGGCCGGCATGACGGCCAGCGTGGCATCGGGATCTTTGCGGCTCACCAAGAGCGCGGCCAGCCCGATGCAGGGCGCGGTGTCGCGTTTGCACGGTTCGCCGACCAGCGCCGCCGCCGGCATCTCCGGCAACTGCTCGCCGATTGCGTCTACCAGCCGGCGATTCGTCACCACCATCCGTCGCTCGGGCGGCACCAGGTCGCCGAGCCGATCGACGGTCTGACGAATCATCGTTTCGCCGCCGACCAGCTCGAGCATCTGCTTGGGCGAATCGTTCCGGCTCGCGGGCCAAAAGCGAGTGCCGGTGCCGCCGGCCAAGATGATCGCGTGAAGCATGGGGGAAGGGGTCAGGGGTCAGGGGTCAGGGGCCGGGGGACAGGGACGGCGAGACCGCTTCAGCGGTCGGGCTCTCCAGCATAACCAATAGCTCACGCACCGCGACACCGGGGTCCCGTGCTTCCGTCACCGCCGCCCCCACCGCAATCCGCGAAATTCCCGCGGAGAGCACCTCCGGCAAATTGTCCACCCCGATGCCGCCGATCGCAAACGTCGGCAGCCGAATCTCGGCCGCGGCTTCGCGGAGGTAGTCGAGCCCGGCGAAGTCGTCGAAAGCCTTCGTCTGCGACGCGAAGGTGGGTCCGGCCCCAAGGTAGTTAGCCCCGTCCAGAACCGCTGTCCGGGCCTGATCGATGTCATGAGTCGAAACGCCGACGAGCATCCGCGTCCCGACGATCGCCCGGGCGTCTTTCACCGACAAATCGTCCTGACCGAGATGCACGCCGTCGGCCCCCGTGATCGCCGCCACGTCGGCCCGGTCGTTAATAATGGCCAGCGAACGTGTGCCCCGCGTAAGTTCGCGCAACTGTCGCGCTCGGTCCATGAGCTCGCGGTCGTCCAGGTGCTTGTCGCGGAGCTGGATCATGCCGACGCCGGCGTCGACCAGCACTTGCACCAGCCGTTCAAAATCCGCCGCCGAATCGCGGCCGTCCACCAGCACGCAGAGCCGGACATCGTCCAGTTGCTCGCGGCTCGTGCGGCCGACGTCAACCGCCTTTTCGAGCGTGTAGAGCCGATAGCGAATCGACTCGCACCGGCTGGCGAACTCGGCGTCGACAAGTTTGCCATACTCTTCAAGGCTGCGAAGCGCCTGCTCGGCCCGCTTGAAACTTGCCGCGCACACATCCCAAGCGTCGCCGCGGCGGCCTTCGGAATCGGTCGAAATGTGGGTCCCCACGTCGGCCGAAGTGTCGCGGGCGGCGTGGCGATCTGCCGCGGGCACCAGCGCGGCCGCCTGGCCCAACTCGTGCCGGAGCGTTTTGATTTGGCGCGTCAAAAACGGGTCATCGAGCACGAATCGCACGTAATCCTCGACCACGCGCAGCCCTTCGCCGGCCCGATTCAGCGCCGCGTCGATGATTCTCAGGTCAGTTTGTTTCATGTTGGTATACAAGGCGATCGACCGGCCGAAATCGACCGCCCACGGTCCATCCTACTGCCCCGAACAATCGCCTGATAGCATACGTAAGTAGGTGCAGCGGCCAAGTGTTACGATCGTTATGGCCGCTACGCGAGGGCGGAAGGAGTGTCCGCCCGGAAGACTCTTCCAACCGGGCCGCGAAGGCGCGGCTCGCACCGTGGGGCGGCGACATTTTCTATGTCGCCCTAAGTCCAGGCCCCGCCACCGGTTGCCTTGCTGCGCATCGGTTCTGGGGCTACACTTTTGAAGAAAATCTCTAGAACACGCTCGCTGATCGGACGCGCAAACTGGCTAAGTTAATGGGTGGCACCGCGCCGCGCGAACCGGACAGGCGACGATCACAGTCCCTGGAGTGCGCCGATGGCATTGGGTGCCAGTCGCGACGGGGTTACGATTGACATAGTTAGGATTGACGGACTTGAACCTGACGAAATGATTCATTGGACCGCGGATTGATCGCGCGGCCCACCAATACAACAACGGAAGCAACCGACCGAAAACCAACGCACGTTCCGCAGTGGCAGCGCCTGACGAAAGCGCGTCGCTCGCAGCGGAACTGGAGAACGACATGTACGAACGATTCACCGATCGGGCCCGCAAGGTGATGCAACTTGCGAACCAAGAGGCCCAACGCTTCAACCACGAGTACATCGGCACCGAGCACGTGCTGCTCGGTCTGATCAAAGAGGGCAGCGGCGTCGCGGCCAATGTGCTCAAGAACCTCGACGTCGATCTGCGCAAGATTCGGCTCGAGGTCGAGAAGCTCGTCCAGAGCGGACCCGACATGGTCACGATGGGCAAGCTGCCGCAAACTCCGCGCGCCAAGAAGGTCATCGAGTATTCGATGGAAGAGGCGCGAAACCTCAATCACAACTACGTCGGCACCGAGCACATCCTCTTGGGCCTGTTGCGCGAGCAAGAAGGTGTCGCCGCCCAAGTGCTGATGAACCTCGGCCTCAAGCTCGAGGAAGTCCGCGAGGAAGTGCTCAACCTGCTCGGCCACGGCCTGGAAGGGGCCGAGGCTAGTGAGCGGGGTGGCCGCGGTGGTTCTGCCGGCGGTGGCGAAGAAGGCAGCGAAGGCGGCGAAGGCCGCAAGAGCCGCAGCAAGACGCCCGCGCTCGATAGCTTCGGCCGCGACCTCACCGAGCTCGCCCGCCAGAAGAAGCTCGACCCCGTGATCGGCCGCGAGAACGAGATCGAGCGGGCGATCCAAATCCTCAGCCGCCGCACGAAGAACAACCCCGTGCTGTTGGGCGAAGCGGGCGTCGGCAAGACGGCCATCGTCGAAGGCTTCGCGCAGCGCGTGATCGAGGGCAACGTGCCCGAACTGTTGATGGACCGTCGCATCGTCGTTTTGGACCTCGCCATGATGGTCGCCGGCACGAAGTACCGCGGCCAATTCGAGGAACGCATCAAGGCGGTGATGAACGAAGTCCGTCGGGCGAAGAACACGATTCTGTTCATCGACGAACTGCACACGCTAGTTGGTGCGGGCGGCGCGGAAGGGGCGATCGACGCCTCGAACGTGCTCAAGCCGGCCCTGGCGCGCGGCGAAATCCAGTGCATCGGCGCCACCACGCTCGACGAGTACCGCAAGTACATCGAGAAGGACTCGGCGCTCGCCCGCCGGTTCCAGGAAGTGCTCATCGAGCCGACGACGCCGAAGGACACGGTGGAAATCCTCAAGGGCCTCCGCGATCGGTACGAAGAGCACCACCGCGTGCAAATCACGGATAATGCGATCCAGGCGGCGGTCGATCTGTCGGACCGTTACATCACGGGCCGCTGCCTGCCCGACAAAGCGATCGACGTGATCGACGAATCGGGGGCCCGCGTGCGACTCAAGGCGATGTCGAAGCCGCCGAATTTGAAGGAAATTGACGATGAAGTCGAAGTGCTCAACCGCCAGAAGGAAGAGGCGGTGGCGAATCAAGACTTCGAGCAGGCGGCTGCATTGAGAGATCAAGCCGACAAGCTCAAGAAAAAGAAGCAGCAGATCACCAAGGAATGGCGCGAGAAATCGCGCGAGAACGGCGGCGTCGTCGACGAGGAAGTCATCGCCGAGGTGGTCTCGAAAATGACCGGCATCCCGCTCACGCGGATGAGTACCGAAGACAGTCTGCGCCTGATGCAAATGGAAGACGACCTGCACAAGCGCGTGATCAGCCAGGACGAAGCGATCAAGGCGGTGGCCCGCGCCGTGCGGCGCAGCCGCAGCGGTCTGCAGGATCCGAAACGGCCGACCGGCACGTTCGTGTTCGCCGGCCCGACCGGCGTCGGCAAGACTTTGCTCGCCAAGGCGCTCGCCGAGTTCATGTTCGGCGACCAGGACGCGCTCATTCAGATCGACATGAGCGAGTACATGGAGAAGCACAACGTGAGCCGGCTGATCGGCGCCCCGCCGGGATACGTCGGCTACGAAGAAGGCGGCCAGCTCACCGAGCAAATCCGCCGCAGGCCCTATGCGGTCGTGCTGCTCGACGAAATCGAGAAGGCGCATCCGGAAGTCTTCAACATGCTCTTGCAGGTGATGGACGAAGGCCGGCTGACCGACAGCTTCGGCCGGAACATCGACTTCCGCAACACGATCCTGATCATGACCACCAACGCGGGCGCCGAGGCGATCAAGAACGAAGCGGCGTTCGGCTTCCAGAAGCCGGACCAGGACGCTTCCTACGATAGCATGAAGACCCGTGTGACCGACGAGATCGAAAAGGTCTTCCGGCCCGAGTTCATCAATCGCGTGAACGACATCATCGTCTTCCGCCATTTGAACGACAACGACTTGAAGTACGTGATCGACCTCGAACTGGCCAAGGTCCGCGAGCGGCTACTGGAAAAGGGCATCGCGCTCGAGCTCACCGACGAAGCCAAGGAGTTCTTGGTCAAGAAGGGCACGAACACCGATTTCGGCGCTCGGCCGCTGCGGCGGGCGATCGAGTCGTTCATCGAAGACCCGCTCGCCGAGGAACTCTTGAAGGGCGAATTCGCCGGCAAGAGCCTGGTCAAGGTCGAAGTCAAGAAGGTCGGCGACAAGAAGCAACTGGTCTTCAACGGCCGAGCAGAAGGCAAGCCGGTGTCGATGGAAGAGCCGGTCGGCGCCGCTGCCGGGGCCACGAGCGGCGGCGACGCGCCTGGGCTATCGCCCGCGACCGAGGGTGCGTAAGTCGAAGCCAAACATTGCAACCCACAAAGCCGGCGACGACCTCGTCGGCTTTTTTGTGCGCCTGTTGCGAGAGGATTTCTTGTATCCGTCCCGTAACCGCATCCTACCCGGCGGGCAGCGTGGACGGTTGGTAGAGTGACATATCGAGGCGGATGGGGCGTCACCGCGCGGCGGCTCGCCGCCGACACGACTGACAAGCGAGAAAACCAATTCCCCGTGGTTTAAAACTGTCGTCCGACCCAACATTTCACTCGCTGACGTGCTCTGGAACTCACCAGACGCGTCGCCACCTCGGCAAAATGAGCCCTACAGTTGCCAACGCTGCAAGCGCCAACGTGCTTGGCTCGGGCACCGTGGTTGTGAGCAGGAAAGGTATCCCGCCGCTGGCCTGCGACGCGAGTTTGCCCCGGCCGAGGATTTGGCCCAGGCCGTTGACATGAATGGTGTTGGCCAGATAGTCCCAACCGTTGGCCGTTAAGCCGCCATCGACTACCGATCCCAGATCGTACAAACCATCGGCAACGGTAAAGTAAAAGGCGTGAAACCCAAGGTTGTTGTCCAGCGCGTCAAACAGGTTGTAAATCCCCAAGGTCAGGCCGTCATCACCCAAGTACGTCGCACTGCTGTACGCGTAACCATCGCTCCGCGTGGAGAGCTGCAATGGGAAGGTTTGGTCGAGCGTTGGGTCATAGAACCAGGCGTCTCGGCCAGCGAGCGTGCCGCTGCCATTGTAGCGCTCGGCATAGCCGCGGACCTGCCCCGCCTTATTCAGCTCGTCGGCGCTGTTGAATAGGTAGCCGTCGTTCCGGGTCTGTTCGCTGCCCGTGAGGCCGATCTTGACCGTGGTCGCGCCATTGTAGAGCCAGGCGCTACTGCCGCGATAGTTGAATCCGCCATTGTACCGCTCCGAGGTGCCGATGACCTGCTCCGTCTCGTTCAGTTCCTTGGACCGACTACTCTTGTAGCCACCGCTACCCGTATGTTCGGCATCGTTGAGGCCGATCTTGACCGTCGTCGTGCCGTCGTAGAGCCAGGCGCTCTGGCCAATGTTCACACCCGCGGCGTCGTAGCGGTCGGACGATCCGCGGACCTTTCCCGCCTCATTCAGTTGTTCCGCCTCGCTGAATTTGACACCGTTGCTCGTGGTGTGTTCGCTGTCCGTGAGGCCGATTTTGAAGGTCGTCGCGCCGTTGTAGAGCCAGGCACTTTGACCCAGATAGTCGTTGCTGCCGTTGTAGCGAATCGAGTGCCCCGCGACCTGCCCCGCCTCGTTCAGCTTAATCGTGCTACTGTTTCTAAAGCCAGTGCTCTGGGTGTGTTCGCTGTCGGTGAGGCCGATGTTGAGGGTCGTCGCTCCGTTGTACAGCCAGGCACTGTAGCCTGAAAGTGTTCCGCCGTTGTAGCGTTCGGAGTACCCACGCACTTGCCCAGCCGCGTTCATCTCGTCGGCACGACTGCGTTTGAAACCATTACTGCGAGTGTATTCGCTGCCGGTGAGGCCGATGTCGATCGTGGCCGCGCCGTTATAGAGCCAGACGCTCTGGCCCAAATTGGTGCCACCGCCGTTGTACCGGGTGGAAACTCCCCGGACGTACCCCGCTTCGTTCAGCTCGTCGGCCAAACTATTCTTGTAGCCGTCGTTTCGCGTGTGCTCGCTGCCAATGAGGCCGATCTTGACTGTAGCCGAACCGTCGTAGAGCCAGGTGCTGAACCCCAAGATCGTGTTCCCGCCGTTGTAGCGAAACGAGTGTCCCAGGACTCGCCCTGCTTCGTTGAGCTCGTCGGTAAAACTTACCTTGTAGCCGTCGTCGCGGGTGTGTTCCCCGTCAACGAGGCCGATGTCGACCGTCGTTGCCCTGTCATAGAGCCAGGCACTTTGGCCCAAACTGGCGTTTCCGCCATTGAAACGCTGGGACGACCCGCGGACTTGTCCCACCTGATTCAAATCGTCGGCAACGCTGTCTTTGTAGCCATCGTTACGAGTGTGTTCTGCACCTGCGAGGCCGATGTCGATCGTGTTCGCGCCGTCGTAGACCCAGACGCTGCGGCCCAAATTGGCGCTGTCGCCATTGTAGCGCAGAGAGTACCCGCGAACCTGTCCCACCTCATTCAGATCGTCGGCAACGCTGTATCTGTAGTTGTCGTCACGCGTGTGTTCGGCACCCGTCAGGCCGATGTCGACCGTGGTCGCGCCATTGAAAAGCCACGCACTGCGGCCCAAGTCGTTGCTTCCGCCATTGTAGCGCAGAGAGTACCCGCGAATTTTTCCGGCCTCATTCAATTCGTCGGCAGCGCTGTATTTGTAATCGTCGTTGCGGGTGTGTTCAGGGCCGTTGAAACCAATGTTGACCGTGGTCGCGCCGTCATAGAGCCAGGCACTTTGGCCCAAGTCGATGCTGCCGCCGTTGAAGCGTAGCGAGTATCCGCGAACGTGCCCGACTTCGTTCAGATCACTGGCAACACTTGATTTGTAGCCATCGTCACGGGTGTGTTCCAGGTCGTCGAAACCCAACGGCACGATTCTATAATTCGGCGCGGCCGATGTGCTGGAAACCCAGCAAGTCGTAAGCAAAAACAATACGCGAGCGATGAAGTATCTCATTAGTCGTTCTCGTACGTTTGGTGGTCGAAGGAGTATTTCGGAACAATGTGGACAAGGACAAATCTGGAACTTATTGTAGCACGATGCGGCACTCCCCTTATTGGCGTGTCCGGAGTTCTTGGGCTTATTCTGGGGGCATACTCCTCAAGAAACGATCCCTTGTTAGCACTCGTCGGCGTAAGCCCCATCGGCAGAATATCTTCTGGCCACGCCGTCATTAAGCTCATGTCAAGAGACTCCGCTTGACAGTCGGCCGGCCTATACATAGCATAACTAGGTATGAGAGGCGAACCACTCAAAGGTCATCTCGACATGCTGATTCTCGCGGCCGTGCGTAGCGAGCCGCGGCACGGCTATGCGATCATCGAGTCGCTCCGCCTCCGCAGCAGCGGCGCGTTCGACCTGGCCGAGGGGACGATCTACCCGGCGCTCCATCGGCTGGAGCGCGGCGGTCTCTTGGCGAGTCGCTGGGCCGAACATGAAGGCCGGAAGCGCCGCGTTTATCGGCTGACGCGCTCCGGGCGAACCGCACTCGCGGACCAGACCGAGCAATGGTCGCTATTCGCGCGAGCCGTGACCGCAGTCGTCGGGGCCAACGCATGAGTGACGACGACATGGTCGAAAAATATCTGCAGGAATTTGCCCGGCAGTTGCGAATTCGCGGCTGCCAGCCGCGCCGCGTCCTCGCCGAGATCAACGATCATCTGCGAGAAGCGATCGACGAGCTGCGCCGTGAAGGAATGGAACCGGAGGCGGCCGTCGCGCTGGCGATCGAGCGATTCGGCTCGCCGGCGGAAGTGATCGAACGATTCGAACTGGAAGCTCCCCTGGAAAGCGAGGTAGAAACCATGATCAGTTATTTTCTCATGCCGGTTGCTGCACTGACATTTCTGTTTGGCGCGTTGTTCATGGTAGGTTCCTGGTTCGACGACGCCCCGCCTGCCATGTTTATCACAAAAATTGTCGCTTCGGCGATCATGATGGGATGCAGCGCCATCCTGCTTTATCAAGGCTGGACCACCAGGCCGCTCGGCAATTGGGAGCGCGGGTTCGCTCTGGCGGCTGCCCTCCTCTCGATCGTGGTCGGATCGATGGGAAGTGTCTTTACCGCCCACCTGGGGCTGGTGACGCATGATTGGGAGATGTACGGCTTCGCGGGCGCCGGGCTCTGATTCTGCACCCTCAAGGCTTCATCGGGTCAAGTCTTTTCGGTGGCGCAGGGCCCGGTCGTGACCGGCGGCTTTGTAGCGGGCCGTGGGGGTAACAGCCAAACAGTCAATCATCCAACGGTCGGGCGAGTCCCTCAGGGTGGCCTCGTCGAACAGGCTCCTCCTTCCTCACTCGGCGAGGGGCATGTCCGGCTCCAACTCCATCGGGCTGACTTCACCAATGCGACCCGTGTGGCTGCCGTCGTGAACCAGAAATTTGGGGCCGCCGGAGCACCTATCGCCGCTGCCGTCAATTCCGGCCTCATCGCGGTCGATATCCCCGCCGGTTTCCAAGGCCGCTCTGTCGAATTCATCGCTCAACTGGAAAACCTGCGGATCGATCTGGACCGCCCCTGGCGAATCGTGATCAACGAAAGGACCGGTACCGTATCGCTTGGCAAGGAGATCCGGATCGCGCCGGTCTCAATCCTCCACGGCAACCTGACCGTCGAGATTGAAACGTCCTACGATGTTTCCCAGCCCGCTCCACTGTCGGGCGGACAGACTACGGTTGTTCCAAGGGTTGGCGTAGGAGTCAAGGAAGAAAAAGCGCGGAACGTGAGCCTGCACGCAGGAGCTACGGTTGAGGACTTGGTCAAAGCCTTGTTGGCCATCGGCTCAACGACGCGCGACGTCATTGCCATTCTCCAGAATTTACAAGCTGCCGGCGCCTTGGCCGTCGACCTCGAGGTGATCTGACATGAAGATTGACGCACCCGCCACAGGGATTCTCGATTCCGGGCCGCCCACCAGGAAGCCCGCCGATACCTCTCAGACGGCCTCCGACTTTGAAGCGCTTATGATTGGTCAAATGCTGAAGTCGGCCCGTGCGGATTCGCAAGGCTGGTTTGGCAC
>JANNTD010000206.1:0-3661 GCA_031403315.1 Planctomycetota bacterium
CTCAACCCCGGCCGCTTCGTGTATTAACAAACTATTGCCACAGAGAACAAAGAGGTCCCAGAGAAGCGGATTTGATTTGGCCACGTCTCTCGGTGAGCTCTGTGATCTCTGTGGCAAACCATATGACCGAACCGACTTCCAATCCCGGCGCCGACATCGACTACGACCTGCTCTTGGACTGCATCCATTGTGGTCTCTGCACGGCCGCCTGCCCCACCTACGTCGAAACCGGCAACGAAAATGACGGTCCGCGCGGACGCATCTACCTCATGCGCGCCGTCACCGACGGCCGGCTCGAGATTTCGCCGCGCGTCGAACGCCACCTCGAACTGTGTCTCGATTGCCGCGCCTGCGAAACCGCTTGCCCGTCCGGCGTGCAATACGGAAAACTTATCGAGCCCTTCCGCGTCGCCATGGCCGCGGCAGACAAAGCCAACGGCGGCACCTCGAAACACGACGACTGGTTCCACCGCCACATTCTCTTCGGCCTGCTTCCCTACCGAGACAAACTTCGCCGCGCGCTCGTGCCCGCGCGGATCGCCCAGCGGCTCGGCATCCTCCAATTCATGCAAGCGACGCGGCTCACGCGGCTGCTCCCTGCCAATCTGCGGCGGATGGTCGACATGCTCCCTCCGGCCGAACGCAACGAGGGGCCGCTGCCGGAGTTTTTGCCTGCTGTCGGCAAACGCCGTGCAACGGTCGGCCTCTTCCTCGGCTGCGCGGGCGACGCGCTATTTCGCCACGTCAATTGGGCCACCGCACGCGTGCTGCAACACAACGGCTGCGACGTCCATGTGCCGCAGAACCAAGTCTGTTGCGGCGCGATCCACTTTCATGCGGGCTCCAGCGAACCGGCCCGCGAGTTCGCCGACCAGAACCGCGCCGCTTTCGAGCCCCAGCGGTTCGACGCGATCATCAACAACATCGCCGGCTGCGGCTCGATGCTCAAGGACTACGGCCACCACTGGCACGATTCCGAGCAGGCCGCCCGCACTGCATGGTCCGCGAAGGTCCGCGACGTCAACGAATTCCTCGCCGAGCTCGGCCCCGTGCGTCCCACGGGCGAAATCCGCACGATCGCCACGTATCACGATGCCTGCCACCTACTGCACGCCCAAAAAATCCGCGACGCCCCGCGCGAGCTGCTCGCCCAAATCCCCGGCCTCGAACTTCGTGATCTTCCCGAGACCGAGTTCTGCTGCGGCGCAGCCGGCACCTACAACCTCACCGAACCGGAAATGGCCGGCCGCCTCAGCCGCCGCAAACTAGAAAATATCCGCCAGACCGGCGCGAAAATTTGCATCACCGCCAACGCCGGCTGCGCCCTGCAAATCGCCCGTGAAGCCCGCGAACAAGGCCTGCGACTGAAAGTCGTCCATCCGATGCAAGTGCTCGATTGGAGTTATCGGGACGAGCAACTGGGAGATTGATATGGGTTTTTTTAGTAAATTTGTCGGAGGGAAACTAACTGCCAAAAATAACGACGTCAACGATTGGAGGGCTCGCCGGCGCCAGTTCGCCACTCTTCAATTGGCTGCGGCACTCGAAACCCTGCTTATCGACGGCTATGAAAAAGATCCGTCCATTCGGGCGCGTGGGCCCTTAGTCGAAGATTGGCCAAACGCAATCGCATGGTTTGGCGCTTCACAGGTCATGCTTGTCACTGACTTCGTTCGATCGCGAACGATCTGGCAGGGCGAAGAAGCAGAACCAGTCGCAAGATGCCGACACGTTATTCACGCGTGGTGTGTTAAGCATGGGGCAACTGTTGAACAATTGCAGCGATGCGAGGATTTACTCCATGAAGGGCTTCAACAATTTAGGCCTGTGTTCATGTATAGTAATCTGGAAGAAACACTTGAGTGTAGAGATTCGTTTCTTGAGTGGGCGGACTCGCTACCAGAGATTCGTGACAATTTTGGACGTATCACTGTGTTTCTAGCTGATGATGGGCTGGTGTGCGAGTACTTTGGAAACCGGAAGGCTTTGTTCAACGATCCGTAGTGATCACGATGTAACTAACGCGATTACGTCCACCTGCCACGCAGTTGTCTGCAGGGTCGTTCACGACCCTTCCTCACGCCGCGATACTAGCCCCGGCATTTGTGCCGGGGAAACCGACGCCCCAAAACGCTCCATCAACGAGGCCCGTTCACGGGCCTTCTCGCTGCCGGGCTTGAGCCATCAGCGATTCGGTCTCATCCTGCGTGATGCGTTCCAGCCGGTCGTGAATCGAACCCTGTGCATGGTGCTCGCGCTGGTTACGGATGTAGTCGACCACCCAATCCAATCGCCGGGTTCCGAAACTCACAATGCCGTAACCAGCCTGCCACTGTAACGTCTTGTCGCGCCGCCCGATCGCCTGATTCACGTCGTGCGATGATCCGCCCTTGAGCTGCCCAATGAATTCACTCGGTGTCAACGTGGGCGGGATCGCCACCGCGATATGTAAATGGTTTTCGATGCCGCCGATTTCGTGCACGAGTGCGCCCAGCGTTTCGATAATACGCCGTTTGATGAAGAGATGTGCGAGATGCTCAACTTCTGGCGTAAGCTACGGCGAACTGTCTTTGCAGTGCCAGACGATGTGAAGATTGATTTCGCTATAGTAATTACGCGACATGTGGTGTCCCTCGATGCAGACAAGAGCTCAAGCCGAACCAGCGAGAAGGCCCATGAATGGGCCTCTGTTTGTGGCGCGCAGTTGGTTTACGCCGGCATAAATGCCGGGGCTACAATCTTGAGCCAAGAAAAGGATCGTAAACGACCCTTACCAGGTCATGAACTCGTCGGGCCTTCAATCCTGGTGCGACTCAAGGCGATTCTTTGATCCGAATCCGCCGATACTCCATCTGCCCGCGGTCGCCTTCCAAGCCGATCGGACCGGTGGCCGGCACTTGAAACTCCTCTTCGAGCACTTCGCCGTTGCAAGTGCACCGCGCCACGCCGCCGCGCACTTCGACGACGATCTCGTTCCAATCCTGCGGCCGATACTGCGCGAGTTTGTGGTACGGCCCGGCGAGCAAGTAGTCGCGGCATTGCAGCTGCGGGCCGCGGAGGTAGACGCCGCTGTCGGCATTCGGCGTCGCGCGAAATTCCAGCTTCAACGTGAAGTCCTTGGGAAACTCGCGCGTCGTCCACAATTGTTCGATCTTGCGGCCTTCCGCCGGCGTGCTGACGATGAGTCGGCCATTCTTGGCCACGTAGCGGCCGTCGTCGCTCGCCGTCTGGCCGTCGAACGATTTGGCCTCGGTGATGATGGGCCAGGCGGCCGCATTGGGGTCGCTGCGTTGCCAATCGGCGCGCCCCTTGAGATCCGCCTCGGGCGTCGGCCGCACGCCCCAGCCGGTCAAATTGTGGCCGTTGAAAATCAACTCGAATCCCGGCTCCGTTTTGAAATCGTCGGCCTCCGTCTCTAGAAAGCCGAGTGTCGCCAGAATCGGCCGCAGCGCTGCCGCCCATTTTGTGTAGCCCGCGTCGTTCGGATGCAACAGGTCGGGAAACTCTTCGGGCTTCGCGTCGCCGTCGGCATTGGCAAACAGCGTCCACGTGTCGACGAGCGTGACTTGTGGATCGCCTTTCACCGCCTCGGCCAGCAGCCGATTGAGCTCGCGGATTTTCGCCGCCGGTCGGTTCTTCTGCGGCGAACTGGGAAAAACGG
>JANNTD010000207.1:0-3762 GCA_031403315.1 Planctomycetota bacterium
TCCAAAGACGCCGACATCGTCAAGATTGCCACGATGGCCAACCAGCCGCGCGACAACGTCCGCGTGCTCGAGATGATGCAGGAGAGCGACGTGCCGACCATCGGCATGTGCATGGGCGACGTCGGCACGCCGTCGCGGATCCTCGGCCCGAAGTTCGGCGCCCCGTTCACCTATGCGACGTTCCACCACGAGCGGGCCCTCGCTCCGGGCCAGCTCAGCTACGAGCAAATGGTCGAAGTCTACCGCCACGAATCGATCAATCCCAACACTGCGGTCTACGGCGTGATCGCCGATCCGATCGGACACAGCCTCAGCCCCCAGGTTCACAACGCGGCCTTCGGCGAGGCCGGGATCGATGCCGTCTATGTGCCGTTCCGTGTGCCGATGGACACACTCGGCCAGTTCTGCGAGGACATGTCGCGGCTGGGCCTCCGCGGCCTGAGCGTTACCATTCCGCACAAAGAGGCGATCGCCAAGTTTCTCACCAAAGTCGATCCGGCCGTGAAAGGCATCGGCGCGGTGAACACGGTCTTGCTCCGCGACAACGAGCTGCTCGGCTACAACACCGACTACAAAGCCGCGATGGATTCGCTAGAGAGCGCATTCGGCACAGTCGGGACGAACCCCAGTCCGCTCAAGGACAAGCGCGTGCTCGTGCTGGGGGCGGGCGGCGTCGCGCGGGCCGTCATGTACGGCCTCGAACGCCGCGGCGCCAAATCCACGATCGCCGGCCGCACCCGCACTCGGGCCCAGCACCTGGCGGACCAGTTCAGCGGCCGGGCCGTCGATTGGCAGGCCCGACACAATGCCGAGGTCGACATCATCGTCAACTGCACACCAATCGGCATGCACCCCAACGTCGACGAAACGCCCTTTGGCAAGTCGTACCTCAAGCCGGCGATGATCGTGTTCGACACCGTCTACAACCCCGAGTCGACGCTGTTGTTAAAAGAAGCCAAGTCGCACGGTTGCCGCACCGTGACCGGCGTCGAGATGTTCATCCGCCAGGCGGCGCTGCAGTTCATGCTGTTCACTGGCCGAGAAGCGCCCTACCAATTGATGCGCGAAACCCTCAAGCGCGCGATCGGCCCGGTGAAGTTTTAGGCCGCTCGTGGCCTTGCGATGCATTCCATGCGACCCATCTTCCTGATCGGCTACCGCGGCACGGGAAAAACTACCGTTGGCCGCCTCGTCGCCGAGCGGCTGGGCTGCGAATCCATTGACGCCGATGACGAGATCGAACGCCGCGCAGGCAAGTCGGTCGCTGCGATCTTTGCCGACGACGGCGAAGCGGTGTTCCGCGATCTCGAAGCCCAAGTCGTCGCCGACCTCTCGCGCCGCACGAAGCTCGTCGTTGCGCCCGGCGGCGGGGCGGTCCTTCGCCATACCACGCGCGATGCCATGCGGGCGGCCGGGCCAGTTGTCTGGCTCACGGCGAGTGTCGACACGATCGCGGCCCGGCTAGCCGCCGACGCCGCCACCGGCAACCGTCGCCCCAACCTCACCGCCAGCGGCGGCCGGGCCGAAATTGAGGCCCTCCTGGCCGAGCGGACGCCAATTTACCGAGCGTGTGCTACAGTTGTGGTCGATACCGAAGGAAAGAGCCCGGCCGAAGTGGCCGACGACGTTATCGCTCGCCTTCCCGTACAGCGCGAATGAACTCTATGGGCCTCCGACTGGCAGCACTGTTTGTCGTGGGCACTTTTCTCGGTTCGCTGGTCAATTGGGCTGTCTATTCCTTTGCCTGGAACGCACGGCCGATCTCGCCTTGGTCGCCTGCGCCGGCCGGGGCGCCGCCGCGGGGTTGGTTCGATCGCGTGCCGGTGCTTGGTTGGCTCAAGCTAAAACGCGAAGCGGCGATTCACGGCCGATGGTTTTGGCTGCGACCGCTCTTGCTGGAGATCGGTACGGGGGCGGCAGTCGCAGCGCTCTATTGGTGGGAGATCGTCGAACTCGGATTGATCCGTGGCCAATTGCCAGGCGTCGTCGCCGTGCCGCTCGGTCCGCTGTATCTGGAATTTGTGAGCCACGTTCTGCTCTTGTGCCTGATGCTGGCCGCGTCGTTCATCGACATCGACGAGAAAACGATCCCCGACGAAATCACTGTGCCCGGTACCGTGTTGGGATTGGCGCTAGCAACGATGCTGCCGATGTCGCTGTTGCCGCACGTCGCCCAGCGCGCGGCGCTGCCCGTAGTCGGCGTTGAAATCGCCAAGGCAAATGGTGGGGCCTGGTTTCTCGAACCGCTGACCGCGATCGCGCCCCGCCCCTGGCCGCCGGCGTGGGGTGTCGCGGGCGATTGGCGCTCGCTCGCCATCGCGCTCGGCTGCTATTGGCTCTGGTGCTTCGCGCTCACACCGCGAATCTGGCGCGGCCGGCGCGGCAGAGCGTTCGCCCTGCGACTGATCGCAGCTCGCGTCCGGCGTGAACTCTGGCGGCGGCCATTGCGCGGCTTGCTCCTGATGGGCACCACGGCGATCGTCTTCACCTGGGCGCTTGCCGCCGATGCCAATTGGGCCGGCATGCTCACGGCGCTGATTGGCCTTGCCGCTAGCGGGGGCCTCGTTTGGGCGGTCCGGCTGATCGGCACCGTGGCACTCAAACGCGAAGCGATGGGCTTCGGCGACGTCACGCTGATGATGATGATCGGCACGTTCCTGGGCTGGCAAACTTGCGTGATCTTGTTCTTCCTGTCGCCATTTGCCGCGCTCGTGATCGGCCTGCTGCAATTGTTGTTGCGTCGCGACGACGTCATCCCTTTTGGCCCGTTCTTGTGCCTCGCCGCCGCGACGTGCGTCGTCGATTGGGCGCCAATCTGGAGCTGGGCTCAGCGGCTGTTCCAAATGGGTTTCCTCGTGCCGGCCGTGTTGGTCGTGTGCCTGGCGATGCTCGGCGTCATGCTGGCGATCTGGCAGGCCATCAAAACCGCCCTCTTCGGCCGCGCGGTGTGACGTAAGCTTTTGAGTATGATCCGGCTGCGCGAATCAATCACCGATTTTGAAGCCGGCCGCGAGCGGATTCGCACGCGGCACTACGGCGTCATCGAGACCGTTGGCGGACGGCTCACGGCGGTGCACCTGCGGTCTTGGCCGAAGCTCGTGGCACTACCCGAGATTGTGCCCCTCGATCCGCGCTATCATCCGTCGGGAGCGGCCGATCGTTGCTTGCTGTACTACAACCAGCCGTGGCGGATGCCGAATTATCTCGCGCTCAAATACATCGTCTCGACGGCCGGCACCAACTATGCCACGCTAATTGCAGCACTAAAGGTGCTCGACGTCATCGCCGAGCTCAAGCGGATCGACGCCATCGTATGCGACGCGGGGAGCGTGCGGCTCTCCGACCGGCTGATGGCCCGCTTTGGCTGGGAACCGCACAAGCCGCAGCGCTGGCATCGAAACTACATTCGCCGGTTCTACGGCCACTATCCGGAAGTCGCATTGCCAGTCTGACGACGCCAGCCAAACCGCAAGCGATGCTAGCGAGCCGCGCGAAGCGATCTTGTCGCACATAGCAGCAGTTGCTACGCTCCGCCCGCTCATCACCATGTTATCCAGCGATCGTGCCGGGCCGATTTCACGCCGCGTCCGGCGCTTGCTTTTCACCAGATTTCCAATTGCGACAGGAATTCGTCGCCGTGCCTAACGCGTCTGTCAGTCGGTCGGCCGCTCTGTTGCAGGGACTTGGGCTACCGACACTGCTGTTGATACTTGCCGCTGCGGGCTGCAGCCAGATGGGCGGTGCGCCCGGCGGTCAGCAAAC
>JANNTD010000208.1:0-4067 GCA_031403315.1 Planctomycetota bacterium
GTTCTCGCTCGCCTACGGCCTCGTGCTCGCAGCCCGCGCGAAGGCCCTCGACCGCGTGCAATTCGAGATGCTCGAAGGCATGGCGAACCATCAGCGGCGGGCACTCTTTGAGCTGACGCAGAACATGCTGCTCTACGCCCCGGCCTGCCGGCAGGACGAGTTCACCACGGCCATCGGCTACCTCATCCGCCGGCTCGACGAGAACACCGGCCCCGACAACTTCCTGCGCCACGCCTTCCGGATCGATGTCGGCAGCGGAACCTGGCAGAAGCTGGAGCGGCAGTTCGTCGAAGCGTTTGGCATGATGGAAAGTGTTAGTCATCAGCCGCGCCACATACAGAACCGAAACCAGCGAGCCGGGTCGTCCTCGACCCCGAGGGTTGACGTCATCCACGGGGCGCGACCATCGCTGCGCGACGGTGCCCGCCGCTCGGCTCGCTTTGGTGATTTCCACAACGAGCCCGACACCGATTGGTCATTGGTGCAAAACGGCGAGTGGGCCATGTCGATTGTCGACGCCTGGCGACCGCGGTTTGGCGAGCGTGCCGCCGAGGTGCCGCTCGTGATTGCCGGTGAAGAAGTCTCGGTGGGCCGTGATCGGCGCGATTCGCTCGATCCATCACGGCCGGGTACGGTCGTTGCCCGCTATCTTCAGGCGACCAACGCTGACATCGATCGTGCCGTTGGCGCAGCACGCGAGGACGCAAGCGGCTGGCGAAAGCTCAGCGCCTCCAAGCGGCAAGAAATCTTGCATCGAGTCGCGGACGAACTCGCCGCCGCGCGCGGCGATCTCTTGGGTGCAATGCTCGCCGAGGGCGGCAAGACGCTCGCCGAGAGTGATCCCGAAGTCTCCGAGGCGATCGACTTCTGTCGCTTTTACTCCGATTCAGCCCGCCACTTCTACGAGTTGCCGAATCTCGCGGGGCGGGGCAGGGGCGTCGTCGTGGTTGTCTCACCTTGGAACTTCCCGCTGGCAATTCCCTGCGGCGGCGTCGCGGCGGCACTTGCCGCAGGTAACACCGTGATTCTCAAGCCGGCTTCCGATACGGTGCTGATCGCCTACAGACTAGCAGAGTGCTTCTGGAAGGCGGGCGTGCCGCGAACGGCTCTCCAGTTCGCCCCGTGTGCCGGCAACAGCGTCGCCCAATACCTTGTCTCACACGACGCCGTCGACGCCGTGATCCTCACCGGCGGCACGTCGACCGCCGCCACGATGCTCGCCCACAAGCCGACGATGAATCTCTTCGCCGAAACCGGCGGCAAGAACGCAACGATCGTCACCGGTCTCGCGGACCGCGACCAGGCGATCAAAAACGTGCTCCACAGCGCTTTCAGTCACAGCGGACAGAAATGCTCAGCGACCTCGCTCTTGATCCTCGAAAGCGAAGTCTATCGCGACCCGCAGTTCCGCCAGCAGTTTTGCGACGCGGTCGAAAGCCTCACTGTCGGATCGACCTGGGACTTACCAACGAAAATCGGCCCGCTCATCCGACCGCCCTCCGGCGTGCTCGAGTCGGCGTTAAAAGAGCTGGAGCCCGGTGAAGAGTGGGCGGTCATGCCGAGGCTCCGCGTCGACGGCAATCCGCAGCTGGTGAGCCCCGGCGTGAAATGGGGCGTTCGGCCGGGCAGCGTCACCCATTGGACCGAGTTCTTCGGCCCAATGCTCGCCGTGATGGAAGCTCGCAACCTGGATGATGCGATCGACTTGGTGAATGCCACCGGCTACGGCCTCACTTCCGGCCTCGAAAGCCTCGACGACCGCGAGCAAGAGCGGTGGCAGGAACGGATTCGCGCCGGCAACCTCTACATCAACCGGCCGACGACCGGTGCGATCGTGCTCCGCCAACCGTTCGGCGGCATGGGCAAAAGCGCAGTCGGCCCTGGCATCAAAGCCGGCGGCCCAAACTACGTCGCGCCGCTGATGCAATTCCGCGAACAGCCGCCACCAAACAAACAACCCGCGCCGCCGACCGCTTGGCGGTTTAGCTCCGACGCCCCCAGCCGCCCCGAGCTCCTGATCTCACTCCGCCAGTCGTTGCAGAAATACGTCACCAGCGCTTCCACCTCCCAAGTCGCAGCGTACGAACTCGAACGCATCCTCCACGCGATCGACAGCTACCAGCATTGGGCCACCGAGGAGTTTCACGCCTCACACGACCACTTCCGGCTGTTGGGCGAAGATAACTTCCGCCGCTATCGACCGGTCGAGCAACTGCGGATCTGCATCCACGAGAGCGACACGCTGTTCGACGTTTTCGCGCGAGCCGCGGCCGCCCGCGCTGCCGGATGCCGCGCGACGGTCACCTCGCCGCCCGAGCTGGCCGGCACTGCCAAGGATGCGGTGAGACTGCTGGATGACCTTACCGACAACTGGGGCGCGGCGATCGAGTTCATCACGGAGACCGACGAACAATTGGCCCGCGCGATCGTCTCGCACCAAACCGACCGCGTCCGCTACGCCGCGGCGAACCGCGTGCCGCTCGAGATTCGGCGCGCCGCCGCCGACGCCCTGCAGTACATCGCCGACACACCGCCGCTGGCCCACGGCCGCGTCGAACTGCTCTGGTACTTCCAGGAGCAAAGCCTCTCGGTGGTCTACCATCGCTACGGCAACCTCGGCCAGCGGGCGAACGAACAGCGGGACGAACCACAATAGCGAGCCGGGCCGTCCGCGGCCCCGACATTTTCGCAACTCGCCACTTGCAGCGTCTGTCTTCTGATCACGGCTTGATGAACGCCCAGCCGTCGAAGAATTCATCCTCGAGCAGCGTCCCGCCAGGCCGGAAGCCGGCCGCCTCGACGTGCGCGAGCATCCACGACTTGGTTTCGGGATAGTCGGACGTTCGCACATGCTCAACGCCGCGCTCGCGCTGTTCGGCGGTGAGGCCGACCCAATCGTGCGACATCACGTGGGTTAGCCGATCGATGTATGCGTCGCGGTCCTCGCCATCGTCACGCACGGCGTCGATCCAGAGTAACGACCCGCCTGGCGCGAGCAGTCGCCAAGCTTCATCGATCAGCTTGAGCTTATCGGCGGTCGAAAAGTGATGCAGCGAGTAGCTGGCAAGCAGCGTGTTCGCCGAGCCATCCGGCAGCGTGGCGAGCACCTCGGCCAAGTTGCCGCACACCAGCTCGACTTTTCCAGGCCAGATTGCCAGCCGGCCACGGGCTCGCTCGATCGACGATTCGGCTAGATCGACACCCAGATAATGGTCGACGTCGGCGTCACAAAAGCCGCTCGTCGCGAGGCTCGCATCACTGCAACCCAAATCGACGATCCGTAGCGGCCGCCCGAACTCCGCCGCCCACACGGAGAGTGCATTGGCCAACTCGGCATGTCGCATGTAGTCATGCCGCACGACTGCGTCGTACATCGCCCATTGCTCGAAAACTTCCTTCACACGGGCAACATCGGGGTCGGTCATGAGGAGTCTAGAGCGCGTTTCATGTAACTGTAGCGGTTTTGTCGTCGTTTGAGCCTGGAAAACACGGCGCGGCACACGCTACACGCCCGTGCGGCTCGCACTAGCAGTCCTGGTTGAATCAGAGTTTTTCGACTAACTGTCGCCGGTGCGACTCACTAAGCGTACTTCCTAAAGCGTGCCGTGCAAACGGCCCGCGGCCCCGGCCAAAAACTATGGTAAACTGGATCCAAAACTCATTCGACCCAACGATCGTGTGTTCAGAGTATTCAAATGTTTCAGCGAAACTCTTGCCGCATTTTGATCGCCAGCTTCGTAGCGTTGGCAATATTCTCCTCGGCATTGGCCGACGAAGGCACAATCCCGCCGTCGCTCCAGGTGTACCACGGGCGAGAGATCGCCACGACGATGCACTATCTCGGCGCGTCGTGGCTGACCCGCGATTCGCGTGTCCGCGAAGAAGATTGCGAGACGCTGCTTGCGGCGCTGGCGATTCAGCCAGGGCAGACGGTCTGCGACATGGGCTGCGGCAACGGTTTCTACACGCTGCATTTGGCCCGCCTGGTCGGCGAAAAAGGCAAGGTCGTCGCCGTCGACATCCAACGTGAAATGCTCGGCCTCTTGAAGGATCGGGCCGCGGCCGAA
>JANNTD010000209.1:0-5727 GCA_031403315.1 Planctomycetota bacterium
GCAAGTGCTTAACCCACCGCGAGATAATGGAGATTCCACCCCAAATGGCACGGATCAAACGCCCCGCCATTCTGACGTCGTTTTGACGACAGCGGTTTCAAGATGAGATGGCCGACGTATCGTTACAGACGATAGCGGATAGGCGCTACCGGACCTCGGCATTGATCCAATCGATGAGTTTCCGCAGCCGCCCGTGGTTGCGGCGGTTGAAGCGGAACACCAATCGGGCGAGCGATGCCAGCTCGGGGTCGGCCGGTTCGCCGGGCACCGCGTCGTGCAGTTCAAACTCGCCGTCGGAAAGGATGTCGGCAAACTCGCGGTTGATCGCTGCGAGCTGCCGATTGCTGGGTGCATGCCGCAAGCGAAACATCAGCCGGTCCAGTATGTACTGCATGCTATGGAACACGCGATAAAACTGGACGACGTCGGCCGCGGTCCGCTCGACGCTGTCGGTGATCAAGAATAGCGACAGGTCGTCGGCCGAGATCATCCCGCCATCGAGCAGATTGCTGCGGATGAACGCCAGCCAATCGCTCCAGAACTTGCCGCCCGGCGCGTCGAGCAACACCAACGGCATCAATTCGCGTTTGCCGGTCTGCATCAGCGTGAGCACCTCGAACGCTTCGTCGAGCGTGCCGAATCCGCCGGGCAGACAGACCACCGCGTCACACTCTTTGACGAACATCAGCTTCCGCGTGAAAAAGTATTTCATCGTGACGAGCTTCGCGTCGCCGCGAATGATCTCGTTCGATTCCTGTTCGAAGGGCAGCATGATGTTGAGGCCCATCGAGTGGTCGCGGCCAGCGCCGCGGTGCCCGGCCTCCATGATTCCGGTCGACGCGCCAGTCACCACGAACCAGCCGTGCTCGACCATCGCCCGGCCGAACGCCTCGGCCTGCTGGTAGGCCGGCGTATCGCGCGGCGTGCGGGCTGAACCGAAGATCGTCACCTTTCGCTGCTTGCGATACGGCTCGAACACCGCAAACGCGCGGCGCAACTCGCGGATCGTCCGGCTCAAGAGCCGCAAATCGTGATGCGCGGTCCGCTCGACGGGCAGATGCTCCGAGGCGTGCCGCAGCCGCTCGATGAGGTCGGCGATTTCCGCGCGCGTCGATTCCGGACTGCCGTCTGGCGCCGCGAACGAATTGAAACTGGCGTCGCTCACAGTACGTTAGGCTTTCGAGCCTGACTCTCCATGCTCTCACAATGTCAGGCGGGAAAGCCTGACGTACGACTTAGCGCAAGAAATTAGCCCACCGCGACGATCCACAGGGGCTAAAGGATGAACTTTGGTTAGCTCAAAACCGACCGCGACAACCTGACATCCGCGTCATGCCGAGGGGCGGCGAAAATGGCGGTAGGCCAGCAGCACTTCGTACAAGTCGGCCGAGATCGTGATGTCGTCCTGCTCGAAATCGCGGAGCCAGGTCCGCCGGCTGGCCAGCGCGTCGGACAACAGCGGCAGCACTTCGCCGACGCTGACGGTGACTTGGTTGTGGTCGATCGAGTGAGCCCGCCGGTCTTCGAGCGTGTCTTGACCACACGCGTCTGCACCGGGACCGCGATAAATGCGCAAATGATGAGCCATGGATGTGTCCTTACATGCCGTGGGGGGAAATTTCGTGCGCAGCTTCTTGCCGCGCTCCAAAGCGGCAAGCGCCTCGGATCGTATCGCTCCTTATCGGCTGCGCGGCCGCGGAGGGTTTGCTCTATTCGTCCGGAAGTGCTAACTTTTTCGTTAGGGGGCTACTGGCGGTGCTGTCTTCCGCGTCAGGGAACGCGGAGAATGTCAAAATGGAGAAGCCGCTCACTTGGCGGCGGACATCAGGCCTGCTAAAACTTGACAGCTTGCACCGCTTCTATTCCGGTTCCGGCACTCCGGCCGCTTTTTATGCCATCCGCGACTGCGATTGATTACCCACGCCTCGCGCGCGACCTAGAATTGAATCCCGACGCCATCGCGCGGACGGTGGCGCTCTTGGACGACGGCAACACGGTGCCCTTCATCACGCGCTATCGCCGCGACCAGACCGGCGGCCTCGACGAACAGCAGATCGCTCACATTCGCGACAGTGTCACGCGATTGCGCCAGCTCGACGAGCGCAAGCAGACGATCCTCCGCTCGATCGAATCGCAGAATAAGCTCAGCGACGAACTCCGCCGCGAGATCGAACACGCCGATAGCGTCAAACGGCTCGAAGATCTGTACTTGCCGTTCCGACCAAAGAAGCAGTCGCTCGCCACGCGGGCCCGCGAACAGGGGCTCGGACCGCTCGCCGACGAAATCTTCGCCGGGGCCAAGGAGTGTGCCGATCTCGACGCCCGTGCCGCCGACTTCATCAATGCCGACAAAGGCGTGGCGGACGCGGCCCTTGCGCTGTTGGGTGCGGGGCACATCCTCGCCGAGGAGTTTAGCGAGCGGGCCGACTTGCGGCAGCGCGTCCGCAAGCTCTACCGCAAGAGCGGCCGGCTGCTGAGCACCAAGATCGTCGACGACGAAAAGAAGAATCGCACCTACCGCGACTATCTCGACTTCCGCGAGGCGGTGCATCACATTCCCCCGCACCGCATCCTCGCCATCAACCGCGGCGAGCGGGCGAACGTGCTGCGTGTAAAGATCGACGCCGACGAAGGGGCGATCGAACAACTCGCGCTCGAACTGCTGGTGCCGGCCGAGCACCCGCACAAGGACTTTCTCACCGGCTGTGTGAAGGATGCGCTAGCCCGCTTGGTGTTGCCGAGCCTGGAACGCGAAGCCCGCCGCGACCTCACCGACAAGGCCGAGACACACGCCGTCGAAGTCTTCGCCAAGAACTTGCGGAACCTGCTCTTGCAGCCGCCGCTCACCGGCCGACGCGTGCTGGCGATCGATCCCGGGTTCAAGAACGGCTGCAAGCTCGCGTCAATCGACGAGTTCGGGTCGCTCTTGGAACACGACCTGATTCACATCGTCGGCAGCGATGAACAGAAGGCCGCGGCGCGGACCAAACTCATCGAGCTCATCAAGAAACACAACTTGAGCGTGATCGCCATCGGCAACGGCACCGCCTGCCGGCAGACGGAACAACTGCTCGCGGAAATCTTGAGCACCGAGCTCTCAGGCGAAGACGTACACTACGTGGTCGTGAACGAAGCGGGCGCGAGCGTCTACTCGACGAGCGAAATCGGCCGCGAGGAGTTCCCCCAGTGCGACGCGCTGGAACGCAGCGCGATCTCGATCGGCCGGCGGCTGCAAGATCCTCTGAGCGAGCTCGTGAAAATCGATCCCGCGAGCATCGGCGTCGGCCTCTACCAGCACGACACTCGCGCGAAACACCTTCGCGATACGCTCGACGATGTGGTGCAGCTCTGCGTGAGCTTCGTCGGCGTCGAGATCAATAGTGCGAGCGGGGCCCTGCTGCGATACGTCTCCGGCATGAACCAGCTCACGGCCCGCCGCGTCTACGAGCACCGCCAGCTGCACGGACCGTTTAAGAGCCGGCAGCAATTGCTCGACGTGAGCGGCTTCGGTGAAGCGACCTTCGTCCAGGCGGCCGGATTCCTCAAGATCGAAAAAGGCGACGACCCGCTCGACGCCACTTGGATCCACCCCGAAAACTACGCCGCCGCCCGCAAGTTGCTCGAAAAGCTCGGCGTCGAGCCCGCCAGCCTGATTGAGACCGGCACCGCCGACCGCATCCGCGAGTTGGTGACACCGCTGGACCGCCAGCAGCTCGCCGACGAATTGGGCCTCGGCTCATTGACGGTCGACGACATGATCGAAGCCCTCTCCAAGCCGGGCCGCGATCCGCGCAGCGACCTCCCGCTGCCGATCTTCCGCAAGGACGTGGTCAAGTTCGAGGACCTTGCCGTCGGCATGGAGCTTCGCGGCACGGTGCTCAACGTCGTCGACTTCGGCGCTTTTGTCGACGTCGGCCTGTCGGACAGCGGCCTGGTGCATGTGAGCCAGCTCAGTCCCGGTTTCGTCCGCAGTCCGCACGACGTGGTCGCCGTCGGGGCTCAGGTCCGCGTGTGGGTAGCATCGATCGACAAGGACCGACGCCGCGTGGCGCTCACGATGATCGTGCCCGGCACGGAGAAAGAGCGCCCACAGCGGGAACGCAAACCACGTCGCAAACCGCAGCCGCAAAAAGTTGTCGCAGCCGTCGGCGCAGGCGAAGCCGCCCCTCCGCGCGAACGTAGCGAAGGGACTCGAAGCGATGGAAATCGCAGCGACCGGCCCCGTAGCGACCGCCCGCGCACCGAGCGGCCCAAGCGACGCCAGGAGCGCGACCACCGCCCGCCGCAGCGCACCGGCGCTTTCGAAAAACGTGCCGCGAAGCCGCTCGTCCCGATCACCAAAGCCATGGAAGAGGGCAAAGAATACCTGCGCACGTTCGGCGACTTGCTACAATTCCACAAAAAGAAGCAAGAGCCCAAGTCCGACGCCGACGGCACCTCTGCCAACGACAAACCCCCAGCGTAACACCCGCTTCGGCCTGATCGCTCGAGCGACCAGTGAACCCGCCCAACCTCCGCCACGCACCATGGATTTCCGCGAGCGACTCCAACGAGCTTCCGAACGAGGCCAGCGCGCCAAAGACGCGGACGCCCGCGAAGCCGCCGCCAAGGCCCTCTCCGAGGAAGAATGCCGCCGGCTCCACTCGACGAATCGGATGGCGCTTTTGGATCACATCGAAAGGTGTCTCAACGAGCTCGCCGACAATTTTCCTGGCTTCCGCGTCGAGACGCTCGTCGACGACAACGGCTGGGGGTCGGTCGCCAAGCGCGACGACGTCGGCTTGGTGCGCGGCCGGAGTGACAATTTCTTCAGCCGGCTGCAGATCGTCGTGAGCCCTGCCAACAAGTACCACGTGCTCGATGTCGTTGCCAAGGGCACAATTCGCAATAAGGAAATCTTCAGCCGCAATCTTTATCAACAACTCAACGAAGTCGACCTCGACCGTTTCCGCGAGCTGATCGAGCAGTGGGTGCTCGAATACGCGGAGATGTACGCGGCTACGGGTTAACGGGTTCCGCAAACCGTGCAGCGAGCAGTTGTTGCGTGTGCGCCACGAGCCACACAAGCTCTTTCCAAGCGAGTACCGCGTAGACAATTGCCCCGAGCGGCATGAGCACCGCCAACCGCGCCAGCGGCGACGCGATCGGCAGCCAATTTCCTGTGAGCCATACCGTGAAACCCATCGTGACCGCTGCCAACGCCGGCCGCACGAGCGCGCTCAATACGTTGCCCAGCGAATACCCGGCCGACTTGAGGCAGAACCACGTATAAGGCACCGCGATCACCATCAGCACTGCGACTGCATAGCCCCACGCCACGCCGAGCACTGGCTCGCCCCGCTGCTCGCCGAAGTACGAACCGACCAAATACGACGCACACAGCACGACAGCCACCGCGCCCGCCGCCGCGAGCAGCCGCCCGCCGCGATTGGCCGCCGCGAGGATCGGCACGCCGACGATGATCATTGCTTGGCCGAACATGCCAATCGCCAGCACCGAGAGCAGCGGACCGGCGTCCTTCCACGCATCGCCGCCCAGGAGTTGCATCACGTCGTTGCCGGTGACGACCAGCCCCACCGCCGCCGGCATCAAGAGCACCGCCAGCAGCCGGTAATAGGCGACCACCAACTGCTCGCGCGTCTCCGGCTGGTTCGCCGCCCGCGACAGGCTCGTGAGCACCAGCGCCACCAGCGGCGTAATCACCACATACACCGGCTTGATCATGAT
>JANNTD010000210.1:0-14942 GCA_031403315.1 Planctomycetota bacterium
AACGTCTTTTTCGCCAGGCCGAAATCGAGCAGTTTGGCAACGTCGAAGATGCCGCCGCGATAGGCGCAAAAGATGTTGGCCGGCTTGATGTCGCGGTGGACCAGGCCGATGCCGTGGGCTTCGTGCAAGGCCGCACAAACCTGGTCCATCATGTACACGGTTCGGCCGACGGGAAACGGACCATAGTCTTCCACGATCTCGCCGATGTTGTGACCGGGCAGGAACTCCATGACGTAGTAAAAGGTGCCGTCGGCAGTGCGGCCATAGTCGTAGATGTCGATCGAATTCCAGTGCGAGAGCTTGGCAGTGGCGCGAACTTCGCGTTCGAAACGGGCGAGTGCCTGGGGGTCGCCAGCCTTCTCGGGGCGAATGATCTTCACCGCGCAGGGCCGCTTCATCATCTTGTGCTCGGCCAGATAGACCTCGCCCATGCCGCCACCGCCCAGCTTCTGCTTGAGCCGGTACTGACCCAACTGCTTGGCCGCAAACGCCTCGCGACGCAGCGTGCCGATGGTGTGTACGCCGACCGTAGCGACCATCACGGCCAGTCCGCTCATCATCACCTGCGCGCTCACGAAGCCATTATAGTCGGTGCTCCGGAGAAGTTCGGCGTAGCCTGGCAGGTTATGGTCGAGCAGCCACAACAACGCGACGGGCAGTGCTCCCAACACCGCCAACACCGCCAGTGCCCGCTGCCAGACATTCGGAATAAAGAGTGCATAGGTGAAGATCAACAGCATCCAGGGCACCAAGACAACTGGGAGATAGGCATGGCCGTCGGTGAGATTCGCGGTCGTGGACGCTTCGTGATATTGCTTCACGAGGAAGTACACCGCCGGAGCGCCGAAGACCAGCACCTCGGCTACCCGCAACATCGGCAGCGAGAGCATGTAGCGGCGACAGAGTTTCACGGCGACCAAACCAAGCAGTGCAGTCACCCCCGCTTGAGCGTAAAGCAACCAGCGATGTTCGGCCGTGCCCCATTCGTTCCAATAAAATGGCCATCTCAACAGAAAGGCAAAGAAGCCGACGAACAGCAGCACTGCGGCGAGCCGCAGCCGGCTTCGCAGCACGTCGCGCGTTTCCTGGCTCAGGTGGGGCGCACTTCCCTCGACGAGCGCGACCTGCCGGCGGGCCGAGTCGTTGCCCCGGCTGGTGCTATCGCTGGCCAGCGGAAAGCGCGGCGGGGCGACCAGCATGGTTTCGTCGCCTGGCAGCGATGGCGGGGTGCCATTGGCGCGATGATCGGGTTCAAACGGCGGCACCGAAGACTACCTCGCGCGGGGGAGGGATGGAGTACGATTGCAAGTACCTACCATCCTACGCACGATGGGTGTAATCGGGCAGGGGGCACCCGAGCCGCGGTCCGGCAATTCTAGGCCGCCCGTCGCTCACCGAGGGTCACCGCTTGCTTCGCAAGTAGCGAGTGGTTCAGCAGTTCGAACGTCGGCCGGTCCGCGGCGTCGATCCGCTCGCGCAGTACCACGGAGCTCGAATCGATCATCCGGGGAAAGTAGAACCAGGCCGGCGCCAGCAAGCAATCCGGCACCTGCGACGAGAGCAGCAACAGGCCCGTATGTTGGTGGGCGTTGGCAATGGCCGCGACCGAGCGGGCCGGATCGCCTGGGACTAGTCGAACTGTCGCACCGGTGGCCTGCAGCTCGCGGTGGGCCTGTTTGAGCGTTAGCTTCGGCAAGTCCTCGCTCCGCGCGTCGAACCAGTCGAGACCCGTGTACGCGACTTGCTCCGTGCCGGCATAACGCTGCGCGACTGCTATCATCGCCGTCGTGCGTTCGACGCTGTAGATGCCGATCTCGACGATGCGGCAAATCTTATGAACTTTCACCAAACGATAGAGCTGCCGTTCGGTCCGCGGCTTCGAGAAGTGGGCCAGATAGGCGTACTTGAGCCAACTCGCTGCAGCCACGGGGAACCTCCTTGTTCGCGGGCGCAAAGGGTAGTGCGACCGAACTGCTGGCGTCCATGCCAACTTGGCCGCGACACGCATTTTTCGCGCGGGTGAAGCGCGTAAAGAAGTTGATCGGCAGCAGCGTGCCGGCAAATCAAGCGGCAACATTGCGATCGCCCAAGTCGCTGCAAGCGTTAGAGGCGGCAGAATTTGACACGGCGGCTACGCATCCGACGGGATACACCACTGGCGGTGCCAAAGCTCGAGCATCAGCAGTGACCACAGACGGGCCGAGTGGTCGCAGCGGCCGCTGGCGTGTTCGCCGAGCAACTGCTCAATCGCAGCGCGGCGGAAGTAACCGCGGCCCAGTGACTGGGCGCTCAGCAGCGTGTCGTGCGCCAGATCCTTGAGTTCGTTGCGGAACCAGCGGTCGAGCGGCACGCCGAAGCCGGTTTTCTTGCGACGGAAGACCTCGCGCGGCAGGAGGTGGCCGAACGCACTTTCCAGAATCCGTTTGCCGCGACGGCCGCGGAGCTTCAGCCGCGACGGCATCGCGACGGCCAGCTCGACCATGCGATGGTCCAAGAGCGGCTGCCGGCATTCGAGGCCGTGAGCCATCGTGGCAATGTCGACTTTGTGGCACAAATCGCCTGGCAGGTAAGTCACCAGGTCGGCAAGTGATGCGGCGGTCACCGCATCGCGCTTGCCGCTCCGGGCAAGTGCCGCGGCGAGAAATTCGCTGGGGTCTCGATCCGGAAGTTGGGCCAGGAAATCGTCGCTATACAGCGCGGCTCGGCGGCTCTCGTTGAAGATTGCGATTAACTCAGCGTAGCGGCGGTTCGGCGGCGCAGCGAGCACCGTCGAAAAACGTTTCAATCGCTCCAGCGTGCTCTTCTGTCGGCCGCCAGCGGGCATCCGTTGCCAGAGCGAACTGGTGACCACCGCCCGCAATGGCGGCGGTAGGCGATCGCATGCCGCCGCGAGCTGCATCGCCCGATAGCGGTCGTAGCCGGCGAACAATTCGTCCCCGCCGTCACCCGAAAGAGCCACCTTCACTTGCCGGCGCGTTTCGCGGGCCAGGTAATACGTCGGCACCGCCGAGCTATCGCCGAACGGTTCGTCGAAATGCCACGCCAATTTCGGCAGCAATTCGACGCAATTCGGCTCGACGCGGAGCTCGTGGTGCTCAGTTCCAAGATGCACTGCCACGCGGCGGGCGAACGCCGTTTCGTCGTAGTCGGGGTCGTGGAAGCCAACGGTAAACGTCTTGATCGGACCGGCGGTGTGCTCACGCATCAACGCGACGATGATCGACGAGTCGATGCCGCCGGAGAGAAATGCTCCGAGTGGCACGTCGCTCACCAACTGAGTTCGTACGGCATCGCTAATCCGCAGGCGGAGGCGTTCGACGTACTCGGCTTCTGTCAGTGGCTCTTCGTGGGCGAAGTTTGGTTGCCAATAGGGCGAGACCGTCAGCTGCTCATTTTCCAACACCACGACGTGTCCCGGCGGCAGCTTGTGGATGCCGCGGAAGATCGTGTGCGGCGGCGGCACATATTGGTAGAGCAAATACTCATCGAGCGCCCCGGGATCAATCTCGTGTGGCACGCCAGGCACCGCGAGCAAACTCTTGAGCTCGCTCGCAAACAACAGCCGCCCGGGCTCCCAACGGTACACGAGCGGCTTCTGTCCCAGCCGATCGCGGGCCAAGACCACGCGTCGGTGCCGCCGATCCCAGATCGCCAGCGCGAACATGCCCACCAGGTGTCGGACGAAATCGACGCCCTCGTCCTCGTAGAGATGCACGAGCACCTCGGTGTCGCCCTGACTGCGGAACCGATGGCCGCTCGCTTCGAGCCGCGACCGCAGCTCGCGGAAGTTGTAGATCTCGCCGTTGAAGACGAGTTGGACGCTGCCGTCCTCGTTCGCCATCGGCTGGCGGCTCGCGGCCAAGTCGATGATCGACAACCGTCGATGCCCGAGCGCGATGCCCGGCAGGGCAGGATAGCGTGGATCGAGATGCAGGTCGCTGGCGAAAAATCCGCCGTCGTCCGGCCCGCGGTGAGCGAGGACGTCGGTCATCCGCGCGAGCGTCTCGCGCGAAACCGCGAGCCGCGGATCAGTCCAAACGGCTCCGGTGATGCCGCACATTGGGGCTCGCGGGAAAGGAAGAAGTTCAGCCGAATTGCTAACGCAGCAACGTGCGCGTTCTCATTTTGCAATTCTCATTTTGCAATTTGCTCGCCACCGCGAGTCCGCCTTGATGAGATATTCTTGGCGGACAATTTGCAATCGGCTTTTTCCAAAATCCCTAGCTATGCGGCCCATCGTCGTCGCTCAGCGCAACGGGAATCGCCACGGCGGCCGCGACGATGCCTCCCACGATCCAGGGATTGGTCGCCCACACCTTGGCTTTCTTCCACATGCGGTTGCCCGGCGGCGGACCATACTGCCCGCGGATCACGTCGGAACCGGATACCAGATCGATCGACTTCGGCGCTCGCGGCGGCGCGGTGCCGGGAGCCCACAGTCGACAGAGCTGCATGTTGTCGGCGGTCGAAATCTGATGCACGCCGCCGCGCAGATTCGACACGGCGAACACCCCTTCGGCGTCGGTCTGTGTCGAGGCCAGCGTCTTGCTACCCGACTGGATTGAGATGTCGGCTTTGTTGAGCGGCCGGCCGTTCGCGTCGAGCAACCGGCCGACTAGCAGACCGCCGTACGCGAGTTCGACGTCGCGAATGATTGGCGCTTTAGCAGGCGCAACATCTTTGCCAGCCGTCGGCCCGATCGGCAGGCAAAGGCCGATACTCGCCAGCGCCACCAGCCAGCGGCCCCATCTGCAGGAAGCAACCATCTGCTTTCTCCGTAGAATTCGCGGAACGAATGACCGCGAATGTTAGTAGCCTGGCAGGTGCGACGAAAGGGCAATGTTCGTGTCGCTGCCAGCCGGCAAGCGCTAGTAAAACGCCTCGCGGACTCGCGGGCGTCTTTTGAATTGCGGAGGCATTGCTGGCACCGCGCTAGGCGTTGCCGGCCGGCGACACGCCGTCTAGCTGTTCGGCCCGTCGTCGTCATCACTGGTGGCGGCCACGGCGAGCGGCGCCGCAATCGCGGCCGCGACGATGCCGGCTGTGATATATGGATGCGATCGCACCCAATCCAGCCAGCGTCCGCCGTACTCAGCACCCCACTGGCCGCGGACCACTTCCTGGCCCGTCACGACCACCGCCGCCTCTGAGGCCGCCGGCGGCGCGGTGTCGGCCGCCCAAAGGCGGTAGATGCTCTGACCGTCGGGCGTCACGATTTGATATTGTCCGCCCCGCAAGCCTTGTGCGGCAAAGATGCCATTCGCATCGGTCTGGGTGCGGACCACTTCTTGCTCGTCATGCTGAATCGAAACGATCGAGCTGGCTTGAACCGCGCCCTGCTGATCGATCACTTGCCCGACCAAGACACCACCGGGACGCAGCGCCACGTCTTTCGGGGCGCCGGCCAACTCCGTAGCCAGGGCACTGGGCGGACAAACGATTCCGACGCACGCGACCGTGGCCAGAATCGTCTGAAAGTTTTTGAGTGTCATTGCATCTCCTTCGCAATTCGGTCTGATCCGTCAACCCGCCCCCGTGCTATTTCCTGCGATCGCTAGCAAAACGCAGCGTCAGTCCTGTGCTAGCTTCGCAATGTGACAATTTTGATACACGCTCCCCGTATCGACCGTTACAAACTACTTACTTGACCGATGTTCGCCGACAATATCGAAAAACTCAGCCCAAGTTGCCCGACCGGGTATTGCGATGACAGCAGGCGAATCTCCTGCGCCGACGCTGGAGCAGTTTTCCCAGCGCGGCGCGGCGCGCCAAATCATTGATCATCTCCAACTCGTCAATTTTGAAATCCAGCGACGCCCGCCATGCATTGTCAGCAATGCAATTTACTCATGCCAGTATTTGAAGTGTTGCACCATCCGATCGGTCGAGTTCGGAACGGCGAGCTCCAGTTGCTCCGACAGGTTTCCGGCAATCTCGCCGCGGCGAATGTCGGCCAGGTATCGCACCAAAGTCGTATGCGCCGCTTCCGGGCCGTGGAGCATGAAATGGACCCACGCCCAGGAATAGCGATATTCGCTCGCGCCCATCTCGGAAAGGTCGCGGCGCTGTTCGAGGTCGCTCATGGTGCAAATCATACCTAACCGCATCTCCCAACGGAGCCAGCCAAAATACGGATGTCCAAACGCCCGCTTGCTCGCCGGAACCTCGAAATACTTGGCCAGGCCTTCGTCGAGCCAGAGCGGCACCAGCGGCAAGCTCGCATGCAGCAGCGCGTGCGTGCATTCGTGACGGAGGTCGACGTCGAGCGCGTCGTGCCGATAGGCATACACGCCCGCTAGTCCGCCTTCCTTCACGAACAATGCCTGCCGATAGGGCACGTCGGGATAGTGCTCTTCGAGGTAGCGGCGATGGGACCGCGCGTCGGAGAACAGATAAATGTAGACCGGCTCGGCCGCCGGCGTGATGCCCAGGGTCCGCACCAGCTCGGGCTGTAGTTCCTGCAATTCGGCGAGCAGCGGCTCGTAGTCCTTGAGCGGAAACGTCGCCTGGCAAATTAGCGGCCCGCTTTGCCGGGTGTCCACCCAATGCTCTGCTGCTTGAAGCGTTGTGGCAGTCGAGAGCAGCAGGATAGACAAGGAAAGAGAGCAAACAAGGGATTCTCCTTGTCTCGCCATCCCATTGTCTCCCTTTCTTTGTATCTGCTTCACGCTGTAGCCCTCCCGCTCCACCAACTCGTGCGACGGCGTCGCTGGGTCGTGCGACGGCCGGCGGTGACGCCGCGGCCCGCGGCGATGCGAGCCGGATAGCGGCTGCACAAGTCGTCGGCGGTTTGCACGTCGGCCAGTTCGCAGATTCGCTCGTACGCCCGACCCATCAGCGGCCGGCGAGTACGTGGACTGTGGCCGTCGGTCGCCACGATGTGTACCAGTCCGTCGGCGATCATCTGCTCGGCCAGTTCCTTGGCGTGCGAACCCATCGTGCCGCACAGGCTGCCGGCCGTGAGTTGCAGCAGACAGCCGGCGTCCACCAGCTCCGCGGCGAGTTCTGGTTGCCGCAGAATGCCTTCGTTTCGTTCCGGATGGGCGAGCACCACGGTAATCCGCCGCGCCGCCAGCTCGGTCATCAGGCCATCGAGCGGAAAATAGAGTTCGTGCGGTAGCTCCAAGAGCACGTGTCGGCGGTGGTCGCCGAGCGTCACCAGCTCACCGGTCACCAGCTGTTCCACGAGCCCGGGCTCGATGCGAATCTCCCCGCCAGCCAGCACAGTCAACGGAATGTCTTCCGCCGCGAGCCGCGTGTTGAGCTCGGCCACCAGAGTGCGAATTTCGTTGCCCCGGTTGTCGCTCCACGAGCCAAGCTGGTGCGGGGTGGCCACGATCGTCGCGGTGCCATCTTCGGTCGCGAGCCGAGCCATCGCCAACGCATCGTCCCAGTGCTTTGCCCCATCGTCGATGCCGGGCAGGATGTGACAGTGAATATCAACAAACGGTTCGTGCATGGAATGGTCGGTCCGCGAGACGGCCGCACGTGCGATGCGCACGTCTCAAGCGTTTAGGTCGCCGACGACGTCGGCGCTCGATTCGAGGAGTAAAAGTTCCGTAGTCCCGCTTATGCCCGGGACGGGCGAGATGAGCCGCGGGAGTATAACGACCGCGGTTGGCCGGTCAAGGTAAGTTCGCCGCCAGCCAGCAACAGATAATTGCGGGATCGAACCATTCGCCGGCATTGCAAAATGGTGCAGGCAGAACCCGGAGTTGCTATCATGGCCGTTCGGTGTGTGGGCGGAACGACTCGACGACAATTTGACGTATCGAATCCTATGCAAGGTCTCTCGTTTATTGCCGGCGGACGGGGTGGGAAGTTTGGCGCCGCGTTCCACGCCGTGAATCCCGCCACTGGCGCAAAGCTCGAACCCGCGTTCTACGGGGCGGAGGCGGCGGAGCTCGACCGGGCGTGTGCGGCGGCCGGACAGGCTTTCGACGTTTTTGGCCACTCGAGCGACGCCGCCCGGGCCAAATTGCTGCGCGCGATTGCCGAACGGATCGAGAAGAACGACGAACTCATCGCCCGCGGCCAACTCGAGACCGGCCTCGCGCAAGTGCGACTCCAAGGCGAACGGGCCCGGACTTGCGGGCAGTTGCGATTGTTCGCGGCGCTGCTCGACGACGGCAACTGGGTCGGCGCTCGCATCGACCACGCCCAGCCCGATCGCCAGCCGTTCGCCAAGCCCGACGTCCGGTCGATGCGGCGGCCGCTCGGTCCGGTGGCCGTGTTTTGTGCGAGCAATTTCCCGTTAGCATTTTCCGTGGCCGGCGGCGACACCGCGTCGGCACTAGCGGCGGGCTGCCCCGTCATTGTGAAGGCACATCACGCACATCCCGGAGTGGCCGAGCTCGTGGCGGAGTTGATCGTTGCGGCGGTGTCGGAGTGCAAATTGCCGGCGGGCGTATTCTCGCTGTTGTATGGTGCGGGCCGCACCGTCGGCCAAGCGCTCGTGAGCCATCCGCGCGTGAAGGCGGTCGGCTTCACCGGTTCGCGCTCCGGTGGGCAGGCTCTGATGAAAGCCGCCGCCGCGCGGTCCGAGCCGATCCCCGTCTACGCCGAAATGAGCAGCGTCAATCCGATGTTCCTGCTCCCCGGCGCGCTCCGCGAAAGGGCAATTCAGATCGCCGAGGGGCTGCAAGCGTCGGTGACGCTCGGCGTCGGACAGTTTTGCACCAATCCCGGGTTGGTGTTCATTCCGGTTGGCGCGGCGTCGGAGGCGTTTCGCGCGAAGCTTGTCGAATTGATGAGCACGACGCCCGCCTGCCCCATGCTGCATCACGGCATCCGCGAGTCCTATACAGTCGGAGTCCAACGCAACACGAGCAATCCGCAGGTCGAAACGCTGGTCTCGAGCACAGCGGAGACCGGCCCGGGCAAGAGTCACGCCGGGGCTGCGCTATTTCAAACCTCCGCCGATGCATTCATCAACGACAACACGTTGGCGGAAGAAATCTTCGGACCCGCGACGCTGCTGGTCACGTATGAGAATCGCGACGAGCTTCACGCGATGATCGAGCGGCTCGAAGGCCAACTGACGGCGACCATACACGCAGCCGAGAGCGAACTCGACGAGGCCGCCAAGCTATTTGCAGCGCTCGAGCGCAAAGCAGGCCGCGTGATTCTCAACGGCTTTCCCACGGGCGTCGAAGTCTGCCACGCGATGGTCCACGGCGGGCCCTATCCGGCAACATCCGACGGCCGCAGCACGAGCGTCGGCACACTGGCGATCGAGCGTTTCACGCGGCACGTCGCCTGGCAAAATGTGCTCGATGCGCTGCTTCCCGCGGCCCTGCAAGAGGCGAACCCGCTCGGCATTCGCCGCCTGGTGGACGGCAAACACGAGTAACTTCGAATCGAACAGGCAAACGATGAAGCTGGAAAGCCTCAGCACCGTCACCGAGTTTCGCTGCGAAGACTGTCTGCCCGTTGAGGGTATTTGGGTCGGACGCGTCTGGCTGCCCGCGTCGCTTGCTTATGTGGGCGTCGCCGGGCCGCACGTGGTCTGCGTCGAGAACGGCGAGGTCTTCGATCTCAACGAGAGCTTTCTCACCATCAGCGAGCTACTGGCGACAGATGATGCGGTCGCCGCGATCCGCGCGGCATCGCGACGTTCGCTCGGTGACGTGAACGCGCTACTAGCCAACAGTTTATTTCATCGCGTCGGCAAGTCGATCGAGATCACCGAGTCGCCGGTGGTGCTCAGCCCGTGCGATCTGGCCGCGGTGAAGGCCTGCGGCGTCACGTTTGTCCGCAGCCTGCTCGAGCGCGTGATCGAAGAACGAACGCGCGGCGATCGCAGCCAGGCAGAGGCACTCCGCGGCCTGATTCTCGACACGCTGGGCGGCAGCCTGAAGGACATTCACCCCGGCTCCGAGCGGGCCATGGCCCTCAAGGCGCGATTGCAGGCCGAGGGCGTTTGGTCTCAATATCTCGAAGTCGGCATCGGGCCCGACGCCGAGGTGTTCACCAAGTGCCAGCCGACCGCGTCCGTCGGCTTTGGCTCGCAAATCGGCGTGCTCGCCGCCTCGGCGTGGAACAACCCCGAACCGGAGATCGTGCTTGCCGTCTCGCCGACCGGCAAGATTCAAGGAGCGGCGCTCGGCAACGACGTCAACCTGCGCGACTACGAAGGCCGCAGCGCGCTGCTCCTGGGCGAAGCGAAGGATCAAAACGGCAGCTGCGCGATCGGGCCACTCATTCGGCTATTCGACGGCGACTTCACGCTCACCGACGTAGCGCAGGCCGAGGTGACGCTCCGCATCGTCGGCGAAGACGGCTTCGAGCTCGCCGATTCGAGCCGCATGGAAGAAATCAGCCGCTCGCCGGAGTCGCTCGTCGCCCAGGTCTGCGGCGCGAATCATCAATATCCCGACGGCTTCATGCTATTCTTGGGCACCATGTTCGCGCCGACCAAGGACCGCGACGCCGCCAGCCAGGGCTTCACGCACCACGTCGGCGATCGTGTCGAGATTTCGAGCCGGCGGCTCGGCAAGCTCGTCAATTGGGTCAACCACTGCGACCGGTTGCCGCCGTGGACCTTCGGCCTCGGCGCGTACCTCGATCTCGCCCGCAAGCGCGAGCGCGCTTAACAGAGGATGCCAATCGGCTTACCCTGTCTCCGGCGTCTTCACGTGAAACTCGCGCTGCGAGCAGAGCCAGCCGGCGATTACCGTAAAGACGAAACTCGCACCCAGCAAAATGGCAATGCACGTTCCGAGTTGCGGATGGTCCTTCAAGCCGGGATCGCCGATCGCGTTAAGCTGCCAGACGTGCGCGGCGAAGTCTTTGCTCCCGCCCCCAGGCCGCGGCACTTGAAACATCATCGTCCGATACGCGATCAGCCGCGCGTAGTAAATCACCGTGACGAGTCGGATGCTAAACGGAAAGTTTGCCAGCATACCTTCGACGACCGCCGTGTAGAGGATGCCGAACACCAGGATCCGTTTCGTGACGAGACTCATCAGGCCAAATAGGCTGCAGTAGGTCGCCACCGCCAGCGATTGGATCGCCGACGCCTTAAGCCAGCGAACCGCCACTTCGCTCACGGCCATCTGAGAGCCGAAATAAATCGCCGCGTAAGTCAGCCCGATGAACACCACGACGAGCAGGGCGGTGGTCGTCATCGCCGCGAGCAGTTTGAGCGTATAGATCGCCCACTTCGGAATCGGCCGCAGAAGCAAATAGGTGATCGTCTGCTCCTCTTGCTCGTCTTGGATGATTCCCGAAGCGTAGAGCAACGCTACAATCGGCAGCACCGCTTGGGGAATGAACATCATCACCAGCATGAACTCAAGCACTTCCGGCGGCACATTGGGCGCGGTGAGCCGCACGACTGCCGCCAACCCAACCGGCAGCAGGAACAACAGCGCCATCACCAACCACCGCTTGCCGTGCAAGTGTTGCCGCAACGTGAGGGTATAGAGCGCCCAAAACGCGCTCAGCCACGAGATGCGTGGCGCGCGGCGGGTTGCGGCAGCGGCGGGGAGGGTCGCGTTGGCCATTATTTTTGCACCAGGTATTTGAACACGGCCTCGAGATTGTCATCATCCGAGTACACGGCCTTGATCGTCAGACCCTCGTCGAGATAGATCGCCGGCAGCCGACCGTAAAAAGCGTCGGGCGAGCGAGTCTCGACCATCACGCCGCCTTCGCCCGCTAGCATGCGGACGCCCTCAACGTCGTCGAATGCGAGCAGCCGCGCGGCTAGTTTGCGGTCATCATCCGCGTGCAACACAATTTGGTGCGGATGCTCGTCGATGAGGTCGCGAATCTGCCGGACGTTTCCCTCCGCGACCAGCCGTCCGCGCGACAAAAGCACAATGTTCGGCGTGAGCGATTGGACTTCGTGCAAGACGTGGCTCGAAACCAGCACGCTCTTCCCTTCGCTACCGATCCGCTGGATGATGTCCATCAAGTCGCGCCGCGCCACCGGGTCGGTGCCGGTGAGCGGCTCATCGAGGAACAGAACGTCCGGTTCGTGGACCAGGGCCTGGGCCAACTTGATCCGCTGCCGCATGCCCTTCGAGTAGCCGCGAATCGCCCGGCCCATGTGCTTCGTCATGCCGACCGCCGCGACGGTCCGCTCGGCAGCAGCCCGCGCTTCGTTCCGACCGAGCCCGCTCAAACGCGCGCAGGTGTGCACGAAGTCCCAGCCGGTCATCCATTCGTAAAACGCATCCTGCTCAGGGCAGAGGCCGATGCGCCGGTTGAGCGTGGGATTGTTCCAAACCGCCTGCCCCAACACGCGAACCGCCCCCTGGCTCGGCCGCAATTGCCCCGTCGCCAACTGCAAGAGCGTCGACTTCCCCGCTCCGTTGGGACCCAGCAAACCCGTCACGCCCGCGCGGACCGCGAGCGATAGCTTGTTGATGCCGATCACGTTGCCGTACCACTTCGAGACGTCGTGGAACGCGACAACCGGCGTCACTTCAGCCGATCCAGCGACTTGATTCGGAAGTTCAAGATGCATATCGAAAATACCATGAGCGCCGCGAGCACCGCGACCGACCAATACCAAGGAGTTTGCGAACCTAACACCACCAGTCGCGACATCTGCCGCGTGTTCTTTGGCTGCAACTTAATGAGCTTTTCCCAGGCCTTGTCGGTGCCGAGCATACACTCGCCGATGTGCCGGAGATTGGCTGTGTACGAAACGAGCGGCCGCCAATCGCGCTCGGCGGCCGCCTGTTCATCCGAAGGCGCTTCGCCGGCCGTCGCGGCGCGCACGGCGTCGTGAACCCGCTGCTCGACGTTCACCGCTTCGAGCACCCCGGCCACCGAACTCGTGACGAACCACATCCCAATCCAAAACAGTGCGACGTACCGCGAATTGCGCGACAGCGACGACAGTGCCAGAATCAACAGCCCCGCCGAGATCGAGATCACCACGCCGTAGGCGACACTGGCTAGCAAGATGCGAACCGTGTCGCGGAGGATCGTGATGTCCAGGCTGAACACGATCCCCAACGCGTATGCCGCGATTGCCGGCACGATGATCACGGAACCGAGCAGGGCAACGATCACGCCCAGCTTGCCCAGCACGTAGTCGATCCGCCGCAGCGGCCGCGAAAAATACAGCGGCAGCGCGTTGTACCGCAGGTCCTGGCTGATGAGGTTCGGCCCGATGAACAAAATCAGCACCATCGCAAGCCATGTTTCCGTTCTCAGAAAATAGCTGTAGCTGATCGTCCAGATTTCGACGCGATAGGGCCGCGGGCCGGCGAGAATCGCCGGGTCGAGAAATCCCATCATCGGCATGATCGCCGTGATCAGGTCCGACTTCTGCTCCAGCAGGCCCCACATTGCAAGCACGAATGCCAACAGCAAAGCCGGAAGTACGGCGACGAACAGCATGAGCCGAGTTGCCCGGCCCGCGAGCGCGACCCGCAAGCCGTGCCGCGTGATCGCCAGCCACCGCCAGGCGTGTCCCGCGAGCTGGCCCGACCAGTGCTGATATCCTTGATCGAAGATCGGCATTATCCGCGCTCCCCCGTATTGTTCACCGCATCGAGGAACACTTCCTCGAGGGTGCTTCGCTGGGGACGCAAATAGCGAATTTGCTCGCCTTCGCCGGCGGCGGCTTCCCACAACAGGCGCGGCGACTGGCCATCGGGAATCCCCACTACGAGCACGTCCTCGCGCTCGGCGACCGAGCAGCCCACCGCCGCGAGCCGCCGCGCGAACGGCCCCATGTCGGCCTTCAGCCGGACTTCGAAACTCTGATAGTGAACTTGCTTGAGTTCCTGGATTTTTCCCTCAGCCAAGAGCCGTCCCGCGCCCAGCACGATCACGTAGTCGCAGACGAACTCGACGTCGGGGAGCAAGTGGCTCGAAAACAGCACGCTCATGCCCTTGTTGTGCGCCAGATCGCGCGTAAGATCGAGCACTTCCTGCCGACCGGCGGGGTCCATGCCGTTGGTGGGCTCGTCGAGCACCAGCAACTTCGGATCGTGGACGATTGCGGAGGCCAGCTTGAGCCGCTGTTTCATGCCGGTCGAGTACGACTCGACCTTGCGGTAGCGGGCCTCGCCGAGCCCGACGTAGTCGAGCACTTCGTGGGCCCGCTGCAACGCATCGGTCCGCCGCATGCCGACCAATTCGCCCGCGTAAGCGACGAACCCGATGCCGACCACGTGCGGAAACAGGCACTCATCCTCGGGCGCGAAGCCAACGTCGCGGCGAATGTCGAGCTGCCGCCGGCCGATGTCCATTCCCAAAACGCTACCCGAGCCGCTCTCGAGCGCGATCAGCCCCAACAACGCGCGGATCATCGTCGTCTTGCCCGAGCCGTTCGGCCCCAAAAGCCCGATCGCGCCGGTCGGCACCGCGACCGAGAGCTGGTTGAGCGCCGTGACGGGGCCGTAGGTCTTGGTGACGTCTTCGAGTTGAAACAGCACAACAGTCCCCGCCGCGCCTCGCTGGTCGCCTCGCCGATCGCTTCGCCGGAAAAACCGGGCCCCAACCGCGCCCCAATTTCTCAATGCAGCAAGTGTAACCGCGCGGCGGCAGACCTCCAAGGACGCCGGTTTTCGCGTTTGGCGTCGCGATCAGGTACGTAACTGACGATCGGTGGCGGCCGGTTTGACCGCGGCGGCCTTCCTTCGGCCCTCGACGGCCTGCAACTCCTGCCGCTGCCCCCAAACGTAAAAGATCAAGCCCAGCAGTCCTCCCACCGCGCAGGCGGAGATCACGGCCGACGCGCTCGACGTGAAGCTGGAATTCTCTGTCGCCGCCTGGGTCGTCAGCACCAGACCGATGAGACTCACCACCAGCCCCAACGCATCCGAAAGGACTTCCGTCAGACTGAAACCGAACCTGCTCAAGACGACCAACTTGCCCAACACCAATTGCAGCGCGAAGCTCACGACCCCGGTCACCATCACGGCGAACGCCAACCAGTGAAACGCCGGAAACGAAAACCGCTCCGCCAGCGCATA
>JANNTD010000211.1:0-12117 GCA_031403315.1 Planctomycetota bacterium
CCGAGCACCGCGCTGGCTCCGCCCGGCAGCAGGTCCACCGCCACATCGGCGACTTCACGCTGTTTTGGACCGGCGTCTACCCCGAGGTGGCCGACGGCATGCGACGCAGCGGCAAAGACGCCTTCCTCGACTACCAACAACAAGGCAAGCGGGCCTACTGGATCGCCAGCACGATTCCCGTCGAAAAGGAAACCGCCCCCGCCGACATTCTCAAGCGGCTGAGCGAGCAGTTCGACCTCTGCGTCTACGGCCTCTCGGAAGTCCGCCGCCAGTGGGAAGACCGCGACGGCGAGGATGACGCACCGCTCTTGTTGGGGTAGGATGCGGGCCGAGGAATACGGGGAACAGGATACTGGGGACAGAGACAATTCTCTGCTCCTAATGCCGAACACTTTATCCCTGTATCCTGTCCCCTGTATCCTGTCCCCTTCCCCATGCACATTATCCGCCAATTGAAGGACTTCCCCGTCGAGGCCCGTGGCGGTGCCGTGGCGATCGGCAATTTCGACGGCGTGCATCGCGGACATGTGGCGATCGTGCGACGGCTGTTGGAGCGGGCGAAAGCGGTCCGCGGCCCGGCGATCGTGTTCACGTTCGATCCGCATCCGGTGCGGCTGCTGCGGCCCGAGCAGTGTCCGCCGCCCTTGACCTGGACCGAACGCAAGGCCCAATTGCTCAAGGCCAGCGGCGTCGACTGGATCGTCGCCTACCCGACCGACCAAGCGCTGCTCAACCTGTCGGCCCAGGAATTTTTCGGAAGGATCGTCTGCGGCACACTGGCCTCCAAAGCGATGGTCGAAGGCTCGAACTTTTATTTTGGCCACAATCGCGAAGGCACGATCGGCCGGCTGCAAGAACTGACATCGGTGGCGGGCATCTCGCTCGACGTCGTGCCGCCGGTGGAAGTCGACGGCGCGCTCGTCTCCAGTTCGCGGGTCAGGCAACTGATCGCCGCCGGCGACCTGGGCGGAGCGAACCGGCTCCTGTCCCAACCCTATCGCATCCGCGGGATCGTGACGCATGGCGCCGGCCGGGGGGCGAAGATCGGTTTTCCCACCGCGAACCTCGCGGGCATCGACACGCTGCTGCCGGCTGTGGGTGTCTACGCCGGCCGGGCCTGGGTTTCGGGCGAACGTTGGCAGGCGGCAAACAACCTCGGCACCAGCCCCACGTTTGGCGACGAATCGATCCGCGTCGAAGTCCACCTCATCGGCCAGGACGAATCGCTCTACGGACAACCGATGGAGGTTGACTTCCTGGCCCGGTTGCGGGACATTCGGCCTTTCCCATCCGTCGATGCGCTGGTCGAGCAACTCAGAGCCGACGTGGCTGAAGCAAAACGCATCGCGAGCAGTTGATTTTTCTGACCTCTGACCCCTCCTCCATGCCCATCGACTGGCGGCCTTTTGTTGAAACGGTGCGTGAGCACAACTCGTTTGTGCTCACCAGCCACATGCGCCCCGATTGCGACGCGATCGGCAGCGAGCTGGCGCTGGCCCTTGCGCTGCGGGCGCTCGGGAAAAAGGTCCGCATCGTCAATGGCGATGCTGTGCCGCCGCACATCGCATTCATCGATCCGCAGCACGACGTCTCGGTCCTCGGCCGCGACCTGCAGGCAGCCGACTTTCGGTCCGACGTGATGGTGGTGCTCGACACGAGCGCTTGGGCCCAGCTCGGACCGATGGCCGACGTGGTTCGCAACACCGCCTCCAAGAAAGTCGTGATTGATCATCACGTCAGCCAGGACGACATGGGCGCCGTCGCGTTCAAAGACACCGATTCCGAAGCGACCGGCCGACTGGTGCTCGCGGCTATCGACGCGCTAGGCGTGACGGTGACACCCGAGATGGCGACGCCGCTCTTCGCCGCGATTGCCACCGACACAGGTTGGTTCAGGTTCAACTCGGTGACCGCGCTGACCTACGCCGCCGCGGGCCGGCTCGTCCACTCGGGCGCGAAACCGTCCGCGATCTTCTCGGCACTCTACGAACAAAACACACTCGCTCGCTTACACCTCCAAGGCCGCATTTTGAGCGCCACGAAAACAGAGCTCGGCGGCCGACTGATCTACAGCGCCGCCACACCGCGGGATCTCGCCGAGACCGGGGCCGAAGCGACCGACACCGAAGACGTGGTCAATCGGCTCTTGGGCATTGTCGGCGTCGAGGTCGCCCTGTTGTTCCTCGAGCTGGGGCCCGAGGAAACGAAAGTTAGCCTCCGCAGCCGCACCGGCTTCGACGTCCGCAAAGTCGCAGAACAATTTGGCGGTGGCGGCCACGCCGCGGCCTCCGGCGTTCGCTACCCCGGCCCGCTGGCACCCGCCGTGGCGGCCCTTACCGCGGCGGTCGGCAAAGCGCTCTAGAGCGCGTTTCGCTCAAATGTAGCGGATTTTTCGTCGCTTGGGGCTTGAAAACACGACAACATGACCGCTACATGTCCGTGCGACTCGCACTAACTGCCACCGGGCACATTTCGGTTAGAATACGCGCATGAAGCACGTCGTCGATTCACCGCTGGCCGAGCCGCCGCTTGCTCCGCGTCGTTCTTTTCTGACCAGCGCCGCGGCAATTGTCATCGGCAGCATCGTGGCCATCTTTCCGTTTGCGGCCGGGCTCGGCGTACTCCTTGATCCACTCCGCCGCCGCGCGAAAGGGGCGGCCGACGCTGGCGCCGACGACGCCATAAAATACGTCCGCATCGGCCCGCTCGACGTGCTTCCGGCCGACGGCATTCCCCACCAATTTGCCCTCACCGACGACGTCGTCGATGCCTGGACCCGTTCGCCCGCCCAGCGCGTCGGCACCGCGTTCCTTGCCCGCTCCGACACCCCCGCGGGCCCCAAGATCACCGCCTTCGCGAGCGTCTGCCCGCACCTTGGTTGCGCCGTCGACTACAACCAGCCGGCCGGCGAATTCGAGTGCCCCTGCCACGCTAGCGCCTTCGCCAAGGACGGAGCGAAACTTTTCGGCCCGAGCCTCCGCGGTCTCGACCCGCTCGCCGTAAAACTCGTCGAGAACGGTGACCAGAAGGAGATTTGGGTCGAATGTGCCCGGTTTCGCACCGGCATCGCGGAAAGGACTCTCATTGGATGAGCCGCTTCCTCGCCTGGCTGGACGACCGCACCGGCTACCGCGGGCTCGTCCACGACGCACTCTTCGAGCATATTCCCGGCGGGGCGCGGTGGCGCTACGTCTGGGGTAGCACGCTCGTATTCGCGTTTGTGGTGCAGATTATCACGGGCGTGATCCTCTGGGCCGCGTACAGTCCCAGCGCCCAGACCGCCTGGGAAAGCGTCTACTACATCCAGCACGACATGACGGGCGGTTGGTTGCTCCGCGGGGTGCATCACTTCATGGCCCACACGATGGTCGTGCTTTTGGCGATCCACTTCGTACAAGTGATCGTCGACGGGGCCTATCGCGCGCCACGCGAGATCAATTTCTGGATTGGCCTCATCATGATGCAGTTGGTGCTCGGGCTCGCGCTCACCGGCTACCTGCTGCCGTGGGACGAAAAAGGCTACTGGGCCACGAAGGTCGCGACGAACATGATCGCGCTCGTACCCGTGGTCGGCATCTCACTGCAGAAACTGCTCGTGGGCGGCAGCGAGTACGGCCACCACACGCTCACCCGGTTCTTCGCCCTCCACGCCGGCGTGCTGCCGGGGCTCTTGATCGTTTGCACCGCGATTCACGTCGCCCTCTTCCGCCGCCACGGCCTCAAGGCCCGCGAGCCATACTCCAAGCCCGACACAACCTTTTGGCCCGAGCAGGTGCTCCGCGACGCGATTGCCTGCATGGCGGTGATGGTTGTCGTGCTGGTGCTGGTGTTCCGCAACTATTCGAGTGCGGCGGTTGATCTGCCGCCCGGCGATGTGTTTGGGGCCGAATTGGGCGCCCCCGCCGACCCCGCGGAAAACTACTCTGCTGCCCGGCCTGAAAACTACTTCCTATTTTTGTTCCAGCTTCTCAAGTATTTGGAAGAATTCCCGCCAATCGTCGGTGCGATCATCGTCCCGGGCTTGATCATGTTGACGTTGTTCCTGATGCCGATCGTCGGCCGCTGGGAACTCGGGCACCGCTTCAACGTGATGTGGACCTTTGCCCTACTGATTGGCGCCGGCGCGCTGACCGCGCTCGCCCTGCGTGCCGACTTGAATGGCGACACTGAACACTCACAGCATTTTCTCGCCGCAGTCGCCGACGCCCATGCCAAGGCCGAGCGGGCCGTCGTGCTCGCCGGTTCGCCGAGCGGAATCCCGCCGACCGGGGCGCTCTCGATGCTCCGCGCCGACGCCAAAATCCAAGGCCCCAAGCTGTTCCAACAACACTGCGCATCCTGCCACAGCCACGCGCCGTTAGATGGCCCGGCCTCCGACCCGTCGCAGGCGATTGAGGTCGAGCATCCGACCGCATCGAACGTGTGGGGCTTCGGCAGCCGCGATTGGGTGCTCGGCATTCTCGATCCGCAGCAAATTGTCGGCCCGCACTACTTTGGCAACACCAAGCTCAAGGAGGGCGAAATGGCGATCTGGGTTGAGGACACCTTCGGCCCGGATGCTATTGCGGATCTCGACGATAAGGCGCGGGCCGAGCAACGTGAAAAGATCGAAAACGTTGCCTACGCGCTCGCCGCCGAGGCGGCACAAAACGTCGGCATGATCGCCGATCTCGACCAGCGGATCGCCGCCGGCCGCACTGCGATCGTCGAAGAGTTTTCCTGCGTCGACTGTCACAAGTTCCACGACGACGGCGTGTTGGGTCTTGCGCCCGATCTCACTGGCTATGCGTCGGCCGAGTGGCTGCGGGCCTTCATCAGCAATCCTGAGCACAAGCGGTTCTATCCCGACACAAACGACCGCATGCCCGCCTTCGCTGAGAGCGATGACCCGGCCGCCAACCGCCTCAGCCCCGTGGAACTCGATCTCTTGGTCGCCTGGCTCCGCGGTGAGTGGTACGAGCCATCGGATTGAGCACCGGCGAGACATAGCTCGCCGGCTACTCGCTCCCGCTCATGGGTCGCGCGTCGTTAAATCTTGCCAAATCGCTACAGTCTTACGCGACCGACAGCCGATGTCAGAAGCGCGACTCCGTGCATCCAGCGCTCAATGTGCGTGCTGGCAATGCTCGCGAGTCGCAACGCTCTTCGATTCTCTCCTCTGCGAACTGCCAACGAATCATGTGGTGTAGCAACTGCCAACAAGATGTGCCGGCGATTGGCCGCTCGGGCACGACCAAGCTAGCCTGCACCCGCTGCCACAGCGCGCTGCCTCCGCCGCACGCGGTTGGCATCAGCGAAGCCGGCATTGCGCTCGACGATGAGGTCGCGCTCGAAGTGGTCGACAGCCGCCCGCCGCTCGTGGCCGACGATTGGCAATTACGCCGCCGCACCCGCGAGCTCGGCCGCAAACTGCGGCATGATACCGCCGGCCCACAGCGCCGCGTCGATTCACCGCAAAACTTGTTTGCCGACCTGGCCGAGCAAACCGCCTCGCCGATCATCGATCCGGGCAGCTACAACAGGCCGACTCCGACGGCGAACTCGCCCAGCCCCGAATTCGGCCAATTCGTCGCCTGGTTCGTCACCTTCATCGGGTTCACGACGCTCGCCACCGGCCTCGGCACAATCGCCTGGTCAATCGCCCACGGCGGCTCGGACTACTGGGACCACGCGCTGGCGCTCACGCTCGCTGGCCAGGGAGTTCTCATCTTCGGCCTGGTGCTCGTGGTGACGCGGCTCTGGCGCAACAGCCGTTACGCGAGCCACAAATTGCAGGATGTCCACGCCGACCTCGGCCAACTTCAGCGTACGGCCGACGCCCTCACCGCGATGCGCAGCGGCGGCGCTCCGGCCTTCTACGCCGAGCTCGTCCGCGGCGCCAGCCCGCAAATGTTGCTCACCAACCTCAGGGGCCAGTTGGATCAACTGGCCACACGGCTCAATGGCCAGTGGTAGCGCAGGGATCGCGCGACACTCCGTGACGCTTATCCTTCCACACGCCGCGCGATCTCTTCGACCACGTCGGCCGTCTTCACGCGCCACTGCTTGAGCGAGTCGCGGTCGCGGATCGTGACCGTGTTATCGACGAGCGTCTGGCCGTCGACGGTGATGCAAAACGGCGTGCCGGCTTCGTCCTGGCGGCGGTAGCGGCGGCCGACCGCGCCCTTCTCGTCGTAAAACACATTGAACCGCTTCTTCAATGCACCGTAAAGCTCCTGCGCCGCCTCAGGCATGCCGTCCTTTTTCACCAGCGGGAATACGGCCGCTTTCACCGGCGCGATCCGCGGATGAAACTTCATCACCGTGCGAGTCTGCATGTCGCCCTTGTCGTCGGGTGCGGAATCTTCGTGATACGCTTCGCACAAAAACGCGAGCGTCGCCCGATCGGCCCCGGCCGAGGGCTCGATTACATGTGGCGTGAATCGCTCGTTTGTCAGGTCGTCGCGGTACGTGAGGTCGCGGCCGCTGCCTTTGTGTTTCGGTTTGCCGTCCGCGCCGAGCTCCACTTCGAGGCAGCCCTGGGCGTTTTTTACGAGTTTGCCTTCCATGTGGCTTCGTAAGTCAAAGTCGCCGCGGTGGGCGATCCCTTCGAGCTCGCCGTATTCGCCGGCCGCCAAAAACGGAAACGAATACTCGATGTCGGCCGTGCCGCACGAGTAGTGGCTCAGTTCGTCCTGGGCGTGCTCGCGGAGTTGCAGCCGTTCGCTCGACAGGCCCAGCCCCGTGTACCACGCCAACCGCCGATCGCGCCAGTATTCGTACCACTTGCGCGATGTGCTGGGGTGGCAGAAAAACTCGATCTCCATCTGTTCGAACTCGCGGGAGCGGAACGTAAAATTCCGCGGCGTGATTTCGTTGCGAAAACTCTTGCCGGTCTGCGCGATGCCGAACGGAATCTTCACCCGCGTGCTGTCGGTGACGTTTTTGAAATTGACGAAGATGCCCTGAGCCGTCTCCGGCCGCAAGAAGGCCGCGTCTTCCTCAGTGCCCATCGCGCCGACGATCGTCTTGAACATCAAATTGAATTCGCGCGGCTCCGTGAGCTGACACTTGTCGAATTCGCCCGGATGCTTGCTCGGCTTCCGCGGGCATTCGGCCGATTGCAGGTGATCTGCCCGCCACCGCCCTTTGCATTCGCGGCAATCGATCATCATGTCGCAGAACAGGTCGTAGTGGCCGGAGCATTTCCAGACCTGCGGGTGCATGATGATCGAGCAGTCGAGGCCGACCATAGCGTAGGGGGTCGGCGCTCCGGCCGGTGTAACCAGCTCGTTGTGGGCGGCGACCATGTCGCGCCACCAGGCCTCTTTGACGTTCCGCTTCAGCTCAACGCCCAGCGGGCCGTAGTCCCAGAAGCCATTCAGGCCGCCGTAGATCTCGCTCGACTGAAACAGAAACCCCCGCCGCCGGCAAAGGGCTACTAATTTGTCCATGTCCATGATGAAATTTACCGATCTCGCTCAATTGGGAACGATTATTTCACCACAGAGGGCACAGAGGACACGGAGGAAGAGAACATGCGATCAAATCTCCCTTCTCTGTGCTCTCTGTGTCCTCTGTGGTGAGTTTGCTTTGCATTGATTTTTTGGAAACGATCATTTTACAGCCGTTCGTTAGCAAGCGTCTACCGCAGCAGAGATACGCCTAACCGGCCGTGATTCGCCAGGCCGGAATATCGAGCTCCGGCACGACGGAAAGCGCGTCGATGCGAGCGCAGTCGACGAGGTCGTGATCATGCCCAATCGACAATAAATTCATGCCGCCGGCAGTTTCGCGAAGTGTGAGGGCAATTTGAGACTCGCATGAACGGCCCGCCAGTTGGGCCTTTGTCATCACCAGGCTCCAATCGCGTCCTGCCATCGCTGCTGAATCGCTCAGGTGAAAATCAGCGTCAGGCAGATAGCAAAGGCGGTGTACAATACCTCCCGCTGCCAGAATATCTTCTTGTGTCTCCTGGCCACCGGTGCCCGCACAAAGTATGTCGACCCGTGTTGCTTCCTGAAGTGACGCAACCACCGCCGAGAGGTTCAGGAATGATCCCAGAATGACTCGCGCAGCCTGGCGGGCATGGTCGAGGGCCCGCGTGCCGTTGGTGGTGGTAATGAATACGCGCCGCCCCGCGACCGACTCCGGCGTGTACTCCGACGGCGAATTGCCCAGATCGAAACCGTCGATCCGCTTCCCGTGCCGCTCGCCGCCGAGCACGACGTTCGCCCGATCCTTCGCCGCCGCGGCCAGGGCCTCCTCGATCTCCAAAAACGGCACCACTTCCGTCGCCCCCGCCGCCAGCGCCTGGCAGATGGTCGAGGTGGCCCGCAGCAGGTCGATCACCACGACCGTGCTCCCCGCGAGCTCGCTGAGGGCGATTTGTCGCGGCAAATTGTGGACTCGGACTTCCTGCATGTGAATCAACGCTCGTTTGTGCGGTTGAAATTGTGGCGGAAATGGCTCTATTGGGATAGCCGCAATCAGAGCGCGTCGCAAGCGACGCGGCCAAATGCCCACATTATCTGACCTCCGACCTCTGACCTCTGACCTCTTGTCCTCACCCGTCGACAAATCCCCCGAACGCGTCCGCCGGATGTTCGGCCAAATCGCCGGGCGGTACGATTTTTTGAACCACCTGCTCTCGCTCGGCATCGACCACTATTGGCGATGGCGAACCGTGCGGTGTGTGCGGCCGGAGGGCCGGCTCCCGATCCTCGACGTCTGCACCGGCACCGGCGACTTGGCACTCGCGTTCGACCGCGCAGCTGGCCAGCGACTCAACATCGTCGCCGCCGATTTCTGTCACGAGATGCTCGCCATCGGCAGGCAAAAATCGGCCAAGGCGGGAGCCAACGGCCGGATCACGTTTATCGAGGCCGACACCCAATCGCTGCCGCTGCCCTCGAACGCATTCCAGATCGTCTCGGTCGCGTTCGGTTTGCGAAACGTCTCCGACACCGATCGCGGCCTGGTGGAAATGGTCCGCGTTGCCGCGCCCGGCGGGCGCATCGCCGTGCTCGAATTCTCGTCGCCCACCTGGCAGCCGTTTAAGGCAGTCTACGGTTGGTACTTTCGCAACGTACTACCGCGTATTGGACAATTCTTTGCCCGCAATTCAACCGCCGCCTATGAGTACTTGCCCGAAAGCGTCGGCCAGTTTCCACAGGGCGAAGCGCTCGCCGAACGCATGCGCGCCGCAGGCCTCGAAAACGTTCACTGCTACCCGCTCACTCTCGGCGTGGCAACACTCTATGTGGGAGCGAAACCGGCACCATGAATCACCCCATCTGCATTGGCGTCACGGGCGCGAGCGGCGCAATCTATGCCGTGCGGTTGCTCGAAGTGCTCCGCGCGAGCGGCCGGGACGTGCACCTCTCGGTGAGTCCCTCGGGCCGCGACGTGATCCGCCAAGAACTCGGCATCATCGTCGACCTTGACGATTTTCGCCTCGAAAGCCTGCTCCCCACCGCCGACGCCCGCGGAAAGGTCGAGTACTTTCACTGGCAGAATTTCATCGCTCCGATGGCGAGCGGCTCGTTCCTCACCGGCGGCATGGTGATCTGCCCATGCAGCGGCACGACCTTGAGCGCGGTGGCCGCCGGAGCGGCCGGCAACCTCATTCAGCGAGCCGCCGAAGTACACTTGAAGGAACGCCGCAAGTTGGTGCTCGTCCCGCGCGAGACGCCGCTATCGCTCGCCCACATCGACAACATGCGCCGCGTCACCGAAGCGGGCGCGGTCGTGCTCCCCGCCTCGCCCGGCTGGTACCACGGAGTGAGCGACGTGAGCGACCTCGTGAACTTCGTGACGGCGCGCATCTGCGACCAACTCGGCATCGAACAAACGCTCACCAAACGCTGGGGCGACAAGTGATTCGAGCGAGCCGGGTCGTCCTCGACCCCGTGCTGACGGTCTCTCACAACGTGTAAATGCGCCGCACCATCCGCCACTTGCTCGAGCTCATCCGCTTCTCCCACACCATCTTCGCACTGCCGTTCGCACTGTTGGCGGCGGTGATGGCGTGGCAGCTTTCGCCGTATCGTTGGCAGCAACTCCTCGGCATCCTTTTGTGCATGGTCACCGCCCGCAGCTTCGCGATGTCCGCCAATCGGCTCGCCGACCGCCGGCTCGACGCCGAAAACCCTCGCACCGCCGGCCGCCATCTGCCGGCAGGCACTCTCAGTGTCACGAGCGTCTGCCTCTTCGCCGCCGCGAGCGCGATCGGTTTCGTCGCGTCAACGCTCCTGTTCCTGCCGAATCGCCTGCCGCTCTACCTTGCGGTCCCTGTCCTCACCTTCCTCGCCGGCTACAGCTACGCAAAGCGCTTCACGTCGCTTGCTCACTTCTGGCTCGGTGCGGCGCTCGCGCTCTCGCCAGTGGCCGCGTGGATAGCCATACGCGGCGACGTCGTGGTCACCAATCCCACCGATCTGCTGTCGGCCCTCGTCCTCGGCGGGGCGGTCCTCAGCTGGGTGGCCGGGTTCGACATCATCTACGCTTGCCAGGACTACGACGCCGACACGCGTTTGAAGCTCCACAGCGTGCCGGTGCGGCTCGGCGTCCCCGGCGCCCTCCGCCTCGCGGCAGCCTGCCACGTCGCCACGATCGCCCTCTTGGCGTGCCTGCCGCTCGTATACCCGCCGCTTGGTTGGATCTATTGGACGGGTATCGCGGCCGTGGCGGTGTTGCTCGTTTACGAGCACTCTCTCGTGCTGCCCGACGACCTCTCTCGCGTCAATCTCGCCTTTTTCCGTGTCAATGCGGTGATCAGCCTGGGCGTGTTTGCGGTTGCTACTCTGGACCTCTGGTTGGGCGGTGGATAATAATCAAGGTTACGGTGAGAGCAGAGACGCTCACGCAAAGCCTGGGGACGGGAACAATGAGCGATTCATCCGCAATTCTGTCGCGCATGGAAGACAAACGCGATCAACTCGAAAGCATTTGTCGGCAATTCACCGTATCCCGGCTGGAAGTGTTTGGCTCGGCGGTTGACGGGTCGTTCGATCCCGAGCGTAGCGATCTCGACTTTTTGGTCGAGTTTAGTCGCCCGCCGGGGACAAACGCGTTTCACCAGTATTTTGACCTGCAGTTTGCATTAGCTGATCTCTTTGGGCGAAAGGTCGATTTAGTGGATGCGACGGCCATGCGCAATCCGTATTTCATAGAATCGGTCAATCGTACTCGCAAGTTGTTCTATGCAGCCTGATCCGCGAAAATACTTGACGGACATGTTGGACCGCGCGACGTTTGTGCTGCAATTCATGGCGGACAAATCGCTCGACGATCTGGAGAACGACCGGCCAACGCGATCCGCGGTCGAGCGAGAGTTGATGGTGCTTGGCGAAGCCTTGTATCAACTCCATAGAATCCACCCAATCATTGCCGAACGGATTGACTCCTGGAACAGGATTATCGGATTTCGACATGTCCTGGTTCATGGCTACGATTCACTCGACATGCGGATTCTGTGGGACGCGATCCAAGATGATCTTGAACCGTTAATCGGGCGGATCGAGACATTACTCGCGGAGGCCAACGCGTGATATCGTTGCGAACCTCTTCACTGCTGCTCCGCCCCATCCGCGAGAAAGTCGAAGCCGGCGAGCGGCTTACGTTCGACGATGGCCTCGTGCTCGAATGTCCCGATGTGCCTTTGCCCGAGCTCGGCGAGCTGGCGAACCTGGTCCGCGAGCGGAAGAACGGCAACTTCGCCTACTACAACATCAACACGCACCTCAACCCCACCAACGTCTGCGTCTATCGCTGCACGTTCTGTGCGTTCCGCTCGAACCTGCGCGACTCGAAGGGCTACGCGATGAGCGACGAGCAGATCCTCGCTCGCGGGGCCGAGGCGCATGCGGCGGGCTGCACCGAGATGCACATCGTCGGTGGCCTGCACCACCAGCGAAAATACGACTGGTATCTCAATATCATCCGCATGCTGCACGAGGCGTACCCCGAGCTGCACCTCAAGGCCTGGACACCGGTCGAGATCGACTGGTTTTGCCGACTCGCCGACAAGAGCGTCCGCGAGGTGCTCGAAGACATGATCGAAGCCGGCCTCGGCAGCCTGCCCGGCGGCGGGGCGGAAATCTTCCACCCGGAAGTTCGCAACCAGATCTGCGAGCA
>JANNTD010000212.1:0-1391 GCA_031403315.1 Planctomycetota bacterium
ACCGTCACCGAAGATTCCTGAGTTCGCCGAGGTCAAGGACAAGATCATGGCGTCACTGATGCATCGCAAAGCCCAGGAACTGCTTGATGGGTTGCGGACCAAGGCCAGCCTCGAATACATCGATCCAGAGGTGAAGAAGCAAGTCGAGGCCGAAAAAACAGCGCCTGCTGGTGCCCAGCCACCGAAGCAGTAACTAGCTGACGTTTTCAATGTCGTGCGTGGTGATCGGTTCCTTAACGAGGAGTGGCCACGCGCTGGGACGCTCAGGTCATCCAAACATAAACCGCGTACGCGATGCCAGCGGCGATTGACGCTGCCACCAGCCAGTCGCGCTGCTGGCGGATGCGGACCCGACCTTGAGCTTCGGCCAGCTGCGTGATCGTATGGTCATCGAGCCTTAGCCCATGACCCGCCATGTCGGCGAACGAGGTTGCCGAGCGCTCCACCTGATCCAACAGGCGTGGTATTTCGGCCAGGATGCGCCCCATGGCCTCGGCACCTTCGCCCGCGTCCTTCAAGCGACCGACAACGCCATAGTTGGCGTCGACCCACTCGCGCGCGATCGGTTCGGCAGCACTCCACAGGTTCAACGCCGGATCGAGGGAACGGGCAACGCCCTCGACGATCACCATGCTCTTTTGCAGCAGGATCAGCTCGGGCCTGGTCTGCATGTCGAATAGCTCGGTGTAGGCGAACAACTGTCCCAGCAGGTCGGCCATCGATATTTCATCGGCAGTGCGGCCGTGGATGGGCTCGCCGATCGCCCGCATCGCCTGAGCGAATACTTCGACCGATTGGTGTGATGGCACGTAGCCGGCATCGAAATGCACCTGCGCCGCACGGCGATAGTCGCGGGTAATCAGCCCGAACAGGATCTCGGCGAGAAACCGGCGTTCGCGCGGGCCTAAGCGCCCGACGATCCCGAAATCGACGGCAACGAGACGACCCTGTGGATCGACGAATAGGTTGCCCTGATGCATATCGCCGTGAAAAAATCCGTCGCGCATCGCGTGGCGCAGGAACGAGCGCAGCACGGTCATGCCCAAGGCCTTGAGGTCGCGCCCCTGGGCGGTCAATGCCGCAATATCCGAAATCGGCGTGCCGTCAATCCATTCGATCGTCATGACACGGCGCTGCGTCCGCCGCCAATCGACCTCGGGAACGCGAAATTCGGTCTCGGCTTTGGTGTTGTCGGCCATCTCGGAGATGGCGGCAGCTTCCAGCCGCAGATCCATCTCCAGCGCGGTTGTCCGCGCGAGGTTGTCGATCACGGCAGTCGGCTTGAGACGGCGGGCAGGTGGCACAAAGCGCTCGACCAGCCGGGCCGCAAACTGATAGCTGTCGAGATCGTTCTGGAACCGTTTTTCCACGCCCGGCCGCAGAATCTTGAC
>JANNTD010000213.1:0-3717 GCA_031403315.1 Planctomycetota bacterium
AATTCCAAAAGTTGCTGCGACCGCTATCGAAAGTGCCCAAGCGCGAGCTTGACGCCGAAGTGGCGAAGCACAAGAAAAAAGCAGCCAAGCGTAAGAAATGAGCGTGTTCATCTTTGATGAGCCAAGTATGTAGTTACCAAATGTTTGCTACGCGTCGTCCGTTGCTGTAGTCTACACATCGTTCCAAGCACTCGTCGGAATAGAGAAAGAGGTTGCGTCGACAGCACAATTCTCCGGCGAGGTAGACTCATGACTGTTCGTATTGCGCTCTTCGATCGGCTGACTTCGATTTTCTTTTCGGTTGGTTCCCACCGCGCAATTGTCGTTCATCGCGCCGCTGCGATTCGCGCCATGCTGATGGCGCTGGTGGTTGTTGGATGGGTTGGGCACTTGTACGCGGCTCCGCCGTTTGGCGCAAGCGGCGGGTCGGGTCCTTCAACAACGAGCAGCTATAATTTGGCGGGCACCGGTTGGGTGGTCGACGATGGCTCGTTTCCTGCGGCGTTTGGTTTTCAGGAAATAGCGCACGATCCGACGGCCGGGCGGTGGCATAAGCGGCTCGTTGGCATCGATGGTGGTGAATTCGCAGCCAGCGACACCGGCTTTCCCGCGCTGATGATCTTCGGCGTTTCCGAATGGGTCAAAGTCGGCGGCACCGTGCCTTGGACAGACTGGCATGAAGAAATCATGCAACCCGGTTGGCGCTGGCTCGACGATCGCGCAGGATCGGGTGAACCCAGCTTTCACTATGCCAGTGGTGTGACGGTCCCCGGCTTGACCGTCACGTTTACCGATCCCACACTGTTTGAAGGAGGCAAGATCGATGTTACGTTCGATCCAATACCCCCGGGTACGCTGTTGCGGTTCAATAAGCGCTTGATCTACGAGGGGCTTGATCCATTGCTCCCGGGCGACACATTTTTGGGGACGCTCGACATCTTCCAGTACCCCACCGTGCCGGAGCCATCGACTTGGTTGCTGGCGCTCACAAGTCTGGCAATGGTCGTCTGGATGACTCGCGCGCGTGGTTGAGAATCGGTCGAACCGATCGACGCGCGACCAGCCTTCTTGCTTGGCGATTGGCCTGGCAACACCTGCTGTGTTGCCGCCGAAGGCGAAATTCCGGCCAGAAATAGCGGAGGGGGCCGACCTCGCCGGTAAAGGAAGGTCGGCCCCCAGATCGCTCAACGCATGGACACCATTCATCTGCCCCTTAATGCAAACGGCGTTCCAAAGCCACTTCTCGGCCTGTGTCTGATCTGGACGCCGGACTCCCGCTGCCGCTAAACTCCGCCGCCCCGAATCGTGATTCCAGGCTCCGGAACTTCTGCTGTCATGCGTCAACATCTCACCGTCCTCATTCCGTGCAAGAACGAGAGCGAGCAGCTCGCTGCGTGCATCGGCTCGGCACAGGGCCTGGCGGACGAAGTGCTGGTGGCCGACAGCGGCTCGACCGACAGCTCGATCGAAATCGCGGAGGCGCTCGGCTGCCGCGTCATCGAGCGCGAGTACCGCACGTATGGCGACTTTCAAAATTGGGCGATTCCACAGGCGGCTAATTCTTGGGTGCTGGTGCTCGACAGCGACGAGCGCGTGACGCCGGCGCTGGCGGCCGAGATCCGCGCTATTCTCGACGCGCCGCAGCATGCCGGCTACTCGATACCGCGCCGCAACCATTTCCTCGGCCACCCGATTCGCTTCGGACCGTGGATGCGCGACCATTGCCTGCGACTGTTCCGGCGCGACGTCGGCCACTACGTCGGCAACACCGATCATGCTCACGCCAAGCTCCGCAGCGGCACGGTCGGCACGCTCCACAACTTTTTGATCCACTACACCTGCACTTCGTACGAGCAGTACTTGCCCAAGTTGCAGCGCTATGCGGCCACGCAGGCCCGTGTCTGGCACCAGGCAGGGCGTCGCACCAATGTCCGGCAGATGCTGTTCCGCGGGCCGTTTCGTTTTTTGCAGGGCTACGTCGGGCGGCTCGGCTTTTTGGACGGCGTCGCCGGTCTGCAAGTGTGCGCGCTAATCGCCTATTTGTCCTACCTCAAGCACGCACGCCTGTGGGAGTTGCAGCACGCCAGTTCGCGGCACCGGCGGCAGGAGCCCATCGACGAATTTGAAACGGAATGGCTCGTCCCTTGCGACACCGGTGTGGCCAGTCTCTCCGCCGCATAGCCAAGGATGGAAGAAGTTGTCTGCGCGACATGTTTCACCCACTGACCGTCATCATCCCCTGTAAGAACGAACGCGAGCATCTCGGTGCGTGCATCGCTTCGGCGAAGCAACTCGCGGCCGACGTGCTCGTGGCCGATAGCGGCTCGACCGACGGCTCGCTCGAGATCGCGCGGGCGCTAGGTTGCCGCGTGATCGAGCGCGAGTACCGCACGTCGGGCGACTTCAAGAATTGGGCCATCCCGCAAGCCGCTAATCCCTGGGTGCTGATCCTCGACGCCGACGAACGCATCACGCCAGAACTTGCGGCGGAGATTTCGCGCTTGCTCGAGCGGCCCAATCACGACGGCTACCGCATCCGTCGCCGCAACCATTTTCTCGGCCATCCAATCCGCTTCGGACCCTGGCGCAACGACGACTGCCTGCGACTGTTTCGCCGCGATGCCGGCCGGTACGTCGGTCCGACCGATCATGCCGAAGTGGAGATTTCGACCGGCAACGTCGGCTGGCTCCGCGAACGGCTGATTCACTACACCTGCACGTCGTACGACCAGTATCTGCCGAAGCTGCAGCGGTACGCCGCGGTCCAGGCGGGTGTGTGGCATCAAGCAGGGCGTCGCGCGAGCTTCACGCAGCTCATGTTTCGGGCCCCGCTGCGATTCTTTCAAGGCTTTGTGTGGCGGCTGGGATTCTTGGACGGACTGGCAGGCCTGCAAGTGTGCGCACTGATCGCGTACTTGTCGCACCTCAAGCACGCGCGGCTGTGGGAGCTGCAGCACGCAAAATCGCTGCATCGGTTGCCGGTGGCGGATGACATGGCGGCGCCGAATCGATCGGCCGCTTAATCCCGGGAAGGCGACCACTCGTGGCCAGGATTTTGCCGCGACGAAGGTGACGAAGGCGTCAGTTTCGACCGCTGTCGTCTTGCGAAATCCCCGGGGTTTACTGGAAGGCGTCAAGTTTTCTGCACCTCCAACATTCGGTCCCGCTTCGAACCCACTCTGCTGCCTCCGTTTCCTTCGGGGCAAGAAGTTTGAAAGGTTTTGTCGTCGGGTTCGCGGACGAATGGCGACAATTGGCGCCGGGGCTCGCAGTTTTTCGCGTTTTGTCGGGGCGTGTTTTTGGGAGTGGTCGCAAGTCTTGACTGGTTCGAGATTTGCAATGGCCGTGCCGGCGACAATGCGATTTGAGGCGACAATTGGCGTTCGATTTGTCGCCTGGTCCGCGCGAAAGCGACGTAAAAACGCGAGCCAATCACCGCGAGTGTGCGACAAAACTCTTCCTCGAATTGTCCGATAGAGTTGCATGGAATGTTCCACCTCGTTGCCGAAGGGTCTCGCGCAAAGTAGCGAAGGTCGGAGACACTGACCTCTGACCTCCGGAAGCAGTTTCAAAACCGGGGGCTAGCGCCCTTAGGTTTCGTCAAGTTTTACGTGGTGGTTGGAGGCCGGGTTCAGGTGCTGTCTTCGGCTTGTTGGGTGGTTTCGTGCGTAGGGAATCAAGTGCGCGGCAGAGGAGTCGCGCGGGAATCCTGGCACG
>JANNTD010000214.1:0-7858 GCA_031403315.1 Planctomycetota bacterium
CCATTATGAGGCCGCGTTCGAGGCGTACTTGCGCCGCGAGCGGTTGCCATACATCGCGGTCGACGAAGCGCGGCGGAGCCTGGTGCCCGACGGGTCGCTCAAGAGCCTCGACTTCATCGTCTCGCCGCCCAGCGGACCGTCCTGGCTGGTCGACGTGAAGGGGCGAAGGTTTCCCTCGGGCGACGAGCACCAGCAGTATTGGAAAAACTGGTCGACGCGCGACGACCTGCGGAGCCTCGCCGCCTGGGAGCGGCATTTCGGCAGCGGCTTCCTGCCGCTGTTAGTATTCGCCTACCATCTGGTGGGGAATCGGTCGCCGCTCGCGCCCGAGCAGTTGTTCGAGTTCCGCGGTTCGCACTACGGCTTTGTGGCCGTGCAACTGGCTGATTTCGTACCCCACGCCCGACCGCTTTCCGCGAGTTGGGACACGGTCGCCATGCCGGTCGGCGAATTCCGCCGGGCCGCCCGTTCGCTCGACGAAATGCTGCACTGCGCGCCAGCCGCTGCCGGGGCACGTTCCCTAACCGCCACCGATTGGCAGCCGCTGCCAAACTGTTTAGAATGGCAGTAGACGGACCATGATTTAGATCAAAGCGATTCACCGCAGAGGTCACAGAGTGCACAGAGAAAAGTTCCGGAGAAATCGACTCCGTGACCTCCGTGTCCTCTGTGGTTAGAAATTCATGAATCTTTTAGCGCTATCGCCGTTGAACCCGCTCGTCGGTCAAGCCGGTGGTTCCACCTACAGCGCATCGTGGGCGCTGGTGCTGTTCTGCGTAATTCTGGGCCTCTTGGTAGCGCTCAATCCGGCCCGCCGCACGAGCGAGATCAAGCGGGCGAAGGATTAGCGCAATTCGCTCGCTCAGGCCGCGCTCGTGGCCGGCACGCGACTCTTCGCCTGGCAAAAGCTGGCGACAGCGCCGATGACCGTGTCCTGCTCGGCCGCATCCAGTTCCGGATACACCGGCAGTGAGAGCACTTCGCGGGCGGCCCGCTCGGTCGCCGGCAGGCTGCCTTCGCGGTAGCCCAGCGTGGCGAAGCACTTCTGCAAATGCAGCGGCACCGGGTAGTAGATGGCCGAACCGATCTGCCGTTCGGCAAGATGCTTCTGGAGCGCGTCGCGGCGCCCGCTGGTGACGCGCACGGTGTATTGATTCCAAACGTGACGACAACCGTCGGCCACCTTCGGCGTGACGATCTGCGCGCCCAGACCGCGACGATTGAACTCCGCTTCGTAGTGGTCCGCGTGCCGCTCTCGGGCAGCGGCCCAATCGTCGAGATGCGGGAGCTTTACGCCGAGCACTGCCGCTTGCAGCGTGTCGAGCCGGCTGTTGATGCCGACGAAGTGGTGGTAGTAGCGCGGTTGCTGACCGTGATCGCGGAGGACGCGGAGCTTCGTCGCCAGTTCGCCATCGTTGGTGGTGATCATGCCGCCGTCGCCGAAGCCGCCGAGGTTCTTGGTCGGATAGAAGCTCAAGGCCCCGCAGGTGGCGAGCGAACCGGCTCGCCGGCCGCCGAACTCGGCCCCGATCGCCTGGCAGGCATCTTCAACGATCGGGATGCCGCGGGCGGCGGACGCGATCTGGCGAATCTCGTCCATCGCCGCGCACTGGCCGAAGAGGTGCACCGGGATGATCGCCTTGGTGTTGGTGGTGATCTTGCCGATCAAGTCGCCCGGACTGAGATTGAATGTCGCGGCGTCAATGTCGACAAAGACCGGCCGCGCGCCGAGTCGCCAGACGGCGCCGGCCGTGGCGAAAAAAGTGAAGCTCGGCATGATGACTTCGTCGCCCGGGCCAATGCCCAGCGCCATCAGCGGGAGCAAGAGCGCGTCGCTTCCCGAGGCGCAGCCGACGGCGTGTTCGGTGCCGCAGTATCTGGCGATCGCGGCTTCGAGCTGGGCGCAGGCCGGGCCGTGGACGAATGCGCCCGAGCGGCAGACTTCGGCGATAGCGGCGTCGAGATCTTCGCGGAGCCGGTCGTTCTCGCGCGAGACATCGAGCATCGGGACAGAGGCGGTGGACGGTGTATGTTGAGTCGCGGCTGCTAGCGTGGCAGACATGGGGAGTTCTCCTCGGCCAATCAGGGCGGTTTGCAAGAGGCTGCTTGCAAAAGGTCGCGAAGAGTACGGAGAAACGCAGGCCGCGGTCAATGCCGTTCGCGTCGGGAGGCGGGCGTGCTATCAGCGGCAGACAGGCGGAAACGGCGTTACGGCCGCATGTCCGGTATTCCAGCTATATCGGCCGCGAGGACGGCGAGCAGCTCGCCATCGGTGTGATCGGAGGGCGCAAAGCTGTCGAGCGCGACATCGAGCGACTGCTCGGAGATCCGGCTCGAGGCAGTTCGCATCGCGGCCACCAGCAAATTGTCGAACCCGCCCCGGCCGGCGATGGCGGTGCGACGCGAATAGACGGTCGGTGTCGCCAAGCTTAACGTTGGCAGGCTGTCGGACGACACGAACACCAGCAGCTGACTCGCGGCGACTTCTATTTCTACTTCCGGTTCCGTCGCGATCGCCAGCGCGGCGGCGCCAGCGCCGGCGCCCGGCGAGAGCGTCGCCCCCAGATGGTCGCGCCAGACCGTGAAGTCGGCCGCGTCGACAACGCCGTTCACATTGCCATCCGCCCCGCTGCCGGCCAAAACTGTCGCGCCGAAATTTGACTTCCACACGGTGTAGTCGTTCTGATCGACGACACCGCTGCCGTTGTAGTCGCCTGCCAGAGTGACGGTCGAGAAAGTCGCCTCGACGAGGCCCGACCACTGGCCGCCGGCCGTGCGCAGCCGGGCCATCACGGTGGTCGCGCCGGAAATTGGCACTCCGCCCATATATTGCACGACGGCCGCTGCCGAATTCACCGCGCCGCCAATGAGCCGCGGGTCGGTCACGCCGTCCGTCGTGTAATAGATCGTGCCGGCCGAAGCAGTCATCGTGAGCGGATAGTTGTTCGGCACCAAGCCGCCATGCTGGCTGAAAGTGGGCGCGGAAAATGTCGTGTACAGGCCATCGACGCGGAGCTGGTTGAGCACCGTATTGCCGCGCGACGGGAAATAAGTGTTCACGACCCAATTGATTTCGTTCTGCCAGTTCGCCTTGTTCAGGGGAGTACCAGTTTTCGAGTCACCCCAGCGGGCGGCCTCGGCGATGATCGCTGCGTCGACCTGATTCTTGCGCTCCAAGAAGCGGGCAACGTTTTCGGCAGCGGTCAGCGCCCCGCCGTTGAACATGAATTTCTGCACCCGATCAATGAAGAGCTGCTTGTATTCCGGCAACGCGAGCAGATCTTGATGCAGGTATTGCGGATTGAACTGCGCAATGTTGTTTTGATTGCCAAAATTGAACGGGCCGGTGCGATCGATGGTTTGCGAGCCGTGCGTGTTGGGGCTTTCGGCGCCGAGCGAGTGCTCGTTGTCGTGGATGAAAAACTGAAAGCCTTCGTCGGCCGCAACCCGATCGTAGATGCCGAACCAATTGTTGCCAGCGTTGTCGCCGAGAAACCGCGAGAGACCCGTGTCGTATCCACCCGTATAAAAGATGATCAACATGTAGTCGGCCAATTGTTCGGCATCCAAGAGCACCGGCAGCGATGGATTGCGCGTACCATCGGGGTTGAGCCCCTGCATCGTCCAGTAGACGTTGGCGTTGGCGACGGGATTGGCGGCGAGCGCCTGTCCGTAGTCGAAGAGTTGCCGCCAAGCGACGTCGTTCCCCTCGGAGATCTCGGTGCCGCCGACGTCGCCCAGGCCGGACTTCACGATGTCGTAGTCGTCCTGGTCGCCGCCGAAATAGGTTTCGCTGTAAAACTCTTCGACCCGCTCCTGGGTCATGAAGACGCCCCAGTAGATGCCGTTGATGTAAAGATGGTGGTAGCGGCTGCGGGTATACTCGTCCCCCATGTCGCCCTGCGTGTCGCGGCCGAAGACCTCGCGGACAAACGTGTTCTGAGTGTCGCCGCCGCTGGACCACGAATAGTTCTGCTCGGTCCGTAGATCGAGCACGTCGAACTCGCCGGCCCCCTCGTCGCCGAACAGCGGATACTCGAGCTTGCCGTCGCCGTAGTCGCTGCGGAAGTAGAAGCGGAAGGCGTGCTTGGGGTTGAAATCGTTGCGACTGTAGCCGCCGCGAATCCGCAGACCCGCGTTCACTTCGAAGCCGCTGCCGTCGGGATTGATCAACTCGACGTTGGCCAGCCGCTCCCAGGAGATGCCGCGATTGCTCGCGTTCACGTAGATGCCGGTCGTCGGATCGAACAGATTGGCGAGGTCCGTGGTGATCGAAATCGATGAAAGCGAAAGGAGCGAATTCTTGACCGCGGTCGCTCCGTAGAGATTGAGAATGTCGGGGTCGATCCCGTAGTTTATCTCCTGACCGTTGACGCCATTCGCGGCCCAGCCGGCTGGCACCTGTCCGGCGGGCGACTGATTTATTACGTCGTTGACAAAAATGTACGAACTGGCTTCGACGAACGAAGGCTGGAAACCGGTCTTAATGGCCAGAGCGCGGACGGTCGTGGTGCTCGAGATCGACAAGGGCGCCGTATAGATCGCGCCGTTGATGACGTTGAGATTCGCGTCCACTTGGGGCGTCGAGCCGTTCGTGGTGTAGACGATCGTCGCGCCTGGTGTCGAAGTGGAGATCGCGACTGACTGCGTCGTGCTGTAGTAGCCGTGCGGCACGCCATACACCGGTTCGGCGGCGTAACCGAGCACGTTGTCGCCGTTGCCGTAGCCCGGCGTCGGCGTCGAGAAGTGGCCGAGCTTCTCGGGTGCGACAATCGACATCGGTTGCGCAACCAACTCCGGCACGATCAACATATCGCTGCCAGTTGGTTGATTGAGCGCGTGGATCGCCAGCACGTTGTCGCCGATACGGAGCCAAGGGATCGCGGCGCTCACGTCGAACTCCTGAAACACGATGGCTGCGGCATCGTCGTGCGTGGCCGACGCGGCGGAGTCCCACTGCAGCGTCTCCGGCGAATTGGCCTCCGCCACTTCGACGCCGTTGATGTAAGCCGTGAAACCGTCGTCGTACTTCATCCGCAGCTTCAGTCCGCCGAGGCCGGCAAGCGACGCGAGATTGAATTCCACGCGGACGTAGGCGGTCGACGTGCCGCTTGGCAGCGCGGTGGCGATCTGGCTGGTGAAGTTGATCGCATCGCCCGGATTGTTCTCGTAGCCGAGGCCGGTCGCGCCGGTGATCGGCCAGGCGGCATCATCGAAGTCGGCCTCATGCCAGGCGGTGCCCAGGCTATTGCTCGTCGGAATGATCGCCTTCGCAGCAGCGCCGGTGGCGAGGACCGTAGTCGTTACGCCGGAATTCTCCATGGCCCGGCCGTAGGAGATGTCTTCGAGCTGAGCCGGAAAGTTCGGTGTGTATTGGTCGATGATCGTCGTGCCGTTGGTGTCGACGAGCGCCAAGAACTCGCCGCCGGCCGAGAGGGCGAAGTTGGTGTGGAGCTCGCCGCCCGCCAGCACGCCGTTCTTGCTCGACGCAAATACGACCCGGTAACCGCCCGCCGGCAGGTTCACGCCGCTGGGAATCGTCCACTTGGTGAGATTGCCGGCTGAGTCGGTAAGGTGCATCCCCGAGAGATCGACCGCGTCGCCGCCCGAGTTGAAGAGCTCGAGCCAGTCGGAGCTTTCGCCATCCGCGTCGAGCAGGCCGTTGTCGTTCGAGGCCACGAATTCGGTGATCCGCAGCATCGAGGCATCGAGCACCAGCCGTGGCTCGAGCGCTTCGAGATGAAGCCGGCGCCACCGCCGGCCGCGGCTACTTGCTGTTCCCGCCATGCGATTCCTGTTCCGCTCGGTGACCAAGCACGAGTGCGTGCCGCGGCCAAGGTGTCCCTGGTGCAGACGGGAGTACTGGCCGATTGACGGCCGAAATCGCCCGTCCGCGTGCCTGCTGATTGTTAAGTTTTCGTGAAGACCCCAGTCTAACAGCCAGCGGCAAAATGTGCAAAGTAGCGGGGAAAACTCTGTCCGACAGGCCGGCGACATGGCAATCCGCCATCGACAGCGCCGCTAGCGGTTGATAATCTCCCCGGCCCGATTCTCTCGAAACCACATTCTGCCTCGGATTCGTTCGATGTCGTCGACTCGTTTGCGTTGGAAGTTTTTCTTGGCCGTGGCCGGGCTCGCGATGTTGGGCCTCGCGAGCTACAACTACGTCGCCTGCTATTGCCGTGCGCCGATTCATCTGACGCTCAGCGGCGGCAACGTTTGCCCGCTGCGCTCGGAGATGGCGCGGCGGATTTGCGGTGAAGTGCGGAACGAAGGAATCGCGCTCGACGCCGCGCCGGGAACCAACTCGGAAGCAATCTGCGCGGCCGTCAATGCGCGCCAGCTTGATCTGGGCCTGGTGCTCGGCGGCTTTCCGGCCGATGCGCATCCAAACGTGCGACAGGTGGCGACGCTCGGCGTCGAGCCGCTGCAACTCTTGGTGCGGAGCGAATTGCTGCAGAGCTCCTTGCCGTCGCTCGAGTTGCTCCGCGGCCGGCGGGTGTCGCTGGGTGAGCGCGGTTCGAACGGCGCGCTGTTGGCTGCCGACTTGTTGCGATTTGCCGGCCTGCGGGCCACGACCGCGGAGGACGCGGGCGACTTTGAACCAGATTACACCCGCGAAGGTGAGATGGTCGCGCAACTGCGGACCTGGAAGCGGGCGGCGCCGCCGGTGCGGGCAGTCCTCGCCGAGCGGTTGCCCGACGCGGTGTTCCTCGTCGACGGCCTGCCCTCGGCTTTGGTGGACGAGCTGGTGAAGACAGCCGGCTATCAACTGGTGCCGCTGCCGTATGCGACGGCCCTGCATCTCGACAACCGCCGCGACCACGGTGACCACGAACGTCGGCTGGAGAGCAGCCGCGTCGAGCCGATCACCATTCCGGTCTATACCTATGGCATCCAACCCGCCGCGCCGCCGCAAGACTGCCCCACGATCGGGCTGCGGCTGCTTCTGGTCACGCACAAAGACACTTCGGCAACGGCGATCGTGCGACTGCTGCGAGCGCTCGACAAAGGGGCGGCGCAAAGGTATCGCGTCGACCTTGATGCCGGCAATGTGAATAGCGAGTTCCCGCTCCATCCGGGCGCCGACGCATTCGCCAAAGACCGCCGACCGGTGTCGGTGAGCCAAATGCTCGAACCGCTCACGAATTTCTTGAGCGTGATCGGCGCGGGGGCGGCGGGCGGGCTCGCGCTGTGGGGATTCTTGCGCGGGCTGCGGGCGGTGAATCCGGATATCCACTTGCGGCAGATCGATCGCATCGAGCGGTTGCTCTCGGGTAGCGAGCTCGACGAATCGGCCCCCACCTTGCCCCGCGACTTCATCATTTTCCTCGAAGCTCGGCTGGCGCAAATCAAACAGGCCGCGATCGAGGACTATGCCGACGGCCGGTTTACGGGAGACGACGCCCTGGTGAGCATTCTCACGTTGATCGCCGACACGCGACATTTGCTCGTCGAGCGGCGGAAGCAACTTGGCAAGGAAAACTCGGTGCCCGCGCGGTCGAGCCGGCTGGCCGACGCGGCGTAGAGCCTGCTGGTGGTGCGGCGGATCTCGCGGTGGGAGGCCGACGCGAAGCAAATCATGTGTTTCCGCCGCTTCGGTGGTGAAAACGCGATGGCTAATCGACAGGGCCACTGGGGCGGGGATATATTGGCTTCCAGCGCGGAGGGGCGCTCGTTGGTTTCGTCCTTTCATTTTGATGATGAGGTTTCCATGAATGCAATGAAGTCTGCTGCTGCCGTGCTGGTCGCTCTCTCGGTCGTGCTCGCACCGACACACCGCGTGTTGGCGGCGCCCCAGGGTGACGATCCGTCGCCGGTGATCGTCACGGTGTCGGAAATTCATCTCTGTTGCGGG
>JANNTD010000215.1:0-4709 GCA_031403315.1 Planctomycetota bacterium
CTGAAGTTGGGCATCGCCGGAAGTCGATCGTGGGTGCGCGGCGCATCAGAAAGAGAACACGCGGGAATCGTCATGTCACTAACCAAAGAACGGAAACAACAGCTGGCGGGTGAATTTGGCCGCGGCGGGTCCGACACGGGCTCGCCGGAAGTCCAGGTTTCGCTGCTCACCAATCGCATCAGCCAGATGACCGATCACCTCAAGTTGCATTCCAAGGACTACGCCAGCCGGCGCGGTTTGTTGGCGATGGTCAGTCGGCGACGTCGGCTGTTGGATTACGTGAAAGAAACGAACCCGCAGTCGTATCTCGATCTGCTGCGACGCCTGGAGATTCGCAAGTAAGCGCTGCGTTGTGAAGGCGCAGGCGCGTTTTTGTTCGCTCGCTCGCCGCGGTTTGGTGTTTGGCGAGCGCACTTGCGGATTGCATCTGTTGTCTGATGAGCAGTGGCCGACCCGTTCGCGGAGCCGTCACTCACTTCGGTTGTGCTGTCATCGGGCGACGTTACGAGGCGGAATGCCACGAGGCTGCGAGTCGCGATTGCTCTGTGTAGGGGGCGTGGGCCAGGCGAGCGGATCGCCGGGCCGCATGTGCGACTTACCTGGGTCGGTCGAGTGATCGACCGCCCCCGCCCACGGCTCCCCAAGCCGAGGCGACTAGCCGAGTTTCCCGCCAGGTCGAATTCCTACCAACTCGCCGACTTCGTATCTCCCCAATAAACGGGGCTCTCCTATAACAAGAGCTCTCCAAGAATCAAGAAGGAATCAAGACGTTGAATCGAATCAGTGTTGAACGACAAATCGGTAAGGGCATTCTCAAGTTGGAAACCGGCCTGTTGGCCAAGCAAGCAGCCGGCGCGGTTACGGTGCAATATGGCGAGACCGTCACGCTGAGCGCGGTCGCCTCGGGCCCGCCGCGGCCTGGGCTCGATTATTTTCCGCTGACTTGCGACTACCGCGAGCGACACGCCGCGGCCGGCAAATTCCCCGGCGGCTTCCTCAAGCGCGAAGGCCGGCCCACGACCAAGGAAACGCTCACCTCGCGGCTGATCGACCGCCCGATCCGTCCGATGTGGCCGACCGGCTACAACGACGAAGTGCAGATCCAGAATTTCGTGCTCTCGAGCGATCGCCAAACCGACGGCGACGTGTTGGCGATGAACGGCGCTGCCGCGGCACTGGGCATTTCGCCGCTGCCGTTCCAGGGGCCGCTCGCCTCAGTGCGACTGGGCCTGGTCGACGGCGAGTTCATCCCGTTCCCGACCCACGACGATCTCGAAACCAGCGAGCTCGACCTGATCATCTCCGGCACCCGCGACGCGGTGTTGATGATCGAAGGCTTCGCCCGCGAAATGCCGGAAGACCGCATGGCGGAGGCCCTGCTGGAGGGCCATCGGCTGGTGCGCCAGCTCTGCGACTTGCAGCAGGAGCTGATCGACAAGGTCGGCACCAAGAAGCAAGACTTCGTCGCGCCGCCAGACAACGGCCTGGCCGGCAGTTTGCGCGAGCGGTTCTACAACGAACTCAGGAGTGCCAAGCAGACCGAGGGCAAGCAAGCCCGGGCCGAGGCGGTGAGCCAATTGAAGGCCCGCGCGCTCGCGGAATTGATTCCCGATCCGAAGGCCGAGGGCGTCCCCGACGCCAACGCTTTCGGCGCCGCCTGGCACCATCTGGAAGAGCACGTGGTCCGCGATTTGATCCTCTCGGGCACCCGGCCCGACGGTCGCGCTAGCAACAAGCTGCGGGCGATCTCGTGTGCCGTCGATTTGCTCCCGCGAGTCCATGGCTCGGCGCTGTTCCAACGCGGTGAGACGCAAGCGCTCGTGACCATCACGCTCGGCACTGGCCGCGACGAGCAGCGCGTCGACGGACTGTTCGAGGAATACTCGAAGCGGTTCATGCTCGACTACAACTTCCCTTCGTTTTCGGTGGGCGAGGTACGGCCGATTCGCGGTCCCGGCCGGCGTGAAATCGGCCACGGCATGCTCGCCGAGCGGAGCGTCAACCCAGTGCTACCCGATCACGACGAATTTCCCTACACGATCCGCGTGATTTCCGACATCCTCGAGTCGAATGGATCGAGCTCGATGGCGAGCGTTTGCGCGGCCACGCTTGCCTTGATGGCGGCCGGCGTGCCGATCACCAATCCTGTGGCCGGCATTTCGACCGGGCTGGTGAAGGAAGGCGACAAGTGGACCCTGCTCACCGACATCATCGGCGACGAAGACCACTACGGCGACATGGATTTCAAGATCGCCGGCACGCAGAAAGGCATTACCGGCATCCAATTGGACCTCAAGACCAACGGCATCAGCGAGGAAATCATCCGCGCGACGCTTTCCCAATCGCGCGATGCGCGGATGGAAATCTTGCGATCCATGCTCTCGACGATTTCCCGGCCGCGCGAAAAGACGGCCGACAGCGCGCCGCGGCTGGTCCGCACCAAGATCGATTCGGAAAAGATCGGTCTGTTGATCGGCCCGGGCGGCAAGAATATCCGCGGCATTCAGGAAGACTGCGGTGTGACGATCGACGTCGAAGAAGACGGCACCGTCACCATCGCCGGTGCGGATCAAGTGTCGGTCCAGAAGGCGCTCGACCGCGTCGAGGCAATGACTGCCTCGGTCCAGGTCGGCCGCATCTACCACGGCACGGTCACCAGCGTGAAGGATTTCGGTGCGTTCGTCGAACTCCTGCCCGGCAAGGACGGGCTCTGCCACATCAGCGAGCTGGCGAACGAGTACGTCAGCAGCGTGGGCGACGTCTGCCGCGTGGGCGACGAGATGCCCGTCAAGGTGATCGCCGTCGACGAGCAGGACCGCGTGAAGCTCAGCCGTAAGGCCGCACTGCTGGAGCTGGCCGCCAAGGGCGAAGGCAACGGCGCACCGTGAACCCGCGAGCAGCCTGACAAGCTGGCAGCGGTTGGTCTATGATCGCAACTGGTTTGTGATCGTACTTGGTTGTTGATCGTAACCATGGCCGCCGCCAAAGAGACTGCCGAACTCTCCGACGACGAATCGTCCGCCACGGTCCAACGTCTGTTGGACCAGTACACGGAGATTGCGCGCCTGGCCGGCGGGCTCGCCCACGAGATCAAGAACCCGCTCTCCACGATTCGCCTCAACATGGAGTTGTTGGCCGAAGACCTGGAAGAGCCGCAGACACCAGCCCAGCGGCGGGCCCTCAAACGCACCGAAGTCGTCCGCCGCGAATGCGACCGGCTGCAGGCGCTACTCGACGATTTTCTCAACTACGCCAAAGTGCGGCGGCTGCATCTGGAACCCTCGGACCTCAATCACCAGATCGACGACGTGCTTGAGTTCTTTGCGCCGGAAGCGAAAGCGGGCGGCGTCGAAGTCGTTCGTTATCTCGATCCTGATTTGCCGTCGGTGATGCTCGACCGCGAGTCGTTCCGCCGGGCGCTGTTGAACTTGATCCTCAACGCCAAGCAAGCGATGCCCGACGGCGGGCAACTCACCGTGCGGACTGTCCCGCAAGGCGACACCGTGGCGATCCACCTGATCGACACCGGCTGCGGGATGGACGACCGCACGGCGTCGAAGATGTTCGAAGCTTTCTTCTCCACGAAGCCTGGCGGGTCGGGCCTCGGACTGCCCACGACGCAGAAAATCATCGCCGGTCACCACGGCCGCATCAGCGTCGAGAGCGAAGTCGGCCGCGGCACGCAGTTCACCGTCGAGTTGCCGGTGCCGGCGCGGCTGGCGGGCGGCGACTGAGCACCGTCGAACTGTTAGCGCTCGCCGCTGGCGAACATTCCGGGCCAATCGCGTGCCGCATGAATCACGTCTGAGATTTCAACGCCGTCGGCACGAGGGTAATAGTGCGAGTCGCACGGACGTGTAGCGTGTGCCATATCGTATTTTCCAGACTAAGGCGGCGAAAAATCCGCTACAGTTACATGAAACGCGCTCTAGAAGACGATGTAGCTACTCGCCGGCCGCGAAGGTGTAATCATCCGCACGTTGGGATGCAGTTCGTCACGGCGATTTCCAATTTCGGGACTCGCCGCCAAAACTTCGAAAGTATTCCACCGCTCCAAGAGCACGCGACGCGGGGCTGTCACACTTTGCTCCGCCAAATAATCGGCAATCAGATCCAGATCCGCCCGCGCACGACGAGAGAGATAAAATTGAGGTGCAGCCATGTCATGATTGCTGCGCTCGACCTTCGGCTCGGGCAATCAACTGTTCGAAAAGCTGCCGCAAGCCGTCTTGGTCGTACTCGAAGTATTCGCCCTCGTCGAGTTGGCGTCGGCTTTCCGCGAGCCGATTCATGAGTTTTCGCCGCTGCTTCAAGAGCGCCACGCCGGCCTCCAGCGCGTCTTGGCGCGACGGATATGCGCCGACGGCGATTTCCTGTTGGATGAACGATTCCGTGTCGGGCGAAAGGTCGCTTGCCATGGCCGTGGGTCTCCATTTATAGCCTACCACACGGCACAAAGCAGCGTCAAATTCGCAGCTCCTGGCAAGCGCGGGTGCCGTCTGCCCTTTTCGCTCGAATGCTCGAATCGTATCATCGAACCATGCCTCCAAAGCCAAAATCTACCGCCGCCACCGCCGGTCCGCCGATCAAAGTGCTGGTGATCGACAACGATCCCGCGCATGCCGAGGCGATGGCCGACAGTTTGCGGAGCGTCGGCTTCGATTGCACCGTGGCCACGAGCGGGCCGAAGGGGGCAGCGCTCTTGGAGG
>JANNTD010000216.1:0-1474 GCA_031403315.1 Planctomycetota bacterium
CGACGTTTTTACAACCGAGCCGCTGCCAGAGGCGAGCCCCGTATGGGGGCACCCGCGCATCCTGTTGACGCCGCATATCGCGGCTGAAAGTGATCCGCGCGCAATCGGGCGCTATTTCCTGATGCAGGCGGCCAATCAGAAGGCCGGCCGACCACTCGACAACGTCGTCGACCGGGCGCGGGGATATTGAGCACCGCCTATAGCCCTGCCGCAAATGCGGCCACGGCGTCGATAACGGCTGCCTCCTGATCGCGGTGCGGTGCATGCCCGCACTTGGGCAGCACCAGCCGCGTGATGCTGGCGTGGGTCGCCACCGAAAACGCATCGAGCTGGGTCAGACTGCCGTATTCGTCGGCGTCGCCCTGGATCAACAGCGTCGGCGACCTTAACGCGGTGACCTCTGCTCCAAGCGACCACGCCCGAAACCGCGGATTGAGCCAAATGTCAGCCCACCCGCGAAACGCGTCGTCGACGTGGGCGTGATACTGCGACAGCCGTTGCCGCAGATCAGTCGTCTCATAGCGCTCGGCGATACGCGCGATCGATGCGACAGTCACGGCCTCTACAAACACGTGCGGCGCCATCAGCACCAGTCCGGCAACTGTCGCTTCTGGCTGGGCCGCAAAAATGAGTGCGATCGATGCGCCGTCGGAGTGGCCGATCAATAATGGCCGCTGGATGCCAAGGTGGCTCAGCAAGGCTGGCAGGACATCGATTGCCTCGCGGTGCATGAAGTCGACGTCGAGTTTGCGATCGAGGGGGTCCGACTGGCCGTAGCCGAAGCGGGAATATATTACCGCCGGTGAGCCCAGCCTGCGCGCAACCTTATCGGGAAAATCCCGCCACAGGGCCGCGCAACCGAGCCCCTCATGCAGGAACACGAGCGTGGGTCGGCCAGCGGTGCCAAGGATCGATCGGTATTCGATGCGGCGACCATCAATCACGGCAAACGGCATAGGTAAACCCAACTTGAAGGCTATAACCGTGACTGATCTTAGCCGGTCGTGCCGATCAGGTCATGCTGCCCACGCAAGCAGATTGGTTGCAACGCCAGCCTCTTCGTAGCCTTGCGCGATGAAACGCCCTTGCGCTGCGTCGGCGATCATCACGAGCCGCGTTCGGCCATTCAGGATCGGTGCTCTGAGCCACGAAAGCGCCACATCGAACTCAAGTGGCACAGACGCCATCTGGCAACTGCGGCCTGCACTATCGTTGCCACGTGGTCGACCCTGCCAGCCGGGTGCCTGCCAATTGTTGGCCGCGACCGCCGCACCGTCGTTCACGTAAGCTGCCGTCTCGGTACGTTCGATAACGCAGGTCTCGTGAGCGCCGATGCCGGCGAGGCTGAAGATTGCGGGAGCCGCGATCGGCGTTTCAATCAGCAAGCGGCGTGCCGTGGCATAGTCGGATGCGTCCTCGAAGGCTGCCCGCATGAGATGTGCCGGGGTCTGGTGCGGCATGCGCCACACCCGGC
>JANNTD010000217.1:0-4083 GCA_031403315.1 Planctomycetota bacterium
CCAATGGCAATGGCGGAGGACTGTACATTTCTCGAATTCACGATGCGTTTCTACCACCCCTCGTCTCGCACTTGAATCATGTGACGATTACCAACAACGCCGCGATTAGAGGGGGCGGCCTGTTCAGCAACGATGATGAAGAGGGAGATAACAACATTAGGGTGCTGACAACTCTGTTCCATACAATCGTTTCCGGCAATCGGAATGCCCTCGTCGGCGGTTCAGCCAACAACGTCGGCGGCGATATTGAGGACGAGTCGGCGTTCAACCTATTTGGGTCAGGGGGCGGTGCCGTCCTTCCTGCCGGCCACGTACCCAACGACACCCCGGGCTTGGCCTCGCTAGCTCTCAACGGCGGGCCGACGATGACTCACGCGCTTCTGGTGGACAGTCCCGCGATTGACGCCGGCGATCCCAACTTTGACCCCAACGCGACCAATCCGCCACGACTCTTTGACCAACGCGGCTATGCCAGGGAAGTGGATTATCTCGGAGTGTTCACTGTGCCTGGCGCATTTGTCGACATCGGCGCAGTCGAAATGCCATTCGCTGGCGACTACACCCGCAACGGTGTGGTCGATTGCGCGGACTATGTGTTATGGCAGATGACTTATGGCACCAGCGTCCCGCCCTACTCGGGCGCGGATGGAAATGGCGATGAGTTCATTGACACAATCGACTACGTTGTTTGGGCTGATGCGTACGGCGACCTTAATGGGCGTCCCGCCGGTGACTTCGATCGTAACGGGGTCGTTGACTTCGGGGATTTCAATCTGTGGAAGTCGACCCACGGTTCGACCACCATCCTTGACGCAGATGCGAACTGCAATGGCATCGTTGATGCGGCCGACTATTCGATTTGGAGGAATACGTTCGGAAGCATGCTTGGAGCGGCGCGGTTTGGGCTGTTGGATGCCGCCTTCGGGCCGGACATTCCGCCGGAGGTAGTCGGCCTCGCACTGAGCCAGGCCGGCGACAATGCTTTCGACTTCGCGGCCGTCGTCGGTTCGGGTGAGCAGTTGCGCAGCTTTCCGCTCTCGAGCGTAAGCTCGATCAGCCTCACCTTCAACCAACAGGTGACCGTCACCCAGAGCGCGCTGGTGCTTGTGAATCTCGACGGGGCGGCGCCGAGTGTCGCCAGCTTTGTCTACAATGCAGAGTCGCAAACGGCGACCTGGACGTTCGCGACGGCGCTGGCCGACGGGCGATATTTGCTGCGGCTCTCCGACTCGGTCCACGACGCGGATAACGAGGCCTTGGACGGCGAATTCACGAATCCGTGGTCGCTGGGCGAAAGCGGAACATCGACGCTCCCTTCAGGCGACGGCGAAGCGGGCGGCGAATTCCGCTTTCGCTTCACAGTCCTTGCCGGAGATACCGACCACGACAATGTTGACGGCACGACCAACTACCAGAATTGGCAGTCGACTGAGCCGGGGATGATCTATGTGTCGACCACCGCGGATGAATTTGACGGCAACTTGAGCTTCGGCGATGTGAGTCTGCGGGAAGCGGTGAACCACGCCAACACGGCGACCGAGCCGACGACGATAGCGCTGGCTACGGGCAGATACACATTGTCCCGCACTGGAAGCGAAACGTCAGCGAACGTCGCGGTCAATGACCTGGATATAACCGGCAACGTGAAGATCGTTGGTTACGGTCCGGGCTTCAGCATCATCGACAATAGCGGTCTCGCGTCCGCTCCCCACGCCCGCACGTTTGAGATCAGCGGCGCCGGTACGCGTCTTGGTTTATCGCGAGTCTCGATTGCGAATGGGTCTTCGCTTCTGTCAGGGCAAGTTGCATCCGTAAACGCTGGCGCGACGATGGAGATCGAAGACAGCGCCATCGTGAATCATACGGCCTACGTGGGAGGAGCAGCGATCACCGTGACAGGGGCAAATCTCTCGATCATGCGGAGCGTCCTCTCAAATAACGACGTCAGCGCGAATTACGGGGGCTCCGCGGTTACCGTGTATGGAACGACCACCGCTCCAGCCTCCGTGACGGTCGGCGAGTCGATTTTCGCTCAGAATGTCCAACCGGGATACTATGGCGGTAGCACGCGGACTGGGGTTCAGACAACGGGCACCGTAACCAAAGTCAACAAGGGAAAGAATCTCTATGATTACGCAGGGGGTGGCTTCTTCGATACGACGCCTGGGGTAGGTGATTACTTGGGTACCCCAACTTACATCGTGACCTCCGCAGCCGACACGTTCAGTCACACCGACGATTTGGAGGCCTTGTCCCTCCGAGAAGCAATTGATCTAGCGAATCAGGCGGCCGGCACCCAGGAAATCTGGATTCCCGCCTGGAGCTTCGTGTTGACCCGCGATCGCGGCAGCCTGACTTCCGACGTCGACACGGCCTTCGGCGATTTGGACATCAAGGACAGCACGAACATTCGCGGCGTCTCGGGCCGAACGAACGTCGACTGGAAAGCTGGGATCGTCGACAAAGTGTTTGACGTGCTTGGCGACGCCAACAGCGATGGCCAAGCGGACGCCGGTTACGTTTCGTCGGCCGACTATACGATCTGGCAGAACCAGAATGGTTCAGCCGGCGCTTACGAAGAGTTCTCCGCCGACTTCGACGATGATGGCGACGTCGACCAGGCCGACTACGCGATTTGGACGCAGAACTTCGGGCACGCGCTGCAACTGTTCGACGTGTTGTCGTAACTTGTCAGGCCATAAAAAAAGGTCATGGCAAGCCGATCCGTCGTCTTGCCATGACCTCTATCCTGAAGCAAAACACGCAGTGGTGTCTTGCCCTCCCGTTACATTCGTATGTATCGGCGCATCAGGGCGAGTGGTTCAAACCGATTTGAAATGCGCGGCCGGTTCCGGCCCAAACAGCGGTCGGGGCGTGAAAGTCTAGCGGTTGCAACGCCTAGAACGGCTCGTGGTCGACAGAAATGCAGTCGGCTAGGCCACTGGCCGGCCAGACTTACGCCGCTTTCGGCAGATCTTGCCCCGCCACGGTCGGATGCAGGTCGAACAGTGAGAAAATCTCCTCGCGCGAGAGGCCTTGTTTCGGCGGTGTGGTCGACGCCCCGAACACCGTGTCGAACAGCTCGCGCTTCTCTTCGAGAATCTGGTTGATCCGCTGCTCGATCGTGTCCACGGTGAGAAACCGCGTGATCGTCACCGGCCCCGTCACGCCGATGCGGTGGGCGCGGTTGATGGCCTGGTCCTCGACGGCCGGGTTCCACCAGCGGTCGAACAGGAACACATAATTGGCGAACTGGAGATTGAGGCCGACGCTGCCGGCGCCGTAGCTCATCAGCATCACGCTCGACGCATCGTCGCTGCGGAAGCGTTCGATTGCGGCGTCGCGGCGGCGCGGCGGAATCTTTCCGTGGAATTCTTCTGGCGAGAAGCGGGCGAGCCGCGACTTGAGTTCGAAGAGCGTCTCGACCCATTGGCTGAAGACGATTGCCTTGCGGCCGCTGGCGGCGCACTCTTCGAGATCGGCCTCGAGCCGTTCGAATTTGCTGCTCGCGCCAGAGTCGGGATCGAAATTGCAGATTTGCTTGAGCCGCAGTACCAGCTCGAACACGTGCTGGATCGTCACCAGGTGCTTCATCTCGCGGAGCTTGATGACGCCCTCCTCTTCGGCCAACTGATACGCGGCCGCCTGTTCGGGCGTGAGCTCGAGCTCGGCGTCGCGGAACAGCTTGGGCGGCAAATCGGTGAGCACTTGCTCTTTCGTGCGGCGGAGCACGTAGTCGCTCACCGCTCGGCCGATGGCCCGCGGCTTCATCCCCGCTTCGATCTGGCCCGGCGCGACGAACTCAAAGATTCCCACCAGGTCTTCGACGCTGTTCTCGATCGGCGTGCCGGTAAGGGCCCAACTGCGGCTGCGCGGAATCGACCGCGCGACCTGGTTCGTCACATTGGCCCGGTTCTTGATCCGCTGCGATTCGTCAAGAATCACCAGGTCAAAACGATTCGCCTCGTCGCAGACCGCTTCGGCGTCGCGGACAACCGATTCGTAGTTGGCGATCGTGATCAGGTCGCGGGAGTTTCGCCACAGCCATTGCCGGCGTTCGGCGCTGCCTTCGACCACGGTGAG
>JANNTD010000218.1:0-5685 GCA_031403315.1 Planctomycetota bacterium
CTGGGTTTCGTCGCAAATTAAGATGCGATTGCCGTGGGGAGAAGAGCAAGGGAATCTTACCAGAAAGAAAAGGTCGTGGTGTTAGACGATCGCTTGGTTTCTCAAAGCTGTTCATTGATCGCGGCGTATCAACCATTCCCAGACCCGACCTTCGTCGGCGGCACTTTTGCCACTGGCGGCCAGCCGATCGCCCCCGGGCGAAAATGCTAAACCCGTGACTTCCGTTCCGGGCGGTTCGTCCAAGGGTAGAGTCATAAGCGCTTGGCCGGTGCGAATGTCCCAAAAAAGGATGGTGGGAGGATTGCGGATGCTGCCTGCCAAGGTCTTGCCGTCCGGACTTAAAGCAATTTGCTCCTGCGCTCCACTGACGAAAGTACGCAACAGGTGACCAGTATGACCATCGTAGATTCGCATTGTGGCGTTATGCCTAGCGACCAGAATCTCGCCGTCCGCGGAGTATTGTGCCTCGCCCGCTTCTTCCAAATCCAAGGCCACCTCGCCGGTGTCGAGATCGAAAACTCGCAGCCGATCCGCTGCCACGGCCAGTCGTTCGCCATTGGGGGAGAATACAAGGTCGAGAACGGGCGTCGTGCTTGGAAACTGCCGCAGTATTTTGCCGGAACGGACGTCAACAAGCACCACCTCGATTGCGTTGATCATAGTGGCAAGCAATTGACCGTTCGGGGACCATGTCAACTCGCGAAACCGATTATCTCGTGCGGAAAAATTTAGGCGATCTTGCAACTCGCCACGTTTCCAGACACGAGTACCTACCATGTCTCGACTAGCTATCAGTCCATCGACTGACACTGTGACTCGTTGGGAATGATCTTGATTTGGCCGACCGCTGGCATCGGCATTTGCTTTCTCACGGGCCGCCATTGTTTCGCGAGCCTGCCGACGGTCGATCTCCAACAGTGCGGCTGTTTTGACGTCGAAATAGTAAATTAGCCCGTCGAAGCTGTTAATGACCAGCAGGTCGCCGTTGGGTGAGTAGGCGACGCCATTTATCAGCTTCGAGGCGATTGGATAATTGTGGGCGCCATCAGTGCGCGCCACTGCCCTCCAGATCTTGACGCGGCCGTCGGCCGCCGCACTCGCCAGCCTAGATCCGTCGGGTGACCAGGCCAGGCTCCATACCCGACCGGCCTGGCCAAGGATCGTCCGGCGCTGACCGAGCGCTTGCATATCCCAAATCTGAATCACTCCTTGCATGTCCGCCGAGGCTAGCGCGGATCCGGACGGTGAAAACGCGACGGACTGGATCCTTTGAACGTGTCCGTCGGTTAATTGGCCAACCGCGGCGAGACCGCCGTTCCGGGCCTCCCACAAATGCACGAGCTCGCGCCTGCCCGCGCCCGCGATCCAGTCACGATCCGGCGAGCGGGCCAAAGCGAGCACTTTTTCCTTGTCATCCTCTTCTTCCGAACTGGCGGTAAGACGCTGCAGCAGCTCCCAAGACCCTGTTCGCCAACACGAAACGAAGCCGTTGCCATCGCCCGCGACAAGCATGTCGCCCTTCCGTGTGAAGTCGATCGACGAAACATACTTCTCGCGCCCCTCCAGTCGCACAAGGGTCTCGCCCGTTTCCACGTCCCAGACCCGCACCGATTTATCGCGGCTGCCACTGGCCAGCCATTTTCCATCGGGCGAAAAGGCCGCGGACAAAACATGGTCGCTGTGACCGTCCAAGACGTGATGCAATTGGCCGTCCGGCATACTCCACAAGCGTAGAGTTCCGTCCTCGCTGGCCGACGCCAAGTTGCGGCCATCCGGCGTAAAGGTAACGCGAGTGACTTCACCGGTGTGTCCCCCGAGTATTTGAAGACTCTTGCCCGTGTCCGCGTCCCAAATGCGAACCGTGTTGTCTTTGCCGCCGGTGGCCCACATCCGCCCATCCGGCGAACCCGCCACCGAGAACGCGTCCCCCGTATGGCCCTCGAGCGTCAAGAGTTGTTGATTGCAAAGATTGTGCAGCAAGTACCATGTGAATTCGCGGCGATCTTCCTCGTCGCTTCGCGGCGTTTGCTCGTCCAGAATATCGATAACTTGCGCGACGTGCTGGTTTCGCCAGGCATCGTTGGCGCGGCGCACGTCGGCCGTATACAGCAGTTGCGCGCTACGGCGGGCAGCGTCGTGTGCGACCGAAAGGGCGTCGCGGAGCTGCGCGCTGTACACGAGCGAGCCAAAGAAGATGGTGGCCAATGCGACAGCCAGAATCGCCGACAGGCCCGCGATCGCCGGTCGACGGCGAGCCCATTTCCAAATCCGTCCGCCGGCGCTCACAGGCCTTACTAGCGTCGGCTCGCCGCTCAAGTAGCGGCGCAAGTCCTCTTCGAGCGCCGCAGCGGTTGCATAGCGTCGCTCGGGCCGCTTTTCGAGACATTTGATACAGATCGCCTCCAGGTCGTGCGGCACTCCGCCACGCAACTTCCGGGGCGAAACCGGCTCGTCGAGCAACAAGCTGCGCAGCGTGGCGGCGTCGGTCGGGCCGCAGTGAGGCGGCGTGCCGGTCAGCAGCTCATAGAGAATCGTGCCCAGCGCAAATACGTCGGTGTGCACGCCGATATCGCGGATACGCCCTTCGGCTTGCTCAGGTGCCATGTAGCGAGGAGTGCCCAACACCGTGCCGGTACGGGTCTCATCGCCGTCGCGCTCGAGTAGCTTCGCCAGACCAAAATCACTAATTTTGACTACGAACGTGTCGAGAGCCGCCGGCGAGTGGCCGTTCGCGCCTTGGTTGGGCGCCAGGGGGCTCAAGAGCACGTTGCTGGGCTTCATATCGCGATGTAGCACCCCGCGCGCATGCGCGTGGTGTAGCGCGGCGGCCAGCGTCGCCACCAGCTCGGCCGCCTGCCGCGGCGGGATCTTTGTGGCTCGCCGCTCCAACCATGCTGCCAAGGTAGGCCCCTCGCAGTACTCGGCAGCGATGTAACATATCGGTCCGGCCTCACCGACCTCATGCACCGCGACGATATGCAAGTGGTTCAAACGCGCGGCGACTTCCGCCTCGAGCAAGAATCGCTGCCGCATTTCGAGCGACATCAGCCCCTCGGGACGCGGCACCTTGAGCGCGACCCGGCGCCCCAACTTAGGATCGACTGCCAGGAAGACGATTCCCGCGCCGCCGTGTCCCAGTTCGCGCTCGATTCGAAAGCGGCCAATCGTTGCGAAGTCGGCCGCGGTTTTAGCATCCTCACCTTCGACCATCGGCGCGGCGACAGTCGGCGAGAGTTGCGCCGGACCCCACATGGAGTGCAATTCGTCCACGCACGCCTGAGCCTCACGCAGCCGCTGAACTAGATCGGCGGGCAGGTCGGTCTCAAACTTCGTTGCATTGCCGAGCAACCGAGCTTCGTCGTAGGCGGCCAGCAATACTTCGAATTGTCGCTCGCGCTGCTTGCGTTGGCTCGTCATGGCAGGCTAACCGCCTTCCGACACGAGTTCACGCCGCAATCGCTCGACTGCACGGGTCCAAAGCCGTCTTGCGCGCTCCTCGCCCATCGCCATCTGGTTGCCGATTTCGGCAAATGTGTGCCGATCGCGATTGCGCAGCTCGATTACCTGCTGATAGGGAGCGCTTAGGCGGGACAATGCCTGGCAAATCCGATCATAGTTTTCGAGCTTCATCGCGTGTTTGCTGGGAGTTTCGGTGTTGGCCGGCAGCCAACTGCCGCCGTTTCGCGAGCCGTCGTCGCGCCCCAGAGGCACTTCGCGCGAGACGTCTCGCTTGGCCGTGCTCAAATAGTCGCGATTCGCTCGAGCGATTTCGTTGTCCAGGATACTCCGCAACCAGGCGATCAGGTCGTTTTGCGTATCGCCACGAAAGTTGCGGAAGTCTCGATGAGCGTGTGCCAAAGTTTGCTGCACTAGGTCGGAGCCGCCCAGCTTGGCTTGCAGTCGCTGATCGAGCCGCGGTCGGGCAATCGCCAACAGGTAGCCACGACATTGGTCGAGAAGCTGGCCCGTCACATCTGGGCAGCCGCGGCGGGCTTGCGCGAGCGATTCGTCGAAAGAAGGCGATGATTCGCCCACAAGCGGTTCCAGGAACAATCGGTGCGCGATGAACAGAACGGGGGGGGGGCCACCATCAATGAAAAGCACGGGGCCCGCGAGTCGCCGTGGTCGATTCTAGCAGGCGCGCAACAATTTGTAAAGAAAATTTGTTCGCTGACCGTGGATTTAGCGACGCAATCGCATCTCAACTAGGGGAGCAATTGCACTGCGCCCGAAAACGATCGCATCGTGTGACCGTTGCCGCCCCGCCACGCGCCCGGAGAATGCTAGTGCGAGGCACGACAACCCCAGCGACCGAAGTTGCTGCATCACGTGCCGCGCGATTGATTTTTGCAGTGCATCTCACCTCGCGATCCGGGGTTCGTGCGGGTGGAATCGCAACTGCACTGGTGGCCATTGGCGGCACGGCACAATCTGCCGTGCTGACCTATGCCGTCAGCCAATAACCGAACGTCCCGTCCTCCGTCATCATTTTTCAAGGAGCCCGCTAGTGACCCGCATCTTCGCTTTCCCCCTTCTTTTCAGTGCGACGTTTGTCGTCGCGATGGCGGCAGCCTCAGCCGCGCCCATCACGGTGCCGACGGGCTTAAACATTGGCGATCAATACCGGCTGGCGTTCGTGACCAGCACGAGACGGGATGCCACATCCTCAAATATAGCCGACTACAACAATTTCGTGGCCGCCGTGGCCGCCGGGCGGCCGGAACTTTCCGCGCTGGGAACCACGTGGGCGGCCATTGGAAGTACCGCGTCGATCGACGCCAGGGACAATACGGCGACGAACCCCTCCTCCCTTGGGGTGCCGATTTACGGCCTCGATGATATCCGCATAGCCCATGACAACCCCGACCTCTGGGACTCGAACCTTCTCGCCCCTCTTAACACCGACCAGAACGGTTCCCCTGTAGCAGGCTTAGTGTGGACGGGCACCACCATATCGGGCACAAGCCATCCCGGGGGATATCTGGGCGCAGATTACCCCCTCCTCGGCCTCAGTTACGCCTCAGACACCCGATGGACGTCCTGGGGGCAAGACAACGCTCTTCTCGATCGTCCCATTTACGCCATCTCGGGCGTGTTGACGGTTGTGCCCGAGCCGAGTTCGTGGGCGTTGGCCGGTCTTGGCCTGGTGTTCATGTTGCTCGTCGCGTGGCGCAAAAGCCGAGCGGCCGTGCGATTAGCGCCGATCATGGTGTTGGCCCTTTGTGTCACCGGTATTTGCCCCGCCGAGGCCGTCACGATTCCCACCGTTCTAGTCGGCAACGCGGGCAACGCGAGTGACCCGCTGACAGGCAATCTATACGGCGGTGTCAGCTACGACTATCGCATCGGCGCGACTGAGGTCACCAACGCTCAATATGCCGAGTTCCTTAATTACAAGGCTGCGGCTGATCCGTTAGGCCTCTACAACACGAGCATGGGCAGCGATCCTCGCGGCGGAGTCACGCGCAGCGGTGTCAGCGGCAGCTTCACCTACACCACCAAGTCCAACATGGGCAACAAGCCAGTGAACTACGTGAGTTGGTACGATTCGATTCGCTTCGCCAACTGGCTCAATAACGGGCAGGGGCTTGGTGACACGGAGAACGGGGCGTACACGCTGCTCGGCGGCACGCCCACTCCCAGCAATGGCCTGAGCGTCACGCGCAACTCGGGCGCGACATGGTT
>JANNTD010000219.1:0-2966 GCA_031403315.1 Planctomycetota bacterium
ACGCTGTTCATGGACTACCACCGCATGCACAATCTCAACGTGCGAATCGTGCGGATCTTCAACACCTACGGCCCGCGGATGCACCCCTACGACGGCCGCGTGGTGTCGAATTTCATCCGCCAGGCGCTTCGCGGCGAAGACATCACGATCTTCGGCGACGGTAGCCAGACCCGCTCGTTCTGCTACCGCGACGACTTGATCGAAGGCATCATCCGAATGATGAACGGTCCCGACGATTTCCACGGCCCGGTGAACCTCGGCAACCAGGGCGAGTTCACGATATTGGAACTGGCAAAACGGGTGATCGAACAGACGGGAAGCAAGTCGAAGATCGTCCACCGTCCGCTGCCGCAGGACGACCCCACACGACGGCAGCCCGACATCGCGCTCGCCCGCAAGCATCTCGGCTGGGAACCGAAGGTGCCGCTCCAAGAGGGCCTGCAAAAGACGATCGACTGGTTCCGCTCGATCAAGTGGGACGAATACCGGGCGCCGACTCCAAACTACTGAGCCGCCGAACTACTGATTCGCTGCGGCCTCCGCTTCTCTAACTCTCCGCCCCCTTGGCGGCTTCGTACCCGGCAGCTACCAGTTGGCCGAATATGCCGTCGGAAAATGTCCGATACCCACGCGAAACCACGGGGTTGAATGGGTTGTTGAGGGACATGTCACCAACCGCCCTGGTACCTCGAGGCCGGTGCGGAGTCGATTTTCGCCGCGTGCGAGCAGATGCGCACGCGACACCATTCAAGAGTCAAACCCGCTCACACTCAGTGCGAGCGCGAGGAGGTAGATCATGCGATTTCGGTTGACTTTATTCACCCTGTTGGGCGTGGGCCTGCTGGCATGGCCGGCGCTTGCACAGACGCCGGAAAAACCGGCCGACGAGCCGCCAGCGGGCAACCCGGCGATGAAGCAAAAGATACTGGACGCGTTCGACACGAACAAAGACGGCACGCTCGATCGGGCGGAACGTCAGGCAATGCGCCGCGCGATGGTGGAGAACTTTGGAGGTGGGCCGGGCGGTCCAGGCACCGGTGATCGCGGTCCTGAAGGGCGGCGACGTCCTGATGGTCCGCCGCCAGGTGAAGGGCGAGGGCCCGAGGGCCGGCGCGGTCGAGGACCGGACGACGGTCCTGGCGATCGTGGCTCGCTTGGCCCGCATCGCGGCGAAGGACGTGGACCGGAAGGACGTGGTCCCGATGGCCCGCCACCAGGACCACCGAATCCGGAACGGCTCTTCAATCGCTTCGACGAAAACAAGGACGGGTCACTCAGCAAGGACGAATTCAAACAGTTGACCGACTTCATGCATGAGCGATTTGCGATGCGTCCGCCGATGATGGGTCGCGGTGGCCCGGGCCGTGGCTTCGACGGCCCGCCGCGCGACTTTGAACGTCGAGGTGGCGAAGGGCGTGGTGAAGGGCGTCGACGTGATTGGCGCGAAGGACCACCGGGTCCCGAGGGTCCGCCGCCGCCGGCCGATCCGCCGGAAGGCGATGCTCCGGAAGACTCGATTTAAGTTCATCGTACGTTAGGCTTTCGAGCCTGACAAAAACCGAATCAGGCTAGAAAGCCTGACATACTGTCCGTTAGCGCCCGGTCCCGCGCGTCACGGTTCCCAGCCGGCGCGGGGCCGGGCTTCCTTGTTTGCTGCGGATTACCCGGATTTTAGGGGTAATCGTCGCGCGCTGCCGCCGCTGCGGGCCCATTTGTTTGCTCGCCCGAGCGCTCCTATCTATACTGAAATTGTCGTGTCGACGCGCTTTTCGGCACCTCTTTCCGCGCATTTCCCGGGCTGATGCCATGCGTTTATCGGTATTGTTGTCGTGTTCGATTTGTCTCGCCGTGACGGTGCTGGCCGGCTTTGAGTCGGCCCAGGCCCGCGAGTTCGCGCCCGGCGTGATGACCACGATCCCGCCCGACTTCGAGCCGGAAGAAACCGTCAGCACGCACGACCTGGTGGAGATCCGGGCGAACGCCGACACCAAGTGGCAGCCGGAATTCTTGACCGATAGTCGCACGCTGTACGGCATGGCCGAAGGCGTGAAGTTCCGCCGCGACGTGTCGTGCCTCGAGTTCGCGTTCAAGCCGCTGCGGATGATCCACGTCGACGTCCCCGGCCCCAACGGCGCACTCCAGCGGAAGCTCGTCTGGTACATGGTCTACTCGGTCCGCAACACGGGCGAAACGATGACGCCCGTCGAGCAAAAAGACGGCGTGGTTATCACCGCAGTCGGCAAGGGCGGACCGGTGCAATTCATCCCCAGCTTCGTGCTCGAGTCGCACGACCTCACGGCCGACGGCCAACCGATCGAAAAGTCGTATCTCGATCGCGTGATCCCGGCCGCCTACGCCGCGATCCAAGCCCGCGAGGCCCGCGACCGAACGCTCCTCAACAGCACCCAAATGGCCGAGCAGATTCTGCCGCCAAGCGACGGCCGCGCGGACAACCGCGTGTGGGGCGTGGCCACTTGGACCGACGTCGATCCGCGGATCGATTTCTTTTCAGTCTACGTCGGCGGCCTCACGAATGCCTATCGCTGGGAGGACCCGGCCGGGGCCTATAAGGCCGGCGATGCGCCCGGCACTGGCCGGCAGTTTACGCGCAAGACGTTGCAGCTCAATTTCTGGCGTCCCGGCGACGAGCATCTGCAGGACGAGCAGGAAATCCGCTTCGGCGTGGCCCGCGGAAAGGGCGACCTGTACGACGTTTCCGAAGGGGTTGCCTACCGCTGGGTGTACCGCTAAACTTGACGGGCTACGGCCCAGCCGTCGAGTTTTTGTCAGCCGCCAAACCGCCGGCCACGGCCGGTCGATGACTTGCGGTTTAGCTCGATTCCGCTCCGCTCCGATTTCGCAGGTACACCAAGATTTTGCAGGTACACCATGGCACATAAAAAGGGTCAAGGCTCCAGCCGCAACGGACGCGACTCGAACGGCCAGCGCCGCGGCGTGAAGCGCTA
>JANNTD010000220.1:0-4038 GCA_031403315.1 Planctomycetota bacterium
GTTCATCTTCGACACTCTCCCACAGTCGCTGGGCGAGTACGAATCGCAGATCCGGCGGAAGAGACATCGCCTCGGCTGATACGGAATCGAAATTCGTGGACATGACGCTACTCCTTCGCGGGGGAGGTCAGGCAACCGATGGACCGCCTACGATTGTACCACAATCGCCAAATCTACGACGGCTGCGCCACTGTTTCCAGCGGCCCGACCGTGATCGTCGAGCAGGCCGTGAGCGGATATTTTTTGAGCACCGCGCCGACGTCGTCGATCGTGACGCGCTCGATCGCTTCAAGGTCGTCGGCCACCGTGCGGTATTCGCGGCGCTGCAGCCAGTTGCCGCCGACGTTGAACAGCCGGCTCCGCGGCCGCTCGCTGCTCAAGACGACGCGGGCTTTCACTTTGTTCTTCGCTTGCCGCAGTTCGACTTCCGTGACACCGTTCGCTTCGACCGCGCGGTAGATCGCCTCGAGCCGCGCGAGATTGTCCTCGGTTGCTTCCGGCTCGCAGGAGAGCCAGGTATAGAACATGCCCAGGCCCTGATATTCGTAGTGGCCCAGGCTCGCGCTCTCGGCGAGCCCCGATTCGGTAAGCTCCCAATACATGCGGCTGCCGGAGTCGTCGCCGACGATCGTGGCAAGCAGCTTCGCGGCATAACGGTCTTCATCCTCGCTGGCCGGTGCGTCGGCGATTTGCAGCACATATTCTTGCGTGGCCGACGCGCGATGGACGACTTCGAATCGCCGGTCCGACGTGGCCCGCGGCAGTTCGCGCGGTGCCGTTTGCCGCTGCCACTCGCCGCAGCGGGCCGCCACTTGCTCGATGAGTGCGGAAAAATCGACCTTTCCCGCCGCCGCGACAAACACGTTGCCGGGACTGTACCGCGACGCGAAGTAAGCTTGCATCTCGTCCCGTGCGAGCTCCGTGATGCTCGCGCTCGTGCCCAACACGCTCTTCGCCAGCGGGTGCTTGCCGAGATGTAGCTCTTTGATGCGGTCGTCCATTCCGAACGGTGGCTGGTCGAGGTACATCTGGATTTCTTCGAGGATGACCTTCTTCTCCATGTCGAAGTCTTCCTGCCGCAGGCTCGGCCGCATGATGTCGGCCAGGATGTCGATGCTCGCCTCTTGGTATTCAGGCAGCACCGAGGCGTAGTAGACGGTACACTCTTCGCTGGTGAAGGCGTTGTAATGGGCGCCGATCTCGTCGAACTCGCGGTTCACATCGTCGGCCGAGCGGCGAGGCGTTCCCTTGAAGCACATGTGCTCGAGAAAGTGGCTCACGCCGGCGACGTTGTCGGTTTCGTCGCGCGACCCGGTGCGAACGAAAAAGCCGACACTCTCGGAGTGGGCATCGTCGTTCACCTCGGCCAGAATCTCCAAGCCGTTGGGCAATGTGTGGCTACGAAATTCCAACGGGCACCTCCAACGGTTCCGGTCCGAGCGTCACCACGAGCATGTCCCGCGGCGGGTTGGCACGCAGGAAGCCGTTGATGCTTTCCCGCGTGAGCGCGTCGATCAGCGAACCGATTTCGTCGAGCGTGCGGGCGCGGCCCAGGTGGTACCACTCGCGGGCCAACGCACCGCTGCGGGCCGATGACGATTCCTGCTGCATGATCAGCGAGCTCTTGATGCGGGCTTTGAGCCGGTCGAGCTCGTTCGCTTCGATGCCTTCGCCAAGTCGCTTCAGCTCGCCGATCGTGACGTCGAGCGTCTCTTGGGCACGCTCGGCGGTGGTGCCTGCGTAACAAAAGACCGCCGCCCGATCGCGCTGCGTGTGCAGCGAGGCGTTCACGGTGTAACACAGGCCGCGTCGTTCGCGGACCTCGGTGAACAGCCGCGAGCTCGAGCCGCTCGAGAGCACGCCAACCGCCGCCCAGGCTTGGAAGTAGTCCGGGTGCTTGTACGGAATCGTCGGATACGCGATGCCGACGTGCGACTGGCTCGATTCGAACGCAATGTGATTGGCTAGCTGTTGGCCGTTCGACGCGGCGGGCGCCGCATCGTCGCTCTTGGCCCAATCGCCGAACAGCCGTTCGACGTGTTCGCACAGCCGCGGCCAATCGAAGTTTCCGGCGACGGCGAGGATCGTGCCGTTCGGCCGATAATGCCGTGCGTGAAACTTGCGGATGTCATCGAGCTTGACCGCGCGCAGGCCGGCGTCGTCGCCGTGACTCGACCGGCCCCACGGATCGGGATAACGCCGCCGACGGAGCTCGATCATCAGCTTATGGCTCGGGTCGTCGTCGACGCCGCGCAGCTCCTGCACACACACACTGCGGCCTTGTTCGAGTTGATCATTCGGCAGGAGCGGTCGACGCAATAGATCGGCAAACAGCTCCAGCGCCGCCGGCAGATTGTCGCGCAGGGTCGCCCCGCCGAAGGATGCTTGCGTTGTGCCGACCGATTCGCCGCGCTCGACGCCGAGATTCTCGAGCTCCGAAATCCACGCCCGGCTATCCCGCGACCCGGCCCCGCGCAGCATCATTTCGCAGGTGAATGAGGCCAGCCCGAATCGCTGCGGCGGATCGTACGAACATCCGCCGGGAAGCAGAAACGTGAACGCCGCCGACTCCAGCGACTTCATGGGCTCGCCGACGAGCACCATGCCATTGGCCAGATTGTGGGAGAGGATTTCTGCAGACACGATTCGTTGAGAGTCAGGTAATAACAGCAGAGTTTGACATCAAGACACGGCGATGTCTAGCTGTAGGGGCGCGACACTCGTTGTTGTCGCTCCTACAAATTGAGCCGACGCTTGACGTCTTCCAACGGAATCGTGGTAGTTTGGGCGGCGCGGGCTTCGAGCAACGCCATCAGTCGCGGATTGTCGCGGCTCTTCGCGATCTCTTGATCGAACTCGTCGAGAGCGATCAGCAGGAACTCGCTGCCATCGGCCACACGAACTAATAGGTCGTCGTGACGCGCCTGGTCGAGCAAATGATTTACTTCAGTCGAGTTGGAAGGAAGGTTAATCGTCTTCATAGTTCAAACTTCTCACCACGAATCCAAAGTTCATTTCCCTCTTTCACTCCGATCGCGACGATTTTCACCGCACTGCTATCCAATTGTATGTCGTAGAAGACGCGGAACTTGTCAATCCGGAGTGCCCATTCGGCCAGCTTGTTGGGCCTCAACCGTTTGCGATTCCTAGTTTGTTGCGTCGGTTCATGAGACAATTGGGATTCGATCGCAGCGACAACTCGCGATTGGTCGAACTTTCGTAGCCCGGCCAAGTCGCCAAACGCCTCTGGCGTGAAATCGATTGGATACATGCAACCGTTCGGAATCGCGCCAAGGATCAAGCCGCCCGGACCGACGTCGCACCCCAGTATATTGTAGAGGCGGCGGGGCGGCAGCAGCAAATCGGCGTGGCCAGGCGCACTCTACCGTCGAAATAGCACATGCGACGGGCCAATTGTCGGCCAAGATGCTTTCAGCTGTAGGCGAATTCTACCGCTTTGTAGAGCGTTTTGGTCCGCTGGAAGCCAAGCTGCTTGTAGAGGCGGACGGCTGGCTCGTTCTGGCAGGTGACTTCCAAATAGGCCCGCGGCAGGCCGACCTGCTGGAAGCCCGCGAGCGCGGCCGCGATCAATGCGGAACCGACGCCGCGGCGGCGATGCGGCGGCGTAATGCCGATGTTCTGAATGCCGCCCAGCCGGCTCGAAGCTCGAATGCCTTGGATCGTACCGCAGTATTCAATATGTTCGCGACCGTCACCGACATAGGCGACGAGCCACGTCGCTTCGGGTAGGAAATCCTCGCGGTCGCTAATCTCGGTCATCAGCTTGTAGCAGCCGTCGGAGTCGCCCAGGCACGAGAACACGTCGGCGTCGATCTCGTCTCGAAAGCTGTAGTACTTTGCTTCGGCGTGCGCGGCGATTTGATCGGGGTCCCACGCCAAGAGTTGATAGCCGGGCGGGGGCGCGAACTGGGCGAAGGAGCGGCCCCGGAGGTCGATCTCCATGCGGAATCGCTTGAAGTAGCTCACGCTCATGTCAGGGCAAACCGCGCGAAAGAACCCGCCGCCCGATCCGGAAAC
>JANNTD010000221.1:0-6035 GCA_031403315.1 Planctomycetota bacterium
CAGAATGTTAGATGTGATCACATGCAACGTCAATGTGACCGAGATCATCATCTGTGGGACACAGTTGACGGCTTGAGGAACATAGGGTTTTGGGCGTAACTGCCGATCTGGCTGTTCGACAGCATGTTGTGGGCACTGTCATAGGCGAACGTGTTCGACAGCGCCGCGCTGTCGGCATTCATCGATGTCAGGAGCCGATCGAGCGTGTCATAGCTATAGCTCCAGCTGTCGTTGGGACGGCCGGCGCTGGTGACCGTCAGAATCCGCCCTGCCGCATCGCGCGTGAACGCGATGTCCTGATGCACCGTGGCACCCTTGACGGTCGCCACGGTGCATCAGCCAACCGCGCGCGTCGTTGTAGGTGTCCGTGGTGGTCACGCCGCTGGCGTAGACACTATTCTGGGCGCGGGATAACCTTTCGTCCAGGCGGAAAATCAAGACGACCTATTCCGGGCAACCGAGGTGCAAAAAGTTCGTTGAACACGTCGATATGCGTTTGGTGTGGCTGAATGATTTGCGGAAAATTATCTTTGAAAAATTTATTCCAATACTCAGTAGTTTTACCAAGTAGCGGCGGCGGCCCCTCAACGCGACTGCTCATAAACATCGTTATTTCCAGGTCATCGTCGAAAGTCACCTGTTGTTCGCCATGCTCGTCGAATACTACAAAGCTGGATATATTATAACCACTCGTTATAAAATTTAATATATTATATGAAAAAGCGGTTGCTCGAAATGCATAAAAATCGGATCTCCCATTGTACAAAATATATTTCATACCGCGACAGTACTCATTGATCCAATCTTCAACTAGACTTCTTAGAGATTTATCTTCGAACTTTATCCAACCATGATCCGTCCGACTGCCGGGCAGTATGATATATTGCCGTTCGGTTTTCGGTAGTGCATGAGAATTAGTTTTATATTCATGCAAGTCGAATAACGGATCAAAAGATACATTCCTCGCCTCATCGCAAGTTAATTGCGCAATATCATACTCCTTTAATTGCAGCATACTCTCCGCTTCAATCAAAGGGCGATCGGCATCATCGCGATAGTACGAGAAAATTGTATCTGGGATCATCTTTTTCTTTCATCATAGATAGCCGGAACTTGACCCTCAGTTGACATCAGAGTCTTGGTCTTTTTCCGAACTAGGTTCCGTTGTTTTCGTGGTTTCCGAGGTTTTTAAATTTCCTTTTCCTATTTCTTCACCTTTAGCGTCAAGAACCTGATAGCCTGGCTTCTTGGTCGATGTCCTCTCGCCGTACTGATTAACTTTCGTGCCATCTTTAGTAACTGTTGTTGTAACACCCTTGGCATTTGGTGGCGACTGCTTTGCACCAAGTATGCCCGCCATGGCTTCGTTGAAAGCTTCAGGCGTTACGGGGGTATTGATACCTTTATCGATACCGGACTTTGTTGTTCCTGATGACGTTGAACCCAAACTGCCGAGGACACCATCAATTGTTGCGTCACCGGTGAGAGTTCCTTTGGATTCCGCCGCTTCTTTACCCTTATCATTGGCCTTATTCGAAGCTTCCGCAGCCTTGGCCGGCCCTTGCAAGCCTTTCTCTTTGCCCTCATCCTTTGTGGCCATCGCGGTTGCGATGGCATCGAGTGCCTTCTGCGAGTAGTGACCAACGGCGGCAATTGCAGCTGCCACCGCTGCTTGCACCGCCGGGCTCTTTGCAACTTCAATGCCGACACGGGCAGCCTGTACCGCTTGATGCCCGCTTCCATCACTCTTATTGACCGGGTCGTTCTCGGAGTAGCTATACCTGTTGGTGCCGACGCCGGGTTTGTTGGGGTCCCACCAGTCGGGTGAGACGAACCGCGCCAGCATCGGATCATAGAACCGGGCGTTGAGGAAGAGGTAGCCGGTTTCATCGTCGTGGCGCTCGCCGATGTAGCCCTTGGGCTCGACGTGAGCGCCGGTCTGCACCGCCTTCTCGCCAAAGGCGCGGTACACCGTGCGGCTGGCCTCGTTGCCCGAGGCGTCGGTGATGACGCGGATGGTCTTGAGGTGATCGCGGTGGTGGAAGAAGGCCTGCGCCGCCGCGCCCGTGCCCTTGCGTTTCACATCATCGTGAACATACTTGGTCCACACGCCGACCGATGAGATTTCGGCATCGGGCCCCAGATAGCGCGTGATCAGCGGTGCGCCGGATGTCTGCGGCACGACTTTCATCACCCGCGCGTTGTCGGCCGCATAGGCATAGTTGTACTGCACCGCGCCTATGGTGGTGCGTGACAGTTTGTTCTCAGGCGACCACGTGAGGCCGTGATTGACCAGCGCGCCGATCTTGGAGGTGACGTTGCCGACGTTATCATAGGTCAGCGCGTAAGGCCCGGCCTGGGTGGCCGCGTGCGGACGCACCGTGCCCGCCCCTTGCGCCGGATAGGCGTAACTGCCGATCTGGCTGTTCGACAGCATGTTGTGGGCACTGTCATAGGTGAACGTGTTCGACAGCGCCGCGGTGCCCACGTTGGTCGACGTGAGCAGCCGGTCGAGGCTGTCATAGGTGTAGCTCCAGCTGTCGTTCGGGCGGCCGGCGCTGGTGACCGTCAGAATGCGGCCGGCCGCATCGCGCGTGAACGCGATGTCCTGATGCACCGTGCCGCCCTTGACGGTCGCAACCCGCATCAGCCAGCCGCGCGCGTCGTTGTAGGTGTTGGTCGTGGTGACGCCGTTGGCGTAGGCGGCCTGGGTGACCTGCCCGCGCGCGTTGTAGGCGAGGCTCGTGATGTGCCCGGGGATGGCGTACAGCCGCCCGCCGCCGTCATAGGTCCACGGCGTGGTGGTGGACCCCACCGCATCGCCGTCGCTCCAGGCCTTGGCGATGACCTGGCCGCTGGCATCGCGGGTCTGAGTCATCGACGACGTGGTGCCGCCGAGCAGCCAGCGGTCCTCGACCCGCTGGCCATTGGCATCGTGATTGTGGTCGGTGGCGATCAACCCGCTGGCCGACGCCGTCGTGGTCTCGGTGCGGCACAGCTTGCCGCCGTTGGCAAAGCCCGCGCCGTTCGGGCAGTTGGTGCCGCCCGATGCGGTGAGCACAAAGTCGTAGCGGTAGAGGTGGGTTTCGGTCGCAACCGTGCTGCCTGATGGGCGGTGCGTACGCTGAACCTGGCGGCCAAGCCCGTCGTACGCGAACAGCGAAACCGCGCCGTTGGCGTCCTGCTGCTGTGTCAGCCGCCCGGCGACATCGTACTGGAATGTCCACAACCCATGATCAGGGTCATTCGCCGATAGCCGACGGCCCAGGCTGTCGTAAGCGTAGGTCCAGACGTTGCCGGGTTCGTCCTTGATCTCGAGCAGATGGTCTTGCAGATCATAGCGCATGCGCACCCGGTTCGGAGTGCCGCCGGTCTGGGTGCCGTTGCCGAGGTAGCGCGCGATCTCGGTGACGCGGCCATGCGCATCCTTATGCGTGACGGTATCGCGACCCAGTTCATCGGTCGCCTTGGCGCTCGCAAACGACGCGCCGCCGCTCGTGTAGCTCATGGCGACGAACGTGTTGTCCGGGTGCGTCGTGCGGATGCGCCGATTGAGCGCGTCGTAGGCGTGATAGGTCCAGTGGGCGGTATCGCCGGTGATGTAGGTCGGCCGACTTTCATGGTAGACCGTGTTGCGGGGGCCGTGCAGCGAGTAGGTGTAGATGTAACTCTGTGCCGCGGGCGATGATGCGGTTTTCACCCAGGTGTGGCCGAACCCGTCGAAATAGTCATTGCTCCACAGCGAACCGGACCCTGGCGGGGCGGAGACGTAGGTCAGTTCGCTTTGCTGGTTGGGAATCCCTTCGTTGAGCCGGTAGATGAGGCTCCAGTGACCGCCGGGCTTGGTGACCTGGACGGGGCGACAATGGAGATCGTAGGTGAGCGTGGTAGCCAGATTGTCGACATCGCGGGTTTCGGTCGGTTTCTGACACACGGCATCGAACACAGCGGTCGTCTTCTGCCGCGAATCGCCAAGGATGTAGAGCGGATTGCGCGTCTCAATAGGAAACAGGTGGTAGGTCGAGTCGTAAATGTGATCGGTGCGATAACCAAGTTCGTCGGTCTCGGACGCTCTGTTGCCGTAGACGTCGTAGGTAAATTGCCGCAACGTCCAATTGGAGCCGCCGGGCGCCGGCAGGTCGACCCAATTCCATAATTGCGTGACGTCACCCTTAATAGGGGGAACGCCATAGGCGGCTCCGTCAAAATAAAAATACTTCACGGCCAGCGTTGCTGTTGCGGATGAGCGAATCTCGGCGGCTGGATGATCGACGACGTAGTTCGCCGTGTTGGGAAAGTACGTGCGGGTTGTGAACCGGTCGACATTGGCATCGGCCACATCACCGGCCTCCCGCAACTGCGTCACATTGTTGTAAGCGTCGAACGTGCGGTCAGTTCGATGGGTTCTCGTGCCACCACCATCGTACGCGCTACGCTCGCTGACAGTGTTGCGAGACCAGTAGGGCAACGCTTGGTTGTTGATGTTGACGACCCAGGTTTCTGCGTCGCGGCGCAACATGATGCCGGGTGACGCCGCAGGCGGCTTCGGGCCGGTCCAATACTCGAGGACTTCGATGGAGCCCGCCGATGCAACATCCTGGCGGAACGTATAGTGCCGCTCGGGGCAGACCGTTTCACCGGGATTGCAGGGAATGACCGCACGCGCATTGCGGAACCCCAGGAATCGACGTTCAGCGCTGTCATAGTAGCCGCCGGAATAGCCAAAATGGGTCTCACCGATAATGCCCAGCCCGTTGTCCTGGTCAACCTGCGAGATCGTTTGCAGGATCATCGGCATCTTGTTGTTGAGCCATGACGACGACGGCGTATAGCTCAACCTCGTTTCGCCGCCGTGCCGGTTCTTGACGGACGAGAGCAGGTCTGGAGCACCGCCAGCGGAGCTACGGAGGCGGTAGTTGGGTGGTGTCGCAAAACTGACGAATGGCGTGACATAACCGATATCCGCTCGACCGTCGCCATTGAAGTCAGCAATGCCAATTAAATCACTGTCGTTGATTATGTCCGCAGCAACCACAAAGTGGCCACCCTTGGAAATTAGTTGTATTGTCTTGTGCTCTGCAAGGTTGATATAACCTGAAACAGCAAGATCATACTTTCCATCGCCGTTGATGTCTCCAACCATAACTTTGTTGGGAACAATAGGGCTGCTTGCCAACCAAGTTGATTTGGATAAAACAGTCCCATTCGACAGAAAAACGTCGTATGTTACGGGTCCTGTGGAAGCGTTGGGGTTAATATTCTTCCATGCCACAATATCACTTAATCCGTCACCATTGAAGTCGCCCACGACCAGGGTAGTTTCGGGCGGCGCTCCGCTGCCAAAACCATTGCAGCCCGTCGTCTGAGTGTTTTGTAGAGTTGGTCCAACGATTAGCGACTGTCCATCGGACAACCAAATCGTTAGATTCACCGCAGTTGGAGCTGGATAATACGATGTCGTCGTGCACGTAACAACATCCGCTTTCCCGTCACCGTTGAAATCTCCAACTCGTGTTGAGTCGTACCCCAGCAACGCATTTGCGGTAAAAACGGAAGAAGTCCAGCTTGATGCATTCCAACGATATAGTACTCCCGGTTGTGCACCCCCTACCAGGATATCGGTTTTTCCATCACCGTCGAAGTCGCCAACCACTGAGTCGTGGACAGATACAGGGATACCGACAAGCGAGGCGTGCGAGGTGAACGCGCTCCCCTGCAATCTGAATAAGAACAGGTCTGCTTCAAGGCCTACGTTATTTGATCCCTGCACAACGGATGGGCATGCCGCACTTGTAACTAATCTGATCAACTCGTCGCTGCCATCTCCATCCACATCCCGAGCAAACCACCGACTTCCACCGTATGGTGTGCAGCCAGGGCCTCCACCGTTGGGACATGCCTATACCGTTAGTTCAGGTTGCCGCGACTTGATTTGATCCAAACCACCGGCATCTCTTGGTGTCGTCGATCAGGTTTCGCATCGTCATCGGCGGCCGGGCGAGGAGGCTCTCGATCACGCGGGCTGCGATCCGTCC
>JANNTD010000222.1:0-3335 GCA_031403315.1 Planctomycetota bacterium
GCAAATCCTGAGCCTGACCCTCTTCGAGAAAATCCCGCTATTGGAGGCCCTCCATGCTCAACGTCAACCAATTCCAGAATCCACTGATCCTAACCAATTGAAACTGTTCGACTTATAGCCGGACACTACTGATACTACATCGCCAGCCATTCTTCCCAGCGAATTCTTTGCGCCTCAGCGCCATTGCGTGAGACCTTCCGGACATTCTCACCCGCTCCCTGCTTGAGCAGTAAGCAATTCGATTGCTTCTCGGACGGAGACGATCGATACTCCGCCGACTTGCTTCAAGTTGAGCAAGTCACCGCGATCGCCGGTTGCCAGATGGCTTGCCTTGCCGGCGATCGCTGTGGCCAGGATCAAATTATCGCTGGCATCCGTGGAGGCAGTCACGTCAGGTAGCTCTTCGGCGATGATGGCCATGCCGCGGAGGTTGGCAGTGAGTCGCGCCGCTTGTTCCTTGCGAATGAATCGCTGGAGCTTCTCGTACCCAAGCACTCGTTCCACTTCGGCGAGTTGCTCGTTAGAAGTGACGAGCGTAAGATCGCCTGCTTCCCATTGCTGGACGAGTCGATCCGGCAAACCGCCGGGTGTGATCAGGGCCGACACCAAGACGTTTGTATCAAGCACCATTCGCATCAGGACGGGTCCCATTGCGTTGGGCGCGAACCTTCTCGACCGCTTCGTCGATCAGACGGTCGAGTTCGGCCGGATCTGCGGTGGCATTCTGTCGCTTAATTTCGCGGACCGTTTCAAAGAACAATGCTCGCTGCAGCGTGCGGTCTACGAATGCCGAAACGTCGACCCCTTCGCCGCGCTTCGCCAGCAGCGCCCGCACGTCGCGAATAGTTTGGTCCGAAAGTTCGATTTGCACTTTGGTAACTCCTTCTGCTAAGGATATCACGAGGACAGGCTAGGGTCAAAAAAAGGGTCGCAGAGCTATGGCGGCCCAGCAGGTGGCGATTTCTCTGCGTCTCCGCGAGAGGCATCCGGGTCGCCGTCCACTACTCCGCCCGCCGCCTGTACTCGATCTCTAGAATCTTCCGGTAATCGCCCTTCTCGTCCGGCATCTGCATCTCGAACGTCCGCGTGTTGGCATCGATCATCCGCCCGAATTCCTTGAAGACGACCTCTTTGCCGGTCATCGCATCCCGGCTCTTGGCGATCGACGTCATCGTCTTGGTCGCCGGGTCGTAGTCGCCGCGGATCGTCTGTGGATAGGGACTCATGTTGTCGAGCCACGTGCCGACGTATTTCTTCTCGGCCGGATCGTAGCCCCACGTACCGAAGCCGGTGAACGGCATCCCCATCAGTTCGCCTTCGAACCGGCTCACCAGCCACATCCCGCCGATGAGCTCGTTCGTCTCGGTGCACTTGCTCACGGTCGGTTCCGCACCCGGCGCGGCAAATAATTTGATCGTGGCGTCCCACGTACCCACGTCGTTCTTGAAAATCTCATGCGCCGCGGTCGGCCCCGGCTGGGCCTGCACCCGACCCGTTGCGTGCGAGACAAATGCGATGGCGATCAACGACATTCGAACTAGCGGAGCGAATGAATGAGTAGTCATGTGTTCTTTCTCGTCGTGTTTGGACTATTTCCCAACAAGCTCTGTCATTTATACCCGATCCTCCGCCCATCGTGTCGTTGTGCCGTCGTGGTTCAACGTTAGACTACAACGGCACGACGAAAAGCGGCCAGGCGGGGGGCGGCCATTTCTGGGTCTTGAAATCGGTTGTCGGAGTGTGTATAAACATACGTACACATACGCAACGTCCGCGGCGGCGTGCGAGGCTTTTCCTCCGCCAGCGTGGATGGTGCGACGTTCTTTGGCATCTCGAAAGCAGTTCTCTGGTCCACGTGATTTTAGGACGAGCGCTACCGGTGCGCGCTGAACGGTGCGATTCCTGGTTCTTCTCCCTGCTCCCTGCTCCCTGCTCCCGGCACCCTGCTCCCGGCACCCTGCGTTTTTCTTGGCCCCTTCGAAACTTTAAGGACTTACGACGACGAATCGTGACCCCTTCGAGAGTTTAAGGACTTACAACAATGCGCAGCATGAAGGGCAGGCTACGCGAAATGGGTAGTGTTCGACGGTCTCTGCAGGACCCGCCGCTACTCGACCTGCGGATAGAACCCCGCGTCGCAGATCGCCTCGACGACCGCGCCCGGATCGAAATCGCCCTCGACGACGAACTCGACCTGCTTGGGCTTCACGGTGTGCGACGCGACGCCGTCGACGCTCTCGATCGCAGCAACAATCGCCTCAGAGCAGCCGCGACAGCAGTTGTGGATGTGCGAGACCGTGAGCTTTTTCACGTTGCCGTCGGCCGTCTTGATCTCGGGGAATTTCACTTTGCCGGCCTGCGTGTCGTCCTCGATCTTGCCCGAGAAGCCGGCCTTGGCAATTTCGTCGAGCGCCTTTTGAATCCCTTCGTAGCCCGCCGCGGTGAGCACCGCGGTGCCTTCGTCTTGGTTGACCTCGGCCTGCACGCCATCGATCTTGGCCGCCTTCTCGACCGCCTTCACGCAAGCTCCGCAACAGAGATGTATTTCCGATACCGTGACGTTCACCGGCGACGGATCGTCACCCTGGGGCGCCGCCAACACGCGGTGTGTCGGTGCGAGCACGACCGAAAGCGCGATCAGCACGGCAACAGCAGACGCGGTCCGAGTAAATATCGTGGCATTCATGGAAACCTCATCATCAAAATGAAAGGACGAAACCAACAAGCGCCCCTCCGCGCTGGAGGACAATATATCTCCACCTCAGTGGATTTGTCGATTAGCCATCGCGTTTTCACCACCGAAGCGGCGGAAATGCATGATTTGCTTCGCGTCGGCCTCCCACCGCGCGATCCGCCGCGGCGCCAGCACGTTCTAAGCCGCGTCGGCCAACCGGCTCGACCGCGTGGGCAGCGAGTTTTCCTTGCCAAGTTGCTTCCGCCGCTCGACGAGCAAATGCCGCGTGTCGGCGATCAACGTGAGAATGCTCACCAGGATGTCATTGAAGAACGTGCGTGACAAGTTTCGGGTCACCTACGACAGCGATGGCGACAGTTGCTTTATCATCCACAAGCCAAATGGTGTGGAAGTTCATTTCGAAATGCATGCCGACGGACTACATTACCATGACACCAACAATCGCCAATTAAGTCTGGTTCAAACAGTCAAGGAGCAATCTGAGGGCTACAGCCGCCAACAGATCAACAAGGCAAGGGCTGCTCGTGAATTCCAAGCGAAAGTCGGCCACCCCAGTACCTCTGATCTCAAATCCATCCTTAAGACCAACCAGATTGCAAATTGTCCCATCACCCCACAAGACGTCGACCGCGCCGAAAAG
>JANNTD010000223.1:0-1478 GCA_031403315.1 Planctomycetota bacterium
CCATCGGAGTGTGAACTGGGACTCGCCCCACAAGCAGACCTCGATTTTCGCATGACCTTCGTGATCTTCATGCAGCGGCCACTGAGGGCCGCGACTACGGATCACCGAACGGAACGCCCTATCCCCCAACCACCACGTTCCACTCCCGAATCCGCCAGCCTGTGACCAGGCCCGACAATACGTACGGGTCGACCGCGACGAAGGCTTCGGCGGCTTCGCGCGTCCGGAAGACGATGGCCGCGCCATCCAGCGGGTCGGTGTAGGCGCCGGCCATCACGAGGTCACTCGAAGCGAGGTTCTGGCGCAGCAGCCCGAGGTGTTCGTCGCGATAGGGTGTCCGGCGCTCCAGGGCGTTCTCGCCGTAGTCGTAGAAAAGGAGATACATCATGGTCGAAGTGTATCGAGTGGAGCGTTAGACCTCGCCGTGCTGCCACAGGTCCCACAACCGGCTGGCCATGCGTTTCGGGTCTTCTTCGAGGCCGACGCGATGGCGGTTGAAGAACTGGACGATGTTCGTCAGGTCGCGCTGGAGCAGGTCCTTCGCCGACGAGTTGTTGCGGGCATCGACCGCTTGCGGGAAGTCGATGATAGCGATGCGGCCCTCGTGGTAGAGGATGTTGAACGCCGAAAGGTCCCCGTGGACAACGTTCTCGCGAATCATCAGCTCGATGTTGTCGAGGATGCGGTCGAACAGGTCATCTGCTTCGCCTTCGGCAAACTCGGCGTGCTGGAGTTTCACCGCCGGTTCGTCTTCGGTGCCGAGGTATTCCATGAGGATGGCGGTTTCGGTGCAGGCGTACGGCGCGGGCACGTCGGCGCCGGCGTAATTCAGCTGGCTGAGCAGGTCGAACTCGCGGTCGACCCAGAACGCGAGCTGGGCCTTCTGACCGAACTCGCTGCGGTTCGCGACCGCTCGCTGCACCTGGCCGGGACCGAAGTCGCGGCCTTCTTCGTACATGGCCGAACGCTGGAAGCCGCGGTGTCCGGTGGTGTGGTAGACCTTGGCGGCGGCGAAAGGTACGCCCAGCGATGCGTGCGCGCGGCAACGGTAGACGGTCGCTTCCTTGCCGCTCTTGATGACGTTGAGGACTTCGGTGATGAGCGCCTCATCGAGGAATTCCTGAATGGCGCGCATATCGGCGGCATCGGCTTCGCGGCTGGCGAAACGCGCCGGGACTTCGGGTTGGGACAATCGAGACTCCTGGGGGAACGAAAAAGGCCGCCCTCAGCGGCGGCCATCAGCAGGAGTCCCGAACGGGAGGTCTAGCGAATGCGAACCGGAAGGCGCGTTGATGCAGTGAAAACAGTCGTGGCACTCATCGGTCAGGACACCTCCGCGTTTGTTATCCCAACTATCCCCCATGCCAGCTAAAACCGTCAATAAGCCACACTGGAACGAAGGAACAGAGATTTGGAAGGGAAGTGCTCCCTTCGTAGAACTCATCCCGACTTTGTTCCTTCGTTCCTTTGTGGCTAAC
>JANNTD010000224.1:0-1226 GCA_031403315.1 Planctomycetota bacterium
TCGTGCAAAAATCCTCGGCGGCGCGAAGCCCGGGCAAGTCGTTCGCTTGAATTCGGGCATTTATCACATTGTGTCGACCTACGGCGACGCCAATGCCCAGGTCCGCACCGACGTCACGGTTGAAGCCGGAAAACTCACTGAGGCGACGCTGGCGCACGCAGCAGCGAGAGCCACGTTCAAGCTCGTCATGCGTGCAGGTGGCGAAGCCCTTGTCGACACGCAATGGTCAATCGCGACACCGCAGGGTGAGGTGGTCAAGGAGAGCGTCGGGGCGCTACCGACGCATACGCTGGCGCCAGGCTCTTATGTTGTCAACGCGCGATCGAACGGTCGCGTCTTTCGTAAGGAGTTCTCGTTGCAGCATGCCACGGTGGTTCAGGTCGAAGTGATTGTGCAGTGACCGGGGCTGATGCTGCGCTCAGGGCATGGGAATTTCGGGTTGCTTGATTGGAATGTGATAGCCCGCTTGCACTGCTGGACGGGCTGCGATGTCGCGGTACCAGCGCAGGACGTTCGGAAACTCTTTCAGGTCAATATTTTGCCACTCGAAGCGCGAAGCCCATGGCCAAATGGCCATATCGGCGATCGAGTAATCACCAGCCACGTAGGGTGCTTCAGCCAGTCGTCGGTCGAGCACGCCATATAGGCGCTTGGCCTCGGCTAGATAGCGCTCTTCAGCATACGGTGCCTTGCCTTTGTTGTATTTCACGAAATGATGCACCTGACCGAGCATCGGACCAAAACCCGCCATCTGCCACATCAACCACTCGATCGTTCGCCAATGGGCGTCGCCGTCGGCTGCCCAGAATTTGCCGGTCTTCTTTGCAAGATACATTAATATTGCACCCGATTCGAACACCGACTGTCCGGTTTCGTGATCAACGATTGCGGGAATCCGATTGTTCGGGCTGATTTTCAGGAATTCAGGTTTGAATTGCTCGCTTTTGTTGATGTCCACCGGATGCGCGCGGTATGGCAAGCCCAACTCTTCCAGCATGATCGAGACCTTGCGCCCGTTGGGTGTCGACCACGTGTACAGATCGATCATGTTCGTATCTCCTGGAGCGGTAATCAGCATTGGAGGTCGTTGACGCTCCATGCCGATCGCAGGCTCGATGTTAGATCTCAAGCTGATGTGTAGTAGAAGCTAGACGAGGCTCGAGGGCCCGGCAATGGGCCAATCGGGATGATTGAGCATGGATGGTTTGACATTATTTGGATTGTTT
>JANNTD010000225.1:0-15187 GCA_031403315.1 Planctomycetota bacterium
CATCCGCACTGCGCATCGTGGCGACGCTCGTCACCGAGAGCACGAGTGCACCGAGCGACGCAAACGTGACAATATGCACGACCTTCATATCGCTACACCTTACCAGCGACTCGCCGCGATGGAGCCCTGTACCACGCGGCGATGAAGTGTTGGCCGTCCCACTTGCACTGGCGATTGGTATTCTGCCGCATCCCGGCCGCTGATTCAATCCAAAATCGGTAGGAGTCGTCGATTTGCGGCAGAAGTGCGTCGGATAGGCATCGCCACCGCAGTTCGAGTTTGCCGGCGTTGCCTCGCCGTCCGCGGAGCCATCGCATATATTGGTGCGGACGATCATCAATTCTCAGGAGCCCATATGTCAGATATCAAGATCACCATCGCCGAACGCGCCGGCCGCTAGTGTGCTTCGAGCGGCTCGAAGTGGGAGCCGATCATGGGCTATAGCCGCGCCGTCCGTAGCGGCAACACGATCGCGGTGACCGGCTGCGTCGGCATCAACGCCGACGGCACGTACGACCCCGACTTCGGCAAGCAGACGGCCCGCTCGTTGGCGATCATTCAGGCGGCAATTGAAGCGCTCGGCGGCAATCTGGAACAGGTAATCCGCACGCGGATGTACGTGACGGACGTGTCGAAGTGGGAGGAAGTCGCCCGTGTCCACGGCAGCGTGTTCGGAGAAATCCGCCCGGCCACGACGATTGTCGAAGTGGCCCGGCTGATCGACGCCGCGGCCTTGATCGAGATCGAAGCGGATGTCGTTGTGACGTGAAGCCGCAATCGCCGATCGCGGCCGTATCTCAATGCCGCACGGCATCCGTCTGGAATCCTCTCTGTGAACTCTTTGTTCTCTGTGGTAAACAGTTGAGGAATGGGAACTGTCTTTCGCAACGCGTTGCTGGTGCAGCTCGATCCGCCGAGGGTCGAGACAGGGGATCTTCGGCAGCAGGACGGGCGGATAGTTGCGCTCGGCAATAGCGTCGCCGCATTGCCTAAGGACGAAACCGTCGACTGCGCTGGTGCGGTGCTGATGCCCGGGCTCGTCAACGGGCATACGCATTTGTATTCGGCACTGGCGGTCGGGATGCCGGCGCCGCCGCGGACGCCGACGAACTTTCATGAAATTCTCAAATTCATTTGGTGGCGGCTCGATCGGGCCCACACGCTCGAAAGCGTCCGCACGAGCGGCATTATTGGGGCGCTCGCCGCGGTTCGCTGCGGGACGACAACGCTAATCGACCATCATTCGTCGCCCGAGGCGATTGGCGGCAGCTTGTTGGCGCTCGAGGAAGGGATTGCGGCGGTCGGGTGTCGGGCGGTGTTGTGCTACGAGACGACTTGCCGCAATCGCAAGACGGAAGCCTGGGATGGGCTCTCGGAGAACGAGCGGTACGTGCGCCGGTGCCAGGAGCGGGCCGACGGCAAGTTTGTGGGACTCGTGGGGGCGCATGCGAGTTTCACGCTCGATGATGAGGCACTCGCCGGCTGCGTCGATCTCGCACGACATTTGGGCGTGGGCGTGCACGTCCACGCGGCCGAGGACCCGATCGACGAACGTAACACGCTCTCGTGGCACGGCTTCCGGCTGTTGGATCGCTACGAGCATCACGGTCTGCTGGACCTGCCCGGCACAATCATCGCCCACGGCACGCACTTTACGGACGCCGACGTGGCCCGCATCAATGAGCACGCGTCGACGCTCACTATGGCCCACAATCCGCGGTCGAACATGAACAACGGTGTCGGCTACGCGGCACCGGTGCGCTACATGAAGCCCGCGATACTCGGCACCGACGGCATTGGGGCGGACCTCTGGAACGAAGCCCGCGTTGCGCTCTTCAAGTCAAACGACGCCGGCCGGCCGCTTGCGACTTCGCGACCGCTGGAGATGCTCGGCGAGTCGGCCCGCTTTGCGTCGCAGGCGCTGGGCGTGAAGCTGGGGGTGCTGGAAGTCGGCGCGGCCGCGGACCTCGTGCTCACGAATTATCGCCCCGCAACGCCGCTCTCGGCAGAAAACCTCGCCGGCCACGTCCTCTTTGCCATGGGGCCCGAATATGTCCGCGACGCGATGATCGACGGCTGGTGGGTGCTGCGGAACGGCCACATCGTCACCTGCGACGAATCCGCCGCATGCGCCGCCGCTGTCGGCGTTTCTCGCAGCCTACACCAGCGCATGTCCGCCTTCCCGTGCGAATGAATAAGCGCTTCAGGCAACTCATAGATCAACCACGGAGGCACGGAGGACACGGAGAAACGACAAATGTCATTTTCTTCTCCGTGATCTCCGTGCCTCCGTGGTTACTACCTCTGCACAATCCGCGTGCCGCTTTTGCCATCCAGCGCGGCAGCGAAATGGTTGACGTGGGCGATGATTGCCACGGCGTCGGCGTGGGGTGAGTGGCGGACGAAGTCGATGCCGGCTTCGATCTTGGGGCGCATCGAGCCAGCGCCGAAGTGGCCGGCTTGGAGATACTCGTCGGCTTGGTCGGCGGTGATTTGTTCGAGCCGCTCTTGGTTCGACTTGCCAAAGTGAATGCACGCGTGCTCGACGGCGGTGAGGATCACGAGCGCGGGGGCGTCGAGCTCGCGGGCGAGCATGCCGGTGGTGCGGTCCTTGTCGACGACGGCCGCGATGCCGCGGACGATTCCCCACTGGTCGACGGCGACCGGGATGCCACCGCCGCCGCAGCAAACGACGATCTGCCCGGCGGCGACGAGTTGCGCGATGGCCGGCATCTCGATGATCTTTCGCGGCAGGGGCGAGGCGACGACGCGGCGGAATTTGCCGTCGCCCTCGTCGCGGACGACCCAGCCGTCGTTTTTGCGGTGGGCCTCGGCGTCGGCAGCTGAGAGCAGTGGGCCGATCGCCTTGCTCGGTTGGCCGAAGGCGGGGTCGTCGCGGTCGACGAGCACCGTGGTGACGATGCAGGTGGCGTCGCTGGTGAGGTTTCGCTTGCCCATCGCGTTCGCAAGGCACTGGGCGATCATGTAGCCCATGCCGGCTTGCGTGTCGGCGACGCAGACTTCGAGCGGAATCGGATACAGTTCGCGCGAGGCGATCTCGACGCGCCGCAGGACGTTGCCCACCTGCGGGCCGTTGCCGTGCGTGACGACGAGCTGGTAGCCGCGCTCGATGGCGTCGCAGAGCGACTCGGCAGTTTCGCTCACCTGGGCGAACTGCTCGTCGATGGTGCCGATCTTGCCGGGGGCGCTGATCGCATTGCCGCCGAGTGCCACGACCAATCTTTGACGCACTTCCGGCATGGCATCACTCAACTCAGATTCGCGCGCTCCGCTGCGCTCGCCTAGGCTCGCTGCGCGTCGCGGTTAACGTTAACCGCGACGCATAGTCGAGTCTTGCGAGACGCAGCGGAGCGCGTTCTAGAACGGCCTTTCGCGCATGGTGCAGGCCATGATGGCTTTGGCGGTGTGGAGGCGGTTTTCGGCTTCGGGAAAGACGATCGATTGCGGGCCGTCGATCACGGCGTCGGTCACTTCGCTGCCGCGGTCGGCGGGCAGGCAGTGCATGTAGACGGCGCCTGGCTTGGCGAGCTTCATTCGCCGCTCGTCGCAGATCCAGTTTTTGAACTCGGCGTTCTTGGCGAGGCAGGCGCGTTGGTTGTCGGCGATTTCTTCCTTGGTCTTCGCGGCCTGGCGGGCGAGCATCAGATCGTACACGCCCCAGCTCTTCGGGTAGACGATGTCGGCGTCCGCAAAGGCGGCGTCCATGTCGTCGACGATCTGGAACGAGCCGCCGCTCTTGGCCGCGTTCGACTTTGCCGACGCGACGGTCCGCTCAATGAGATTGTAGCCAGGCGGATGGGCGAGCGTGACGTTCATGCCGTACCGCGTCATCAGCGTGATGAGGCCTTGCGGCACGGAGAGGGGCTTGGCATAGGATGGTGCAAACGCCCAGGAGACGGCGATCTTGAGCCCCTTGAGATTCTTGCCAAACTTTTCTTGGATCGTGAGCAGGTCGGCGAGCGTCTGTGTCGGATGGTCGACATCGCACTGCATGTTGATGATCGGGACATCGCACGCCTCGGCCATCGCGCGCATGTACTTGTTGCCCTCGTTGAGCACCAGGTCGTGGCGGATGCAGATGCCGTGGCCCATTGAGGCGAGAATCTTGCCGGTGTCGGCGGGCGTTTCGCCGTGGCTAATCTGCGTGACGTCGGCGTCGAGAAAGTGCGCATGCCCGCCGAGCTGCGTCATGCCGGCCTCGAACGCATTGCGGGTCCGCGTCGACTTGTCGAAGAACAGCAGGAACGCAGTCTGATGTGGCAGCAGTTGCGTCGGCTCGCCACGGCGGAACTTAGCTTTTAATTCGGCCGACGTGTCGAGCAAGAGTTGAAGCTCTTCGTCCGACAGATCCTGCGTTTCGATATAATCTTTGCCCTTCAAGTTGGCCATAGCTCACTCACTCTTCAAGCGTTAGGAATTTAACCACGGAGGCACGGAGATCACGGAGAAGAAAAATTGGACTGCAATCTTACTCCGTGCCCTCCGTGCCTCCGTGGTTTATCAAGCCTTCATTTCTTGTGTTTGACGGTCATTTTGGTTTTGTTGGGGCGGCCGGCGGCGAGGTCGCAGTAGGCTTGCGGGAAGCCGGCGTAGAAGGCGGCGCACTTCACGAGGTGCTCGATCGGCACGCTATCGTCGACGGTGTGGGCCACGCTTTCCGGTGCGGGGCCGAAGCCGACGCAGGGGATGCCAAACATGCCGGCGATCGACACCGCGTTGGTGCTGAAGGTCCAGCGGTGGACGGTGGGCGTCTCGCCGAGGATGTCGTGGTGCGCCTTCACCGCGGCTTGGACCGGGGCCGAATCTTCGTCTTCGCACCAGGTGGGGAAGTACTTTTCCGTTTCGTACACCAAGCCGGTATAGCTCGGCACGGCGTAGCGGAGGATTTCGACGTCGGCCTTCACGCCGGCACGCTTGACGGCGTCTTTCACTTCCGCGACAGCCGATTGCTTGGTGTCGCCGGTGGTGAGCCGGCGGTCGAGATGGATGTAGGCCTGGCCCGGTACAGCGCAGAGGCTCGGCGATTTGCACTCGATGTGGCTCACCGTAATCGTGCCCTTGCCAAGGAACGGATCGCTCTTGAGCCGATTCTTGTGAAGCTCTTCGATCTCGCGGACGATCGCGGCGATTTTGTAGACGGCGTTCTCGCCCTTGTCGGGCATCGAGCCGTGGCAAGAGCGGCCATGCGTGGTGACGCCGATCTCCATCCGGCCGCGCTGGCCGCGGAGGATGGTGCAGTCGGTCGAATCGGTGACGACGACCGCGTCGGGCCGGATCTTGTCTTCATTGACGATGTACTGCCAGCAGAGTCCGTCGCAGTCTTCTTCCATCACGGTGCAGGTGAGCAGCAGGCAGTACTCGGAGACGTCGGCGTTGAGATCGCGGAGGATCTTCGCGGCGTAGACCATCGCGGGGATGGCCCCTTCCTGGTCGCCCGCGCCGCGGCCCCAGACGCGGCCGCCCGCGACTTTACCTTTGTACGGATCGTGCTTCCACTCTTTGGGGTCGCCGACGCCGACCGTGTCGACGTGGGCGTCGATGGCGATCAGCTTCTTACCTTTGCCCGGCGTGCCGATCTGGGCGAGCAAATTTCCCATTTTGTCGGTCCAGATGCGGTCGAAGGCGTTGACGGCCTTCATTTCCTGCTTGATCCGCTCGATGACCGGCCGCTCCTGGCCCGATTCGCTGGGGATGGCGATCAGGTCGCGGAGGAAAGCGACCATCTGTTTTTCGTATTTCTTGGCTTGGGCGAGATAGGGGTGCGATTTGGGCATCGGAGAGTCGTCAGTCGTCAGTGGGAAGCGAGCCGGGTCGTCCTCGACCCCGATCTGCGTCATTTCGTTGTTAAGTCCAGCCGATCCTTATAACAGCGCGGCGGCAGGCTGGAAAAGGGCGCCGGAGCGGGGGATGGAGCTTGCAACGGCCTGAAGGCTGTGCAAAACTAGCTACTAGTGGTGGAAGGATAGTCCCGGCGAGACGAGCCAGTGCGCCGGGGCATGAGTTGGCCACCATCGGCGAGACAAAGTGGCGAGGCGCGTGCTCCGGGTGAGAGGCGGCCGCTGGCCGCGTTCGCAGGAGGCCAACCATTCATGGCAACAATTGCTCAGCAGCCGACCTCCGCTTCCGGCGGCATTCTCTTGTGCCGCGTCAACGACCAGGACGTGGAAGTTCCGCTCACCGAACCCGGCTGGACCTTGCTCGACGTGCTGCGCGACGGCCTCGGCATCACCTCGCCAAAGAATGGCTGCCAACCGCAGGCCCAATGTGGCTGCTGCACGGTGCTGATGGACGGCAAGGCCGTGCTCTCGTGTGCGGTCAAGGCCGAGAAGGCCGCGGGCAAATCGATCACCACGCTTGAGGGGCTCGACGAGGAGCATCGCCAACAAATCGCGGAGTCGTTCGTTCGCTGCGGCGGCGTGCAGTGCGGCTTCTGTATCCCGGGGATGGCGATGCGGGCCGTGGGGCTGTGCACGGGCGGGCATGAGCCGTCGCGCGACGAGATCGTCCAATCGCTCAAGCCGCACTTGTGCCGCTGCACGGGCTACCAGCAGATCGTCGACAGCGTCGAGCTTTATAGCAAGGTGCGGCACGGCGAGCCGCTGCCGCCGCTTTCGGCCAGCGATCTTTCGGGCAAAGTGGGCACGAGTCTGCCGCGTTACACGGGGCACGACGCGGTGCTCGGTGACCGCAAGTTCATCGACGACATGACGGTGCCGGGCATGATGTTCGGGGCGCTGCGGCTGGCGGATCATCCGCGGGCCACGGTTTTGGAAATTGATGCGACCGCGGTGCTCGCCATGCCGGGCGTGCATCGGGTGGTGACGGCGGCCGATGTGCCTGGCGAGCGGTACGTCGGGCTGATTGAAAAAGATTGGCCGGTGTTTGTGGCTCTGGGTGAGGAGACGCGATGCACGGGCGATGTCGTTGCCGGCGTCGTGGCGGATACTCAGCGGCTCGCGCGCGAGGCGGCCGAGAAGATCGTCGTGAAATACGATGTGAAAGTACCTGTGACCGATCCGCGTGAAGCGCTGCGGCCGGACGCACCGCTCGTGCATCCGAAGCGTGGTAGCAATCTCTTGAGCAAGTCGTCGCTCAAGCGGGGCGACGTCGAGCGAGCGTTTGCCGAGTCGGCCTTTGTGCTGGAAGACACTTATCGCACGCAGCCGATTGAGCACTTGTTCTTGGAGCCCGAGGCTTGCATCGCGGTGCCGATTGACGATGGCGACGCGGACAAGTGGTGGGTGAATATCCCGGTCGCTAAGCCGCAAGCGGCGAATGGCAATGGACGGACGCATGAACGCCAGTTGCACATCTACACGCAGGGGCAAGGCGTGTTCGACGACCAGCGGCAGTGTGCGTCGGTGCTCGGGGTGGACCGCGACCGGCTCGACGTCGAGCTCGTCTCGAACGGCGGGGCGTTCGGCGGCAAAGAGGACATGTCGATCCAGGCGCAAACGGCGCTGATGGCATGGATCGTTGGCCGGCCGGTGAAGATGACGCTCACTCGGCCCGAAAGTTTCCGCATCCATCCGAAGCGGCACCCGATCGAGCTCGCGTACAAGATCGGCTGCGATGCCGAGGGCCGGATCACGGCGGTGCAGGCGCGGATCATCGGCGATAAGGGCGCGTATGCGTCGGTCGGAGCGAAGGTGCTCGAGCGGGCAGGCGGGCATTGCACCGGGCCCTATCGTGTGCCGAACATCGACATGGAGTCGCTCGCCGTTTACACGAACAATCCACCCTGCGGCGCGATGCGCGGATTCGGCGCGAACCAGTCCGCATTCGCGATCGAGGGGCTCTTGGACCGGCTCGCCGAGAAGGTCGGCATTGACGGTTACGACATCCGCGAGCGGAATATTCTCGACCGTGGTGACGCATTTGCCACGGGACAGATTCTCGATAAGCCGTTTGGGCTCCGCAAATCGCTCGAAGCCGTGAAGGACGTTTACAAGAATGCTAAGTATGCGGGCATCGCCTGCGGTATCAAGAACGTCGGCATCGGCAATGGCATGCCCGACGTCGGCAAGGCCGCGATCACCGTCGAGAACGAGAACACGCTCCACATCCGAACCGGCTTCACCGAGATGGGGCAGGGGCTCTTTACGATTTGCATTCAGTTCGCGGTCGAGGCGACGGGGCTGTCGCCCGAGCTGTTCCGCTGCTCGACCGACACGTCGCTGCTGCTCGATTGTGGGCAGACCACCGCCAGCCGCGGCACAGTGCTCGCCGGCAACTCGATCGCCGAGGCGGGGAAGATGCTCAAGGCCGAGCTTGACGCCGGCAAGTCGCTCGCCGATCTCGCGGGCAAGGTCTTCCACGGCGAGTGGATTTGCAGCTACACCAGCAAGCTCGGCAAGGACCTCGACAAACCGGGCGGACCGAAGACGCATCTCACTTACGGTTTCGCCACGCAGGTGGCGATTCTCGATGATGAGGGCCGGCTGGTGAAATTGGTTGCCGCCCACGACGTCGGCAAAGTGCTCAACCCGGTCCACCTCGATGGCCAGATGTACGGCTCGCTGCACATGGGTATCGGCTACGCGCTCACCGAGGATTTCGAGGTCGAGGGCGGTGTGATTCAGGCCGAGAAGATGAACGACTGCGGCGTGCTGCGGTCGCATCAGATGCCCGAGATGGAACTGATCTACATCGAGGAAGGAGACCCCGAGTGCCCGCACGGCGCCCGCGGCGTCGGCGAAATTGGCCTGGTGCCGACGGCTCCCTGCATCGCCGGCGCGCTCTACAAGTTTGATGGCATCGTGCGGAAGCAATTGCCGATGCGCGACTCGCCTGCGGCCCAGGCGATTCTCAAGCCGAACCGCAAGAAGTAAGAAATTGAACCACAGAGGCACAGAGGACACGGAGAGGTAGAAAGAGTAAGAATACGATCAATTCTTCTCCGTGTCCTCTGTGTCTCTGTGGTGAGTACTTCCGACCATGAAGCGGATAGGCGTGCTGCTGGCGGCGGGGCGGTCGACGCGGATGGGCCGGCCGAAGCAGCTCTTGCCGTGGCCGCCGAAGGGCGAGAATTCCAAGCCGCTGGTTGCCGCGGCGTACGATGCCATCGCCCGCGTTTGCGATGAAATGATCGTTGTGTTTGGTCACCAGACGGACGATGTAGTTGCTGCGCTTGGCGAGCGGACGTTTCATCGCGCCAATGGCAACCCGAGATCTGAGTTGCTCTCATCAATTCGACTCGCGCTCGTGATGGCCGGGCAAATGGATGCATCGGCCGAAATTCTTTTGCAACCCGCCGACCATCCGGAAGTTCGGCGCGACACCCTCGAAGCGATGATCGTTGCCGCCAAAGAACACCCAGACCAGGCGGTCATGCCGAAGTTTCGCGGGCAGGGTGGCCACCCAGTATTGATTCCGACAAGCGTTGCACCCTTGATCCGTGGCTACGAGCGTCTCGGAGGTTTGCGGCAGTTCTGGATCGATCGTCCGGAGCTTTGCTTTCGGCTTTCGGTGGACGATCCCGGCGTGGTTTTCGACATTGATACGCAGTCGGACTACGACTTCCGCGTACAATGAATGTATGGCAATTAGCGTGTTTGATCTGTTCACGATTGGAATTGGGCCCTCGAGTTCGCACTCGATTGGGCCGATGCGCGCGGCGCGGCGGTTTGTGGAGCGGCTGCGGGCGGAAGGGTTACTCGACACGACGGCGGCGATCGAGGTGCGGCTGTATGGTTCGCTGGCACTAACAGGGAAGGGGCACGGCACGGATAAGGCGGTGCTCTTGGGGCTCGAGGGGGCGACGCCGGAAGGGATTGATCCGGATGAGGTTGAGCCGCGGGTGGCGGCGATTCGGGAGAGCGGGCGGCTGTCGCTTGGCGGTGGGCCGACAATTGCGTTTCATGAGGCGGCGAATCTGCTGTTTCTGCGCAAGGAGTCGTTGCCGCAGCATCCCAATGGCATGCGGTTCACGGCTCGGGATGCCGATGGTAAGACGCTGCTTGAGTATACGTGCTTCTCGATCGGCGGCGGGTTCGTGGTCGATGAAGCGGATGCGGCCGCCGATCAAATATCGCAGGACGAGACACTGCTGCCATTTCCGTATCACACGGGCGACGACCTGCTGAAGATGGCCGCGGCGTCGGGCTCGTCGGTTAGCGACATGACGCTGGCCAACGAGCGGTGTTGGCGGAGCGAGGCGGAAATTCGCGCCGGGATGCTCGAGCGATGGCACGTGATGCAGGCGTGCGTCGAGCGCGGCTGCCGGCAGGACGGGGTGCTGCCGGGCGGATTGAAAGTGCGGCGGCGGGCCCCGGAACTCTTTGAGCAATTGTCGGCGGCCGAAGCGTCGTCGAACACCGATCCGCTTCTGGCGATGGATTGGGTGAATCTGTTTGCGCTCGCCGTGAGCGAAGAGAATGCGGCGGGCGGGCGCGTCGTCACCGCGCCCACCAACGGTGCGGCCGGCATCATTCCCGCGGTGCTTCACTATTATCATCGCTTCACGCCGGGCGCGCGCGATGAAAGCATCGTGCGGTTCCTGCTCACGGCCGGGGCGATCGGCATTCTCTACAAGCTCAACGCGTCGATCTCTGGCGCGGAGGTCGGCTGTCAGGGCGAGGTGGGCGTTGCTTGTTCGATGGCGGCGGGGGCGCTCACCGAAGTGCTCGGTGGCACGGTGCCGCAGGTCGAGATGGCGGCCGAAATCGGCATGGAGCACAACCTCGGGCTCACGTGCGACCCGATCGGCGGGCTCGTTCAGGTGCCGTGCATCGAGCGGTGCGCGATGGGGGCGGTGAAGGCGATTAACGCCTCGAGGATGGCCCTGCGGAGCGATGGGCAGCACCGGGTTTCGCTCGACCGAGTGATCCGCACGATGCGCGAGACGGGGCGCGACATGCTGACGAAGTATAAGGAGACTTCGCGCGGGGGTTTGGCGGTGGCGGTGACGGAGTGTTGAGCGCGCTAAGCCGCAAGCGTTACATTCTAACTGCTTGGTGGACCGTCGGTTAGGGTTGCGGCGTTCGCCGAATTGACGGACCGCCGTGACATTCTTGCCCCGCTTCCGGCCTGGAGAACTACGGCCTATTCGGCGTTGCTCCTCTCTGCACACGGCAAGACACGACGCATGGGATGCGGCAGGAATTGGCACGGATTCTCACTCCGAAACGTGGCTGTGTCGGCCAGGGCCTGCGCCCAAGGGGCCCGGCCGGCACAGCGTCACCGTCGCACGTATCCGCTCGTTGCCGACTTTTCTCGCGCTCTGGCCGCCAGCGGCGGGAAAACGCCACCTCGACCGTTTCGGCCGATTTCTTTGGCCGAGCCGCCGGTGGCCGCGAAACCTGCGAACCCGCCGAGAGTTTAATTTCCGGGTGGGCCGTGCTACATTGACGGCGGTGGGGATTTTTCAGGGGCAGCGTGCGCCGGCGGATGCTTCGTCGGGCGCATTGGGCGTTCAGAAGAGGATGCGCGCATGAGTCAGCAATCGATTTGGCGTTTGGTAGCGCTGGCTGGCGTGGTGATCGTGTTGGCGGCGGCGGACCCGTCGTGGGCGCAACGGGGCCGCGGCTTTCGGCGGATCTTTGGCGTATCCGAGGCCCAACTGGCAACACTCGACGCAGTGCAAGCTGAGCTCAAGATGACCGACGAGCAGAAGACGCGCGTCACCGAAATTAACGACGAGTTGGGCGAGAAGCGGCGCGAGTTGTTTGGCACCGGCTTCGAGGGCTGGAGCGAGATTCGCCCGCGGATGGAAGGGTTGAACCGCGACGCATCGGAAAGCGTCGACAAAGTGCTCGACCCAGCGCAGCGCAAGCGGCTGCAAGAAATCGCCATTCAACAGAACGGCGCGAGAGCGCTCGGCGATTTCGACGTCGTCGCGGAGCTGGGGCTTTCGGACGAACAAAAAACCAGGCTGGCAGCGGCGGTCGAAGAGAACAGCCAGGCCTTTGAAAAGGCGTTTTCCGAATCGGGCCGCGAGGACTGGCGACAAAAGTCCGGCGAGTTGGCCGACGCAGCCGACAAGCGGCTCTTGAGCGTGCTCACCAAGGAGCAACAGTCGAAGTTCCAGCTCATGGAGGGCAAGGAATTTGAAGTCGATCTCTCGCAGCTCTTCCGCGGCGGGCGAGGCGGCCGCTAGAGCGCGTTTCACGTAACTGTAGCGGCTTTTTCGTCGATTGCGTCTTGAAAATACGGAACGGCACACGCTACACGCCCGTGCGGCTCGCACTAGTCGGCCATGACTCATTTCGGCCTGCTGGCAGCCGAAACTCTTCAAGTCTGAACCTTCTTGTTCCGAAGAATTGAGAAGTGAACCGTTCACGGCTGAACGAGTTCGCAATCGGCTCGCGCGCAGTACAGCCCGGGCCGGCTTTTCCAATTCTCTTCTCGACCCGCTCGTCAAGGACGGCTAGCAGTGACAGCGACGGAATTGCAAGCACTGAACGGGGCGATGCTGCGCATGGACGGAGCGTGTCGGATGGCCATCGAGGGTCGCCGTGCCGGACGGATGATCGCCGCCTGGGCGAAGGCGTTCGACCTCAGCGAGCCGGAGTTGCAGTTGCTCTGGTGCTTGCGGCAAGAGTTGGGCGACGGCGTCGACCAGACGACAATCTCCACGCGGCTCGCGTTCTCGCCTGCCCAGGTGAGCGCGATGGTGGAACGGCTTCGCGGGCATGGTTTGATCATCCAGCGGCTGACGGTTGGCGATCGGCGGCGGCGCGCGTGGCGGCTCTCGGGCGACGGGCAAGCGGTTGTCGAGCAATTGTTGGGGCAAATCGAAGCGGCGGTCGCTAAGCCGCAAGCGGTGGGTGTAACGGGGCGAGTGGCGGCGGCCGCGGTGTTCTTGGCGGCGATGGTCTGTCTCTCCGGTTGCACGCGGGCTTACTATCGCCAGCAGGCCGATGCGGAGGTCAACTGCATTGTCGATCACAAGTCGGAAGCGGTGGGCTCCGCGCCCGGCGAATTTCGCATCGACGTCGACCCGCGTTCCCGAATGTTCGACCCGGACGATCCCGATTGCCCGCCGATGCCGCCGGACGACCCGATCTCGCATCAACTCATGAACTGCGTCGACTGCAAGCCTGGCGCGCCCTGCTGGAAGCACGCGCCGCATACGCCCTACTCCGACAATCCAAATTGGGAGGAATTCCTGCCGCGGAACGGCGAGGGGCAGGTGGTTTTGGACCTGCAAGGCGCGGTGCAGATGGCGCTGTTGCAGTCGACCGACTACCAGGAGCAGCTCGAAACGCTTTACCTCTCGAGCCTCGACGTGACGTTCGAGCGATTCCGCTTCGACACGCAGTTCTTCGGCGGGCAGGACATCTTTTTTGAGACGTTGGGGCGGAACCGGACGGGAAACCCGAGCGGATCGAGCGAGCTAGGCGTCACACCGCTGGCATTCGAAGCACGGAAGCTCACCACCACCGGTGGTGAACTCGTGGTCGGTCTGGCGAATTCCATAGTATGGCAATTTGCCGGAAGCGATACCAACTCCAACACGACGCTGCTCGATTTCAACCTCGTGCAGCCGATCCTGCGAGCCGGCGGTCGAGCCCGGGTGATGGAGCGGCTCACGATTGCCGAGCGGGCGCTATTGGCGAACGTGCGGCAAATGGAACAGTATCGCCGCAGCTTCTACTTGGGCGTGGTGACGGGCAGCGATGCGAGCTTCGGCAGCGAGCTGAGTCGCCGCGGTGGTTTCTTCGGCGGCAGCGGTCTGGAAGGGTTTGCCGGCGTGGGCGGCGGCGGCTTCGGGCAGGTGGGCGGTTTCGGCGGCGGCGGCTTCGGGCAGGGCTTCGGCTTTACGGGCGGAGCGGGTGCACAACAAGCCGGTGGCTACATGGGCCTCTTGCAAACGGCGCAGATTATCCGCAATCAATACTCGAACATCGCGTCGCTCGGCGACAGCGTCGAGCAGCTTCAAGCGGCTCATGACGCGGGCCGCATCGACCGTTTCCAGGTCGATCTTGCTCGCCAGGCGCTCTACAACGCACAGAGCCAACTGCTGAATTCCGCGGCGACTTATCAGAATGGCCTCGACGACTTCAAGGTGCAGTTCGGCATGCCGCCCGATCTCGATCTGCTGGTGTCGGACCCGCTGCTCGACCATTTCAACCTGCTCAATCCGCAGTTGTCGCAGTTGCAGATGCAAGTGACCAATTTGCTGAACACGCTGCGCGAGGGGAAGAACGTGGCTCCGGCGGCGGAAAGCGAAGACGAGGAACCGGAAGCGGGCGAGCTCGATTTGTTCAACGACGATTCGCGCGTCGAGCTGACGGCAGAGCAACTCGCGGAAACGGCGGCCAGGGCGGCTGAAATTTTGGCCACTTCGAAAGAGCAATTGGCGATTGCCGAGGAAGATTTTCGCCAGATGGAAGCAGCGATTCCCGCGCGCCGAGCCGAGCTTGAAAAGCTGGCCGAGCGCGAAGACGCACGGGAAATGGAGCTCAGCGGCGACCTATTGAACATCGAGAACCTGAACGCCCGGGCGGCCGCGCTGAAGCACGACCTGGCCGAATTGACCAAGCAGTTTGAAGGCGCGTGGGTGCGCATCGATTCGCTCACCGGAGAAACGAACATTCCGCCGGAGCAATTGCAAAAAGCACTCACCGGTGCGATCACGGAACTATCGGGCGAGCTGCTGGAGTTGTCGCTGCTGCAGGCCCGTGCTCGGCTCGACGCGATCACGTTCGAGACGGTCGACCTCACGCCGGAAGAAGGTTACTGCATTGCGAGTCGCCATCGCCGCGACTGGATGAATGCTCGGGCGGCGCTGGTGGACTCTTGGCGGTTGATCACTTTCAATGCCGACGATCTGCAGAGCGATCTCGACTTTGTGTTCAGCGGCGACGTCGGGAACGTGGGTAACAACCCCTTGGCGATCCGCGGCAACAACAGCAGGCTCCGCGTGGGCCTGGAGTTCGACGCCCCTCTGACGCGGTTGGCCGAACGGAACGTCTATCGACAATCGCTGATTGAATACCAGCAGGCCCGCCGGAATTACTATCGTTTTCGCGACGGCGTACACCGGGACATCCGCAACACCTTGCGGCAGATGCGGGTGGACCAACTCAATTTCGAGCTGCGACGGGAAGCCGTCCACACGGCGATCACGCAGGTCGACCTTGCGCGGCTAAAGCTCTCGGAACCGGCCCGCCCGGTGGCCGCGGCGGCCCCGGGAACGCCCTTGGCTCCAGGCGGGCAGTCG
>JANNTD010000226.1:0-18566 GCA_031403315.1 Planctomycetota bacterium
GATGTGGCCGGCCGGAGAGAAGTGAAGAACTGCAATTGCTAGCAGTGCCGTCGGTTGGAGTGGGAAGCGGCCGATTCTTCCGCGACTCGCAGCGGGACCAAGCGGGCTGGCTGGCGAGGAACAAATCGAGGAGAATCCGCGCCGTTTCGTCCGAAGTTGAAGAAGGGTAATCCTCAGCGACGAGATGCCGGAGAACTTCGCGCATGACGCACATCGAAGGTCGTACATGGTTGTCTGGCGGCGCGGCGTTCGCGCTGGCGGCGATTTCGTGCTGGTTGGGTGCCGCCGAGTGTGCGGTCGGCCAATACTATTACCAGCCGCCGCCGAGTTACTATCAAAACGACACGGCCACCGGGACGGTGGCCGGCGGGGCATTCGGCGCGATTACCGGCGCGATCGTGGGCGGTCGAAGCCACCGCGGCGAAGGGGCGCTCATCGGCGCGGGTGTCGGTGCGCTCACCGGCAACGTGTTGGGGCGGGCACAGGATCAAGCCGACCAGCGCCGTGCCGCGAATGGTGCGTCGGTCGTCGCCGGCATGAATCAGCAAGCGGCCGCTGCGGCCGTCACGAACTATGACGTGGTCGGCATGGCGAAGGCCGGCGTGAGCGATGACCTAATCATCAGCACGATTCAGTCGCGCGGCGCGCGGCTCGACTTGAGCCCGCAAGGATTGATCGCGCTCAAGCAAAGCGGCGTGAGCGATCGCGTGATTTTGACGGCGCAGAACATGGGCGCCGGGCCGGGCTATGTTGCGGGGCCGGCATACGTCGCCGGTCCGCCACCGGCGGTGTACGTGACGCCGGGTCCGCCGCCCTACTGGTACGGCCCGCGGCCGTACTATCATCACTGGCATGGGCACTACCATCACTGGTAGCTCGCCGATACGGTCGCAGCCAGCTCGATGACTGCCACGCCGAAGGCTTCGAGCTTGAGCGTTTCGCTCGTCTCTTTGCCGGACAGGAGTTCCGTCCTGCCCGGTGGAACATTGACCGTCACCGGTTGCTCGGTGTGGTTGATGACGAACAAGAGCGCGCGATCCGCACCGCTGCGGACCGAGACCTCGACTCCCGGCGGCGGCTCGACGAGCGGCTTGAGCTTGGCGTCGGCGAGCAGGCGGGCGATGAGCTGGTCGTAGAACTTCGTGTCGTCGACGATCGTGCCCACGTACCAGCCGACGCCTGTGCCGAATTGATTGCGAGTCGCGGCGGCGTAGGACGCGAGATGAGTTGGTTCGTACCGCGCGATGGGCGTGGCGGTGGTCGGCGTGATCCAATCGGCGTAGCGAATCGCAGTGTACTCGCCGCCCGATAAGCCGTCGGCGCGAATTTTGTAAGTGACTTCGTCTTTGTCCTGGATGCCTTGGCGGAGCGATTCATACTCCTCGATTTCGATGCCCAGCGCGGGTGTGAGCAGACCGGGCAACGTTCGCGCGTAGGCCAGGTTGGTCTCGTCCTTGACCGCCGTGCGGCAATCGGCGAGCAGCACGCCGCCTTTGCGGACGTACTCAACTAGTTGATTTGCGACGTCGTCGGTGAGCACGTGCAGATGGGGCGCGAGCACGAGTTTGTAGCCGCTCAGCTCGTCGCCCGGCTGGACGATGTCGACGTTCACACCGGCGCGGAACAGCGCGTTGTAATAGCGTTTGATTGCTTCGGCGTGCGACGCGCCGGGGTAGCCATTTTGAATCTCGAGCGCCCAGAGGCTGTCGTAGTCGTAGACGATCGCCACGTCGGCTTTGACCGTGGTGCCGGCCAGGAGCGGGGCGAGCTGGTGATATTCCTTGGCGACCTGGGCGGCCTCGCGGTAGCGGCGGCCGGCCTTGCCGTCGTGTCCCAGCAGGCCGTGCCAATACTGCTCGCGTCCGACTGTACACGACCGCCAGCGAAACCAAATTTGTCCGTCCGCGCCGTGTGCGAGTTGCTGATAACAAATCTTTCGCAGCTCGCCCGGCTGCGGGCTGCGGCTGAAGACACTCCAGCCGAGCGGTCCGGCAGTCTGCTCCATGATCAGGAAGTTCTGCTTCTTGAGGCCGCGCATCACGTCGGCCGAGAGCGAGCTGTCGTACGGCAGGCTGGGGCTGAGCTTCGGGTAATTGTCCCAGCTCACGAAGTCGAGCGGTTTGGCGAGTTTGTAGTAGTCGATCGACGAATGCAGACCCATGAAGTTGTGGGTGATGAACTGCGAACGGGGGCAAGTCTCGTGCAGGATGTTCACTTGATCGGTGAGGAAGTCGACACTCTGCTGCGACGTGAACCGCTGCCAATCGAGCGAGGCGCTGGGGTTGCTGATGGCCCAATCGCCGACGCGGTGGTCGGGAATGGGGATTTCGTCCCAACTTGAGAACCGCTGGCCCCAGAAGTGTGTGCCCCAGGCGCGATTGATCTCGTCGAGGCTGCTGTAGCGCGTTTTGAGCCACTCACGAAAGCCGGCGCGGCATTGGTCGCAGCGGCAGTCGTTGCCGCCGAATTCATTGTCGATTTGCCAGCCGACGACGCTGGGGTGCTGGGCATAGTGCTCGCCCATTTTGCGAACGACGCGCTCGGAGAGCCGATGGTAGTCCGCGTCGGAAAAGCAATTGTGCCGCCGGCCGCCCCAGACGGTTCGCGTGCCGTCGGCCTTCTGCGAGAGGGCCTCGGGATATTTTTTCGCCAGCCAGGCGGGCATGATCGCGGTCGGCGTGCCGATGATGACTTTCATGTCGAACTTCTTGGCCAGTTCGAGCCAGCGGTCGAGCCAGGCAAAGTCGAACTCGCCTTCGCTCGGCTCGAACAGCACCCAGGAGAACTCGGCAACGCGGACCACGTTGAAGCCCGCTTCTCGCATCATTCGCAGGTCGGTCTCCCAGCGCTCCTCGGGCCAGTGCTCGGGGTAGTAATCGGCGCCGACGTAAATGGAGTCGCCGCCGCGAAACAGGTATTTGTCGGCCGTCGATTCGGCGGTGCTAGCCGAGCAAGCGGCGAAGATTGCCGCGCACAGACAGAACGAGACGATCGTTTTCATAGGTGCATCCGCCGGGAGTGCAATGAGAAGGTCACAACCGATCCGCGTCCAGTATGGATCATGGACAGCGGCGCGGCCAGATGCCGGTTGACGGCGACTCCTCGCCTCACGGCAAGAGTCGCTGCTGTTCGTCGTAAGGAATGCTCTCGACGTCGTGCCGGGCGGCGTCGAAACGCACGGCCGAACCTTCCGAAATTTGCAGCCGCTCGTCCACGACGCGGTGTTCGCGATCGAACAGTCGCAACTCCACGAGCCCGTCGAAGACCTGGAGCTCACAGCCATTTGTGGCATCGAGCGTGAGGGAGAACTCGGTGCCCAAGTCGACGAAATCTGCCGACGGCGTGGCGACTGTGAAGCCAATGGCATGCGTGGGCACTTGGGCGCCGACCCGGCCCTGTCGCAAGTCGACCTTTGACGCGGAGGCGAGCTCGACCGTCGTCGGGCCGGCGATCACCATTTGGGCTCCGCTGGCAAACGTCAACAGGGCACGGCCGCTGGTGAGTTTTAGTTGCTGGCCCGCGTGCAGCAGCGAACCAACCGGTAGATCTTGCGATGCGGCGTCCCACTGGCAAGCCTGGGCCTCGGTCAATTGGGCCACGATGGTGGGCCGCGCAGCGACCATGTAAGCGGCGGTGAAAATCGTGGCCGCAATCAGCAACATCGTCGCCAAGACGGCAACCAAACCGAACCAGCTGCGCGGCAAGCGGCGGCCTGCGACGCGAGATTCGCTCGCCGTGTGTTCGAGTGCACCGTTTTCAGCTGCATCGTGCTCAGTGAGCGGACCAAGGGAGCAGCCGAGCATGTCGCTGCCGCCGAATGCGTCGGCGAGAATCTCGTCGCGCCTCTGCCGGACGTTCATCCAGTGGTGCAGTTGCGAATGGATGAACGAATCGAGGACGAGCTGGTCGACCGTGCCGACGTCGCTGCGCAGCGCTTCGGCCAGCCGTTCGACCCCTCGGTCGTCGAGCTCGCCGTCGAGATAATCGCTGATGAGTTGTGAAATGTTTTCCATTGCGGAGCGATGGCTATTTTAGGTGGCAAACGCCTGCGGTGTGTTGTGCTTGTTCAGGAGGTGGCAAAGCGATCTTGGGCGGTGCGTCGTTCGATGCAGCGTCGCAAGGTCTCGCGGACTCGACAGAGCAACATGCGGACCGCACCCGCCGACAATTCCATCTCGTCGGCGATGACGCCAGACGCGAGCCCGCGGCGATAACGCAACTCGATCACTCGCTTCGACCGACCTTCCAGTTTGTCGAGGCAATGTTTGAGCGCGTCGCGGAGCGGGTCGACCTCCTCGGCGAGTATTTCGTAGCGGCTGGCGATCTGCTCGACGATGTCGTCGCCGAAAAGATGCTTATCGGTCGCGCGTTCGCGGCGAAAGTAGAGCACTTCGTACTTGGCGACCCCCACGGCCCAGGCGGCGAACGACCGCGTCTGGTCGTATTGGTCGTACTTCCGCACGAGCGTCACCGCCACCCGTTGCAATACCTCGTCGGCCTGTTGAAAGTCGGGAATCAACGTGCGGATGAACGCGGAGATGGTCCACTGCGAGGCGGTCCACAAGGCGGCGAATTGCTCGGCTTGATGAGGTTGCATCGCAGCTGGTTTTCAACAGGGCTGGGCAGATGGTGATCGGCCGCCGGTTTCCCCGCTGCCGATAATGTCGCGCTCTCGTGGTTTCTCTACGTGAGCGGTGCAGAATGTCACGCAAATTGGCCGACAGATCGCAAAATTGGCAGAAACAGTGGCCGGACTCTGCCCGCCGACAGCCTATCGCAGCACGCGGACCCGCGGCAACCGCCGCTCGAGGGCCGCGACGCCGCGGTCGGTCACTTCGGTCTGCATCAGCTCCAATTGCTGCAGGTTGGGCAGATCGTGGAGGCAAGCCAGTCCGACGTCGGTGATCTGTGTATGGTGCAGCCACAACGATTCGAGGCGGGAAAAATGCTGCAGCTTCGCGACGCCGGCGTCGGTGATCACCGTGTGGTTCAGGGCCAGAAATCGCAGGTACGGGAAGTGTTTCAGGCAATCCAGGCCGAGGTCGGTGACGTTCGTCTGACGGAGGTAGAGCCGAGTGAGCAGCCGCAGGCCCGTGAGTTGGGCCAGTCCGGCGTCGCCGATGAGGGTGTTGCCCACGTCGAGGCTGCGTAACTTGGTGAGTTCACCGAGATGGACCATGCCGGCGTCGCCGATCTTGTTCGACCCGATCAGCAAGTCTTCAAGATTGTGCAGCCCGCCGATGGTTTCGAGCGATTTGTCGCCGATTTGCGTTCCCACGAGCGACAGGTAACGGAGCCGCGTCAAGCCGGCCAAATGGCGAATGCCATTGTCGGAGATCTTGGTCCAGTCCAAGTCGAGCTGTTCGAGGTACTTGAGTTTGCCGACGTGCGGCACGAATTCGTCGGAGAGGTCGGTTCGCTTGAGGGAGAGCGCGACGATGTTGCCGTGGCTGTACACGACGCTGGGGCCGAACCGCTCCAGAGCTGCGAGCACTCGCTGTTGGGTCGCCTGCCACCGCAATTGCAGGCCTATGGCGGTGAATAGCAAGCAGCAAACGAGGACCGCGGCCAGCATATTCCGCAGACTGAATCGCGGCCACCGGCGGCCGCCGGCCGAGCGCGAAGACGCCATCCGAGATTTCCAATTACGGCGAAGACGAGTCATAGCAGATTCATAATAACGCAGAATGGCGAAGCGGGAAAAGAGAATTCCGGACGCGGATTTTCCCCGTCTGGGGGGCGGAGATGTCGTCGCCGATTGTGGCGTGGAATCGTTCGGCACGATATCTGATGGACGAGCTTTATACAGCAAGTAGGATGGATTTCGGGGATTTTTTCGCATTTCGCGTGACGGTCGGCCCGAGCGGTGCAGATTCACTAACGGAAAGACTGGCTGTCGGCAAGCGGCGGCGCGGTCGCGCGTCGAACGGGCCGCCGGCCGGTCGCTTATCGCAGCTAGCGCAGGCCAATTCTGGTCGTGACTGATTCACTCCGGTTGATGACTTTGGAGGTTTGACTAATGATGAGAAAGTTTTTCCGCATGATTGCGACGATTGCTGCTTTCAGCGCCATCGGCACTGCTTGGACCGCCCAGGCTCAGAACCTGCTGGTCAACGGCGATCTTGAGTCGACACCCGCCGATGTCTACTACGATGGTTTCGATCCCAGTCTCGCCGATGACGTGCCGGGTTGGAACTTGTTCTTGGGAGCTGCGGATGGCTCCTATGTCCTGGTCAACGGCGTAGGCAGTGGAAACACGGACGTCGACATGGGTAACGGTCCCGCTGGCGGCGGACTGGAGACCGCAGCATTGTCCCGCCCCGCGGTAATCCCCGGGAACTCTTATACGGCCACGGCGACGTATGACAACTACTTTGCCCCGAGCGGCGCTTCCTACTTCATTGACTGGTATGACGGCGTCGGCGGTTTACTCGGTTCGGATGGCGGACTACTCGCCGATGCGAATGGTCTCTTCGGGTACGACCCGTATGGCCAGATTGTCACGGTGGCGGGTATCGCCCCTGGCAGCGCTGCCGCAGCGGGGGTCCGCTTCACGAGTGGTAATCCCGGCTATAACGGCCTGGCGGCCGACAACTTTACTCTCGGTGCGATTCCAGAACCCGGCACGATTGCGCTCGCAATGCTCGGCGGCTGCTGGGTGCTTGCTGCCGTTCGGCGGCGCTAGGACGGCGAATGTCACTTCAGGACGGACGTGTGAACGGCACTTTTCTATCGATCATCGTAGCGGTTGGCGTCTTGAGCGCTGGGGCTCAAGACGCCGCCGCCGCTCGACGGAGCGAGTTCTACCGCGTCGCGGAAGTCGACGGTGCTTGGTGGTTCATCGCGCCGGACGGCAACCGGTTTTTCTCATCCGGCGTGAACGTGGTCGACGTCGGCGGGACGCGCGAAAAATACAATCCGCAGCGGCCCGAGTACGCGGCATTTCGCCACTATCCGGATCGGGCAGCCTGGGTGGCAGCGACCCACGAGCGGTTCGCTGCCTGGGGTTTCAACACCGTCGGCGGTTGGTCGGCCGAGGAAATGATGACCGGCCCTTTGCCGTATACCGCGGTGCTCCATCTCGGCCGAGAGTTGGGTGTGCCGTGGAACGACGTGCTCGACCCGGGCTTCGCGGAACAAGTCGCGGCGGTCGCTGAGCAGAAAGTGCCGCGGCGGGCCGACGATCCGCGCTTGATCGGTTGGTACACGGACAACGAGCTGGCTTGGTTTGCCGACACGCTGTTTGGCTTTCACATCGCACAACCGGCCAAGAGTTTTACTCGTCAAGCGCTGGTGAATCTGTTGCGGAAGCAGTATGGCGACGACTTCGCTCGGCTCGAGCAGGATTTTGTCGCAGTGAAGGCGACGAGTTTTGACGAACTCGACGCGGGCGGAAAGCTGCTACTTCGTCCCGGCGGCCGCGGCATGGAAGTCGCCGACAGCTTTCTTTGCCTGGTTGCCGAACGGTTCTACCAAACGGCCCACGCCGCCATTCGCCGCCACGACGCGAACCATTTGATCCTGGGCGATCGCTATCACGGCTTTTGTCCCGACGTCGTGGCCGAGGCCGCCGCGCCGTACGTCGACGTGATTTCGACCAACTTCGATCAACCCGACTGGACCGACGGCCAACTGCCGGCGTTCTATCTCGAGCGGTTGCATCAATTGACCGGCCGGCCGATCCTCGTCACCGAGTACTACGTGGCCGCTCACGACAACCGCAGCGGCAACAAGAACACGGGCAACATTTTCACCACGGTCGCCACGCAGCAGCAGCGCGCCGCGGCGGTTGGCACGCGTCTGTCATCGCTGGCGTCGCTCCGCTACGTGGTGGGCGCCCATTGGTTCCAGTTTTCGGACGAGCCGACGAACGGTCGGCACGACGGCGAGGATTACAACTTCGGCTTGGTCGACATCGAGAATCGGCCGTACGAAGAGCTGGTCGCGGTGTTCGCGAAAACGAATGCGGCGGCGCCGCAGCTTCACGCGGCTGCAGGATTGGCGCCACCGAAAAAGAATGCGGAATCGCTCCCCGTGCCCGCCGCTCCGGCCGACCCGCTTGCCGGAATCGCCGACTGGGATCAGGCCCTCGCGCTGGTGCCCTGCAACGAACCGTCGTCGCTCGGCGACTTGCTGGTGTCGTGCGACGCCGGTCGGGTGTATTTCGCTTTGGGATGCAGCACGTATGTCGACTCGGACACCTACGCGGACGAGCGATCGGCAAAACGCGACCGCCTCGTATGGCAGATTTCTTTGGGCGGAGGACCGCCGATTCATGTCGGCTTTGGCGTCGGCGACGAAGTCTCCGTCTCCGATCGGACGGTCGACAGCCGCGTGCATCAGCGTGGATTGCGCTACACGGTGATCGTGGCCGTGCCGCGGGAACGCTTCGATCGGGAAGCGTCGCAGAAGGGCGACCCCGTGCGATTGGCTACGTCTTTGGAGGACGCGCGGCGCGGCGCGCGGACGACATGGTCGGCGAAGTTGGAATGCAATGAGGCGGTGCGGGAAGCGGCCTCGGCGTCGGCGACGAGGGCACAATAACAGGAAAAGCACAGTAGCAGGATAGACTGGAACTTGGTTGGAACTTCAGGAGTGTGAACCGTGACGAAGACTATTAAGCACTGGTTGGCGGCGGCAATCGTGGCATTCGTTGGGGTGACCATGCCTCCGCGGTGGGCGGCAGCGCAGATCGTCGCATCGGACAATGCGACCGATCCAATCTATGCCGACGGGTGGGACGAAGGCGACAACGGCGGATTTGGGTTCCTGCCCTGGACCGGAGGCATGTACGGCAATCCGGTTGCGATCGACTCGGGCCCGGCGCCGGATAACGACCTGGGCGTTCCGGCGTTCCAACTCGGCACGGGTGGACAAGGCTACTGGGCCGTTCGACCTTTCGCCGCCGGCATCGAGCCCGGCCAAAGCCTGCGGATTGATTTCGACTCGTTTACCTTTCCTTCCGATGCTCCGGATTCAGACTTTAATTGGATGTTTGGACTTCGATCTGCGTCGGGCGATAGGTTGTCGCTCTACGCCTATGATTATTACATCGGCGGCGCGCCCTTATTCGGCGGCGAAAAATTCGGGGTCTACGCCACCAGCGCGAACAGCAACCTCGACGGTGGAGCGTCGCTGCCGACGACCGGATGCGGCGGCGGTACCTACTGCACGGGCTACTCGACGGCGGATGGTTCTGATGGGTTCACGTTAACGGTCGATGTCCTCACGCTGAATACCTACCGAATGCGCATCGAAGATCACGGGGTCATGAAGCTCGATGTGACCGGACAGATGCAAATGGGTACGCGGACGGACCAGCCAATCACTAATTTCTTTCTGTGGGCTGGGGAAGCGACCAACCAGATTCACACGACGTACTTTTCGAACATTGAGATTTTCGAAACTCCATCCGAGGCAGGCCTCGCCGGCGACTACAACGGCGACAGCAAGGTCGATGCGGCCGACTACACCGCCTGGCGCGACCATCTTGGCGCCGCCGACGAATCGAGCATCAACAACAACGGCGACCATCTGAACGGCGTCGATTCAGCGGACTATGTGGTTTGGAAGAACGGCTTCGGAGACATGGCCGGAGCGGGCAGCATTGCAGGCGGTTCGGTGCCAGAACCGGCGAGTTGGTTCGGGATGCTGGTAGGGGCGATGGCCGGCCTGCGGTGGCTTCGGCGGTGAGCCAATTGACGCGCAAACGAATCGTGTGGAGCGACGAGGTGGGAGGTGGATTGATGGATTGGTTTAGGTCTCAAAAACGTTCGCTGCGACAAGCATTTACGCTCGTCGAACTGCTGGTGGTGATTGCGATCATTGGAGTGCTCGTCGCCCTCCTGCTGCCGGCCATCCAAGCCGCCCGCGAAGCCGCACGCCGCACGCAATGCCAGAACAATCTGAGGCAGTTGGGTATCGGTTTGCAGAATTTTCACGACACGCATAAGAAATTTCCGTCGAACTCCTACTGGTCGCTGGGCACTAGCACGAACTGTGGTATTCCGCTTGAGACAAAGCCTGAGGACCGAAAAGGCACCTATTTGGTGAAGCTGTTGCCGTACATCGAGGAGACGACAATTAGCGCTTTGCTCAACTTCGACGAGGACGTGCACGACCAATTCGAAGATACGACTGGGAGTTACCCCAAGTCACATCAGCTTCGCGAGACGCCGATGGCCGTCTTCCGCTGTCCTAGTGATACGTTTCCGTTATTGAGCAGCGATGGGTCACTCTCCAGCGGTCTGAAGAACAAGCCCGTCACGACGACCAACTATATGTCGAGCGTGGGAGCTCAAGCGACATTCAACTCGATTGGCGATGATTGCGGGTACCCCGGAAATTACTTTGGCAACGGCAATGACTTGACCCCATGTGTGATTTTGGGGAAGGATACCAGCGGCATCTTCGCCAGGGCTGAATGGGCAGCCAGCATTCGCGAGATCACGGACGGGACATCCCATACGATCGCTCTGGGAGAAATATTGCCCGACTGCAACTTTGAATTGATCCGTTATGGGTGGTGGAACTCGCAAGCTTTTTATGCACAGACTTCCGTTCCGATCAATTACGATTCATGTACGCAGACGATGCCGGGATACCCGGCTCCCCAGGCTTGCAATACCTTTTTTAATTACAACACGAGCGCCGGATTCAAGTCCAAGCATCCCGGCGGAGCGCATTTCGTTCTCGCCGACGGTTCGGCGCATTTCATTTCTGACGCGATCGATTACCGCAACTTTCAGCGCCTCGGCGACCGCCGCGATGGAGAGAGTGTCGAGCCGTTTTAATGAGCCATCGCAAGTTTCGAACCGCCGGCGCCGCCTTGCTTCCGCTGGTAGCGGGCTGTTTGTTGTTGGGTTGCAACCAGTCGAACAGTCCCGCGACCTATCCGGTGCGCGGGACCGTCATTTATCAGGGCCAGCCCTTGGCAGGCGCCTCGGTGACCTTTATGGCGGATGGCGCCTCCCGTGCCGCGGTCGGCAAGACCGATGAAACCGGGAGTTTTCAGTTGACGACGTACGAACAGTACGATGGCGCTCTTCCGGCTACGTACCTAGTCACAGTCAAGAAGTACGACAGCGAGCCGCCGCCACTTCCAACAGCCCCAGCTGACGGCGCGATCGATCCGGCTGGTGAAGAGAAATATACTGCGGCGATGGCGCACTGGTTGAAGACGGCCAAAATTGCCGTGCCTCAGAAGTATGCCGATCGAAAAACCAGCGACCTTCGTCGGGAAGTCGTCGAAGGTGAGAATGTGTTTGAGATCGAGCTTCAGGATTAACGCGCTGGTTGGCGACGTTCCTCAGTTAGAATGGCAGCTGTCGAGTTGTTGCATCTGGGACCGATTTAGTTCGCCATTCAATGCTGACTCGTTCTTCAACGCCACGTCGATCGATCGCGAACACCGTTGTCCTGTTCAGCAGTTGGCTGCTGGCAAACAGTGTGTCTCCCTCGGGCGTTGTGTACGCAGCCGAGCCCTTCTACCTCCGCGACGGCGACCGCGTCGTCTTCTATGGCGACAGCATCACGGAGCAGGCTCACTACACGCTGCCGATTGAGGTGTTCCTGCGCACACGTTGCCCGGAATTGAAAGTGTCGTTCATCAACAGCGGCTGGTCGGGCGACCGGGCTTGGGGCGGCGAGGGCGGCACGCTCGACGAGCGGCTCCAGCGCGACGTGATCGCCCACCGGCCGACGGTCGTGACGGTGATGCTGGGCATGAACGACGGGTACTACACGAACTACGATCCCAAAGCGGTGGCGGCTTTCCAGGAAAGCCTCGCTCAACTGATCGACACCCTCGAGCGTGCGCTCCCCGGCGTGCGGATCACGCTCCTCGGCACGTCGCCCTACGACAAAGTCACGCCGGGCGACCAGCCCGATTGGGAGCAAGGCATCGAGGGTGGCTACAACGCGGTGGTGGTCCGTTTTAGTGCGGCCACGCGAGAAATCGCCGATCGACGCGGCCTCGTGTTCGTCGACATGAACGAACCGCTGGTGCGGTTGCTGACACAAATGCAAGCGACCAATCCGCAACTGGCCCGGCAACTGATCCCCGACCGCATCCACCCCGGCTCGGCCGCCGGGCTGGTGATGGCCGCTCGCTTGCTGGCTGCCTGGAACGCGCCCGCCGCCGGGCACACGACTCGCGTCGACGCGACGGGCACGGCGGGTGGCGTGTGCCGGGTGCGGCAGGAATTGCCGTTACCGTTTCCCGTCGACCGGCACGACGAGCTCACGAAAGTGTGCGTTGAATCGTCGCCAGAATTGCAACGGTGGACGCGCGACGAACTGCGCGTCACCCATCTGCCTTTCGGACGGGCGTCGCTCCAGGTGGACGGACGCGAAGTCGGATTGTTTACTGCGGAGCAATTAGCGGCTGGCATCGAATTGTCGGGGCTTGATACGCCGCTCGCAAGTCGAGCTGCGGAAATCTCCACGCTGGTTCAACTTAGCAATCGGCTTCGTTTCGCGCGCTGGCGGAAGCTACGAATGCCGTTTCCCGATGGGGCACCGACCGCAGTGCAGGAGGCCGCGGAAGAGCTCGCGTCGATCGAGCAAGAACTGTTGGCATTGCAGCAGGCCGCCGCACGCCCGACCCCGCATGTGATTGAGATCGTTGCGACGGAACAGTGACTACGTGCCGCCTCGCGGGGAAGTCCGTCTTGACGAGCAGCCCCGTGAAGTCTTTTCCAACAGTGCTATTCAAAAAATGAGCCCGGCGGGGATCGAACCCACGACCTACGGATTAAAAGTCCGTTGCTCTACCAGCTGAGCTACGGGCTCGGAAAATGGCTGCTGCCGGGGCCAATTCTACCGTATCGCTCGCGGCCGCGAAACCGGCGAAACGCGTCCGGACCGACCTGCGTTTCCCCATCGGATTGGGCATTGGTTAAAGTCGCGGCGCTGAAGACATCGCGGAACGGCACAATCGCGTTCGCGTTTTTAGTGGGCGTTGTCGTATTCGTCGCTGGCATGACCCTGGAGGGTGTACCAGCGATCGTCGATGCACTTGTAGAGGATGGCGTCAGTGTTGGGGCCCATGTCTCGCATCCTACGCGAGATTCCGGACGTGTCCAAGGTCGCCCCGGCCACTCCGCGCAATTCCTGGGGCATCTGGTGAGGCCGGTTTAGCGGCGGCGGAGTGGCAGAGCGGCGAATCCAACCATCGCCACCAGAAGTAGTGTGCCCGGTTCGGGGACAGGGTAGATCGCAAGGCCACGCACTTCGCGAAAGCCTGTTGCGATGACCGATTGGGTCCCATCGGGAGCAATGCGACTGATCTGGTCTAGTTGGCCTACGAACACGTTCCCATCGCAGTCAACAGCCAGACTCAGCGGGCTGAATATGTTGGCGAATAGGCCGACATCTCCCGCCAGCGACACGTTCAAGATGCGGTCGCCCTTTTGGTCGGCCACAAGAAGCGATTCGCCATCCGGTGCAATTGCGATAGCGAAGGGGCGGGCATGAAATCGGGCGAGGCGCTCGCTGTCGCCATCCGGCGTAATGCGCCAAACCTCTCCCCAAAAGTACTCGACTTCCCACCACTGATCTGTGACGTACACGTTGCCGGAACGATCTACCGTGAGGCCGAGATTACTTTCCCCGCCGGCAGTCGAAAAAGGTCCGCCTAATCCATCCGGCGTGATCTGATAAACGGCATTGGGTGTGTGGTCGGTGGGAAAGTCGATTGCCCCCGCGACGTACAAATTGCCGTCCGGACCGACCGCGAGTCCTTCAGGATTGTCGAAGGGGCTGTCAAAGGCGTAAAAGATGTCGTTTTCGCCGTTGGGCCGTATTCGACGAATTTGATCCGGGCTCCCTCCGGTCACAGCCACAAAAACATTTCGCTCAGCGTCAACGGCGACGCCATGCGGTAGAGATTCCGGGCCCAGCCCAGAGGGAAGGATTGTGGCATTGCCTGCGTCGTCTATGTGATAGATCAGACCGTCGAACGTACTCGACGCAATTAACTGGACGCCAAAGGCCTCCCGGCTAAAAACTGCTTCAGACGCGAAGCAGGACGCGATGGCCAGCACAAGTAATCGTCTCATGAGACTTCACTCCGAAGGTTATCACCGTCAGACAGTTGCCAACCAGCGGCCTAATCATCGAATTAGCGTCCGCATTTAGCAATCAAATAGCGAATAAATAACGACATTGCAATCCGAGTTGCATTTTCCGCCGGTGGGGCGCGTCGGCACACCGCCGACCGGGCTTTGAAACCCGCTGTGGGGACAATTCGATGTTTCGTCACAGAGCCGTCAGGCTCGGTAGCTTGTGTGCACGTCAGAGTGTAGATCCGGGAAGCCGGGGAGCCAGTCGTGCGCGGGGCCTCACAGCCCTTTCAAAGCGAGTTACCGGGCCTGGCGGTTCTTTTTGTTGCGTGCATCGGATTGTCACCGCCGGCCTGCTTGTGGGGCCGGCGGCCTATTCCGGTGGCGCGCGGAAAGGCCACCAATGCTCATTCGCACAACGCTCAACATTGCGCGCGGGAGGGAATTGCGCGTCATCAAACACGGCCAGCGAGTGGAACAACGGCTGCCGCCTTCGGCTGCGGAAATCCTCAAGCGAGAAATGGCGCAAGCCGAGTATCTACTCGAAACTGCGGCGACGTATTCAGCCAACGGACTGTTCAAGCACGCGGCGGAATCGCTCGTTCACGCCATCTCAATCAGTTGTCGGCACCGCTGGCTGGCAGTCTCGAAAAAGCAAGACACGCCACCCGTCGACTCGTTTTGGCTGCTGGAAAAGCTGCGGTGCTGCCACTTCCTCGAGCGCAGCGAGTATCGCACGATCGTCCGTTTGCTAAATGGGCGATTGCCGACGGACATTTTCGAGGCCGAAGATTACTGTGCAGCGGCTAGCAAAGTCGTCAATTACTAACGGACGCCCGGCGAGTGTGACGCCGGGGTTACATTACGTGATCGTGGTTTACGATTCGCCTGGGATCCGAGCGTGCCGACCAAAGCCGAGAAGACTAGTGCACTCGAAGCTGGCTCGGGGATTACGCCAATTGTGAGATTGTCGATCCCAAATTGGCCCAACTTTACTGTCCCACCATCGGGGCGACCAAAGTGGACGGACGCAATTTGCTTATCGGATGTCACGCCAAAGAAAAGTTGGGTGTTGAATCCGACTGGCGGCGTTGTGTTCAGTTTGTAGTTGGCCGTTGTGCCATCTCCAAAAGTCACAAATGCGTAATACGGGAAATTGTCAAATCTCAAGCCATCGTAATTGAAAAAATCCATGCCGAAGCCATCGACGCCCCTGCCACGGGAAATCGAAGACTGAGTGAAATCGAGACTGAACGATCCACTGCATCCCGCACAGTACAGGTGGTCATCACCGTAATAGGCAATAATCAAATTTATCCCAGGCCATCCCGTGGCGCTATATCTGGTCTCATTGAAGACTGCGCTTATCTCGGAATCCGAACTCCGATAGGCGTAGTCATCGTCCTCATAGTTGTCGGTAATAAGCGTCGCAAGTTGGGATTCAAATTCAGCGCGGTCGGTATACGTCGAAGTTGCCGCTTCGCTCGGCATCGAATAAGTGATCGCGGAAAACAAGAACGCGCGAGAGAGGGCGGAAAATAGTTGACGGTCCATTAGCAGACCTCTATCGGGTGATGATGTGGACAAGCAGACTAGCAAATGATCTCTAATTGTCAAATGTCAGTTGTCAATCAGAAAGGTAGACCAATGGATGCTAAGACCCGAATCCCCAAAGTCAGATTGGCAATGCCAACCGGCCGGCCAATTCAACTTCGCTACACCGACCCGGCGACGAGTAGGAAGTGCGGATTACGACAAAGACTCACGACCCGATAATCGCAGCCGATGAACAGGCTGCGGTAGTCAGTTGAGTTTGAACCACACAACCCCGGCGGGCAGGGCCGGGGTGAATACTATGTGAGTTGACGTAATCGCGGAAACGAAGCTTCAAGTCGATCGCGCAGATGTGGGTATTTTTCGGAGACCAATTTCAGCCAATAGATAATCTGCGTGCCTTTCAGCACGGAGTAATTCTCAAACCAGCCGGTTTCGATGGCAACCAGTCGAAGGCGATCAATTGTCCATAAGTGAGTGTCGTCGAGCGGTGCGGTGGCCTGCCAAATACCGCCACCGCTCATTCCAGAGGGATGAGGCGCCGTTGTTTCAATCACGAAGTCGCCAAGCCAATCGATGTTATCTTCCTGGTCATAGATGAGGATCGCATGCTCGTCAGGGTACAAATCCGAAACGTGCAGTTCATCCCATGCTTCAATATCCAGAATTTCGGTACCGTACGACAGCGCTCGAAAGCCGCGAATCCCTTGCTGCGGGAAATGATCCTGCAAAAACTTTGCCGGATACCCTATCACCCTCGCCTTGCATAACGGATGCCCGCGTCCAGCATCGTGAATGCGTTCAAGTCCAACTGGAACAAGATTCAATTCGGACGCTGCATGTGGCGTCAGTTCGACAATCCCTATGTCAAGGATTCGATTCGATTCGCAGCGGACAATCCATTTGCTGCGGTCGCCTTCAACAATGCGGTCCTTTGCAACGAGACCGATTGCGCCGTCGAGGCCAAGAGACTTCTGACGTTCGGGTAAATTATGATAGGCGGTCGCAACTAGGATTTGATCGCCGATTGCTACGACAGTACCAGTTCCGACGCCACCTCCGTCCGCAAGCAGTGTAAATGCTACCGTGTGGCCGTACAGTTCCTGGGTAAATGCGATACTTGTCTCTCGGTTGATTGCCAAGTATTCGCGGGATGTAGCGGGAGACCGCCACGATCCCAGCGATGCCGCCCGGCCGCATCCATTACAGGTGAACGGCTCGAGCGACTTCGCGGGATCAATGTCCTGGAGATGGGCGCAATGGGGACACTTCAACAGCTCGACCGGCATGAAACCCCCTCTAGATTATTGCGGTAGTGAATTGCCAGCGCATGGCCCACGCATTGTAGACGTTGCCCTTCGGCGGTTGTCGCGACAACCGACGCGGGTTGTTTTTGGTGCTTTGTAGCTCTTTATTGAAAATTAGCAGAACGGCGTTTCTGCTCGGCAATACAAGGCATTTGCCGATGATTCGACGACAAGAGCAGAGACTACTATATTGCCTTAAAAGTCCGTTGCTCTACCAGCTGAGCTACGGGCTCGGGAAATGGCTGTCGCCGGCGCCAATTCTACCGTATCGCTGACGGCTGCGAAACCGGCGAAACGCGCTCGGACCGACCAGCGTTTCCCCAGCGGATTGGGCGCTGGCGACAATCGGGGCAGTGGAGACATCGCGGAGCGGCGCAATCGCATTCGCAGTCGATCAGAGCGACGTTGCCCGGCCGTTGGCCGGAACCAGAGCTTGAACCACGAATTGTACGAATGCCACGAATAGGAATGAAGATTCGAGCAATTCGTGCTACTAACGGTCCAAGTTTTTGCAGCTTGCGCAAATATTTGAACAGGAGATAGCAGAGGAAGCAGAGAGTAACGGATCGACGGCGACCCGCTCTCATCTCTGCTGCCTCTGCTTCCTCATGTTCCATGTTTTTTGGTTGCGGCCGTAGGCCACGCTGGGCAATTCGTGTCATTTTGTCGAAGATAAACCAACAAGACAGGCGTGGTCTCCGCTCCGATTCCGACCGCCGTCGATCTTCTCTCGCCGGTGCTGTTCACGCCTCGGACAGCGCCCGCTCAATCTTTAGTTACCCACTCGCCTTGCCAGGGATTGGGGGAGAGCACCTAACAAAATTGATCCGCCAAGGACGCCAAGTTCGCCAAGAATTCAAGAAAAACCCCAAACTCACTTTGTGACCTCGGCGTTCTTGGCGGTTTGCTTCATCCTGTTGGACGTTGTAACTCATTACAGCCCAATCGTTTGGCGCTCTGGTTCATCACCTGATCTCTGAACTCTGCTTCTACTCCGTGCCCTCTGTGCCTCGGTGGTAATAATCCCAAAGTGGCCAAAAATAACACTTGAATTCGGCCACCGGCTCCGTTATAGTATACGTATGTGCATTTATCGCCGAGCTAAGTGCGGAGAGCCGAGCCAGCATGGGATTCCTGGTGCTCCGCTCACCTACTCACCTACTCACTCCATCCGACTCAATCGGACAATTCGAGGTGCGATTTTGTCGATCATGCCACACGTTTCGCACGAGTTTTCAAGTCGTTTCCGCGACCGCGAGGCGACAAATCGCACACGAATTGTCGCCTCGGAGCGTGTTCTCGCGGCGACGAAGATTTACAAGTCACAACCAGCCAACGACTTGCGAGGAGGTCAAAAAAACACCGCCCGACAAAACGCGAAAATCCTCGAGCCCCAGAGCCAATTGTCGCCCGTGTTCGAAACACCCTACGACAATTGCGAGACAGGACAAGGAGACCGGGAGACCGGGAGACCGGGAGACCGGGAGACCGGGAGACAAGGAGACAAGGAGACCGGGAGACAAGGAGACAAGGAGACAAGGAGACAAGGAGACAAGGAGACAAGGAGACAAGGAGACAAGGAGACAAGGAGACAAGGAGACAAGGAGACAAGGAGACAAGGAGACAAGGAGACAAGGAGACA
>JANNTD010000227.1:0-8392 GCA_031403315.1 Planctomycetota bacterium
CGTCGCTGGCGTGCTGCTCGCTCAGCATGGCCAACTCAACGACGCCGAGAGGATCTTTCAACAGTGTGTGGCGACCGATGCCACGCCGGAAACCTGGCGAAACCTGGCGGTCGTGTACGCTCGTCAGGGCAACGAAGGCGCCAGCCGGTCGGCGCTGGCTGCGGGCGACGCGCTGTCGGCCGAGAATCGCCGCCAAGTCGCCATCCAAGTCGCCGCAACAACTCACGGCAACCCTGCCATCACAACAGAGCCAAACGGCGACGACGAAAAGAAGCCCAGTTTTCTCTCGAAGTTTAACTTGACGCCGAAGCTACCGAGCGTTTTCCGCCGATAGCCGTCCGCGTTTTTTGAGTACATTCAGAAGTCCCCATAATTGAAGCGGTGGCTGAAATGACGATGCGAACTACAAACGTGCCCAACGCCGTCGGACTCCGTCGACGGAATGTTACGTTGGCGGTAGTGATGTTCATTGCGAGCGTCCCAACCGCGACGGCACAGTCGGTGCTCCGATTTGTGGAATCGGACCGCGAAACCACGATCGCCGCCTCTCCATTGCCGGAACCCGTCGCCGTAGCCGCTCCTGCGGTTCAGCCAAGTGTTTCCGAATTTCGCTTCGTCGAATTGAAAGAGGGCACGATACAGCCCCTACCGCAATTCTCCCTTTCCAGCCGGCGTGAACCTGCGCGCGAATCGTCGACGCTGACTCTTGCTCCTGCCGGATCCGGCGCATCGGCCGCGGCGCAACCGAATCAGTCGACCGCATGTGAATTGCGATTTGTGCCCGTGCCGCAGCCAGCGGAGCCTCAATTAGCGACTCCTGTGTTAGTGTCGGCTCCGCAGAATGTGCCGGTCGGCAGCGAGTTGTTTTCCGCGGCGCCGAAAACGCGGCCGAGCGCGTTCAAGCCTCGCATCGCAAGCGTCTTGGAACACATCCCGGCACTCGTGCCCCAGCATGTTGAGGCCATGCCGGTCCGTGCGGCGCGCGAAGCGGCGCCGGCGTTTGCTCCGGCGGGCACCGAGTTGTTCGTCGCAACCACGAAAGAGAAGTGGGAACTGCCCGCATTGGACTACGGAGCCTCGCTGCGACAAGCCCAACCGCCACAAACCGTCGTGGTCGTTGCCAAACCGATTGAACCAACTCGGGTCGTCGCACGGGAACTTCCGTCGGCCGCTGCGGAGCTCTTTACTTTCGCGCCATCGCAGCCGCTCGTTGCGGCACGGTCAGTTGCACAACAGCCCGTCGTTCTCCAGCCACAGGTCGTAGCCGAACCACGAGTTGCAACGCCGACAGTCGTCAATTCCCGAGTCGCCGTGGCAAAACCGCAGCCGATTGCAGCACCAATTGCCACACGAACCACGATGCGAGTTGCAGCCCGGGCCGGCGAAAATTTGGTTGCGGCCACGCCACCGAAGTTGCCGTCCGCATCGGAACTCGACTTTTCGCGCGTTCCGGTCCCAGTCGAGCCACCCAAGCCACAGTTCGCTCCAGCGCAATTCGTTCCAGCGCAGCCCGTGCTTGTGGCAACGGCCACGCCGAATCCAGCGCCAGTGGTGAGGGAGCAACTTGTGCCGACGACCGTTTCGCAACCGAGCGTTTCCAAGTCGCCATTCGCAGTCGAGTCGGGCAACCTCGCCAGCGAACCTCGGCCTGACATCGCCATGCCAATTGCTACCGCGCCCCTGCCGCCGGCGCCAGCCAGAAGCCAGGTGGCGGTCACGGCTGAGCCGAACGAGCCGAACGTCTACACGTTCCGCTTCGCCGCGACGACAAATGAAACGCCCGCGCAACTGGTCGCTAGCACCGAGCTGACGGCCGAGCCAGTCGTTGCCGGCGCGCCCGCGGCAACGCTGCCCGACGCCAACTCCGCACCTTGCGGCTGCAATGCCGCTCCCTTCGGACAATGTGGTTGCCCGTACTTACCGGGCCAATCTGGCACTCCCAACTTGTGCGGCATCGATTGCGGCAGGTACGGGGCACCGTGCAACTCGACATGGAGCGACGCCCAGTGCATTCCCTGGTCGTTGTTCGGCCCCGGCGAATATGTCGGACCGGCCCGCCCGGCCCACGTCGAGACTTATTACCTGCGCGTAAACGACTTCTTGACGCTGACTTTTATCGAATCGAGAAAGAAGTCGGCGGAGCACTACCGTATCGGCGTCGGCGACGAATTGCAAATCGAATGGCTGCAAGGGGCCGGCAACACTGAGACTCGGCTCGACCGCAAGCTTTTGGTTCAGCCGGACGGAACGGTGACGTTGCCGCTAATTGGCGAGGTGACTGCCGCGGGCAAGACCGTCAACGACTTCCGCGACGAAGTCGTGAAGCTTTACGGCAAGTACCAACGCGAGCCGCAAATCACGGTGACGCCGCTGACGGTCAACGTTGCGGTTCAGGACGTGCTCAAAGCCGTCACCTCCAAGTCGGCCTCATCCGGTCAGACCCAAGATCTTCGCGTTACTCCGGAAGGCACTATCCAAGCTGCCGGCATTGGTTCAGTGTACGTGCAGGGTTTGACGCTCGACGAAGTGCGGAGCGAACTCGAAGCCCGTTACGCCGAAGCCTACGGCCCCGGCTTGGCCGTATCGCCCCAGTTGACCGAACGGGCGACGAGCTACGTGTTCATGGGCGGCGAAGTCCGCGCGCCCGGTCGTTATACGCTCGACGGGCCGACGACGGTCATGCAAGCGATCGCTTTGGCCGGCGGTTGGAACAACGGCGGGAACCTGCGACAGGTGGTGGTCTTCCGACGTGATGAGAATTGGTGCCTGAAGGCGACCAAAATCGACGTGCGATCCCCGTATTACGGCAAGGATCCCTGCCCAACGAACGACGTCTGGCTGCGCGCTGACGACTTGGTGATTGTGCCAAAGTCTTATATCCTGTGTGCGACCGATTTGATCGAGCTGTACTTCACACGCGGTGTCTACGCGGTGTTCCCGATCAACTACGTGTACGACTTCTCGGCGAACAGCGGCATCGTACCCGTTCCGTAGGCTGACGTCGTCCACTCTTGGCCTTCTTGCTCGCGCCCGACGCTTTGCCGATTTCGGCCGCGAAATGCCGCGGCACCTCGACCTCGTCTTTGGAATCACCAGATTCCTGGTGCGCCGTAATCGTTGCTGCAAAGCTCGAGTAGCCAGATGCTTTGCATCCCCTCTTGCAGGGATTTGCCAAAACCTCTTTAGCTTGGCGCTCGCAACTCCGTCGTCGCCATCGCATGCGACAACCCGATCAGCGTTACGTATTGCCGAATCTGGCAGCGACACAATTGGTTCGGCTGAATCCGCGTCACGTGGGTTCAGCGAGTTTTGGGAGCTATGAGGCCTTTGCGTAGTTTGAGTAGGTTCGGACTTATGAGAGGTTAGCGAAGAAAACATCCCTCTCTTTTGAATTGTACCCACACGAGTAACGCTCAAAAAATCGACAAATCATTCAATTGGCGATCGGAGTTCCGGCTGCGCAATTGTGCGATGTTTAGGAGGCATCAGTTGTCTGCATGACATACAAGAATTGAGAAGAAAATTAACTAAGAGAGCACTAGCGTAAATGAATTGAATGGGTATAGTATGCGTCCTGCGTTTAATAAACGTTAGGGGATGGCTAGGTAGTGTGGGAGTTATTTGAATCGTCAAAGTCGGGCAATATGCCCCCGTCGTGCGGAGATGCCGGCGGATACCTCGCTCACTTTTAGTTCCCAACGACTCGGAGTCGCGGGGGGCACCGTCACGTTCTCAGATCGGAGGACCCTCATGGTCGCCACCAGCCAACGCTTTGTAACACCTCGCGATGTTGTCCGCATTCTATTCCGACATTGGCGCAAGATGGCCGTTTTTTCCTGCGCCGTCATGGGTCTGACGCTCTTGGCGATCGCACTCTATCCGCGTTCCTACTCGTCGGAGTCGAAACTGTTCCTGCGGATGGGCCGCGAAAGCGTGGGGCTTGACCCGACGGCAACGACGGGCGAGACGATCATGCTGCAAAAGACGCAGGCCGACGAAATCAATTCGGCGCTCAACATCTTGAACTGTAGCGCCGTGTTGGAGCGGGTCGTCGATCGCGTCGGCGCGAAACGAATTATTGAGGACCTTCCCAGCGGTCCAACTGAGTCCGGGAATGCCGAGAAGTCTATTGGCGCAATTCGCCAAATGGTGGACTACACAAGTTCTTGTGCGTCCAGCGTCCTGAGAGCGCTGCGGTTGTCAGATCCCGGGTCGGATCTCGACATGGCCGTTCGTCATTTGGCGAAACATGTCACCGTTGCGGCGCCGAAGGAGTCGACAGTGATCACGATTAGGTGTTCCGCGGCGTCTCCGGAACTCGCTCACGACGTCGTCGACGCAATCACCAGCGTGTTCCTTGAGGAACATGTACGTCTCGGGCAATCGGAGGGGTCGCTGGAGTTCTTTTCGGATCAGGCGGAGAATCTTCACAGCGAGCTCGTAGCTGCGCAAGCCGAATTGCGAGATCGCAAGAACGCGTATCGGTTGACCGCCCCGACGGCCGAGCGGCCGTCGATCGTCGAGAAGACGAATGACGCGCTGCGACAAAAACTCTACGAATTGAAACTCGCAGAGAGCGAACTGAAGTCGCGCTATACGGACGCGTACCCGCCGCTCAAGGAAATTCGTCGGCAGCGTGCTGAGGTGGCCACGGCGCTCGCCGAACTGATCGGAGTGGCGTCGAAAGCAGCTAACGGCTCGGGGACCTCACCAGTCGCTAGTCAAGTGGCCGACGAACAGCGCAGTGCGATGGATGCCGAAGTCGCGGTGCTCAATGACCAAGTCTTCGAGCTGGCCCAACTGGAACGCACGGTGGAGTTGCTGGAGGGCAAGTACCGGATGCACGTTGAAAAGCTCGAACAAGCACGGGTGAATGAGGCTTTGGGACGCGAGCGGATCTCGAACGTGAAAGTTGCCCAACCGGCAACTCTCGTTCGTAAGCCGGATGCGCCGAAGAAGGCGCTGATCATCGCGCTGGGGTTGTTTGTCGCCACTGCGGGTGCGATCGGACTGGCATTCGTTTCGGAGGTTCTCGATCAGACGTTGCGAACGACCGAGCAGGTCGAGGCGCAGCTTGGGCTTCCCGTATTGCTCTCGCTGCCTGAACGCAAGCGGCGACGGCGGCGCACGGCTGCATCCACCCCGGCTTCTGCCAATGGTCATGCCAACGGCGAGCGAAATGGTCACAACGGCCACTCCCATTTGGCCAGCTACCAGTCACTGGTTCGCGAGCTAATGGCGAATGGCGAAAACGGTGAGAACGGCGATCGGCACGCGAGAACAGTGGGCGTCGTCGGATGCGACGCGTCGAAGCTACGTAGCCAGGTGGCCGGGGATCTGGCGATCCAGGCGTCGTCATCGGGGACCGATCCGGTGTTGCTGATCGACGCGGACGCGCGTCGTCGGCGTGTGACGAAGCGGTTCCACATCAATGGCTCGCCCGGCTGGCGCGAGGTGCTCGCTGGCGAGGCCGACGCCGAGAGTTGCGTCCATCGACAGGAAGTCAATAATCTGGCCGTCATGTCGCCGGGTGCACCAAACTCGCCGGGAGCACCCAACGGTCACGCGCACGTGCCCCACAGCCGGCCGACCGCGGGAGCGTTGGGGCAACTCGCTGAAATCAAGACCGACTACGGCCTGGTGGTCGTTGATTTGCCGCCGGCGCGCGACATGGACGCCCAATCCCCGGCGGCTGAGTGGCTCGACGAAATGGTGCTCGTCGTCGAAGCAGAACGGACACGTATTCAATCGGCGCAACGCGCCAAAGACATGCTCAATCGGGCAGGCGTTCACATCACGGGAGTCGTACTTGCCAATAGGCGCGAGCATATTCCGCGCTGGCTGTACCAACGGCTGTAGTCGGTCGCTCCGGCGTCAGTGCAGGTTTCAATATTGCCGTGTGGAGCAGGTGGGAGTTCCGGGTAGCGCGCGGATTTGCGCAGATTCATAACGACACGATGATGGCAGATAATCGTTTGTGGCGGGCACGCGTCACAGATTCAGACGCGTGGCAGTTTTTCCACGGATTGAATCAGGAAGTGAGTTTCGAAGTTGGTTGGTGTGCGGGCACAGAATAGACGTTGAGCTTGAGATTGAGCGGCGAGAAATAGGGGCTCGCCGGGGATCGAGTCTCGACGTCGGTTAGCGACGGGCGAGCGAGAGGATGGGACGGCCCTTTCCCGCTCGACTGATGGGGCAGTTGAGCTACGGTGGATTGGCAACCAGGTAGTTCGTAGTTAAGGAAATTCGACGATGGTTTTACCCGCATGGTTACGCAGGAAGATGGCAAAAACACCTCGAAGTAGGGGCAAGAGAAGTGGCTATATTCTGACTGAGCCTGAGTTTCGCGATGCGGTGACTCGCGAGCGCCTCCGGGCTGACAGAACTCGCTTGCCTCTGGCGATCCTAGTCATCGAGCTTCCGGCCGATCGTTCGACGAGCCGCGACTTCGCTTTCCTGTCCAAAGTGTTGCATCGACGACTTCGCATCACCGACATAGCGGGCTACCTTGCGAATGGCCGCGTCGCAGCGCTGCTGCCCGACACGCCTAAGACCGGCGCTTGGAAAGTCGCCAGTGACATTTGCGACGTGTACCCCGTCGGACACGAGCGCCCGAATTGCGAAGTCTACGTCTATCCGGACGAGAACTCACCGTCAGTCGAAGAGACACATCAACGCCACGAACAATCCCTGAGCGGCCTGAGTGCCGAATTGGATTCGTTGTTCGTGCAACCGACGCCGATGGTGAAACGGGCTGTGGACATTGTTGGTGCCGTCGTGGGACTGCTGGTCGCGGCGCCGTTGATGATGTTGTTCGGGGCACTGATCAAAGTCACGTCGCCGGGGCCGATCTTTTACACGCAGCTGCGCGAAGGTTATGGTGGGCGTCGATTTCGCATGTACAAATTGCGTTCGATGCGTGCGGACGCCCATCTGCATCAGGCCGCGCTGCGCGCATTCAGCGTCCAAGACGGCCCGGCATTCAAGATGTGGGACGATCCGCGGACGACCTGGATTGGACGCATCTTGCGGCGCAGCAGCCTGGACGAGCTGCCCCAACTTTGGAACGTGCTTGTGGGCGACATGTCGCTGGTTGGCCCCAGGCCGCTGCCGGTGGAAGAATCGCTTCAGTGCGCCGCGTGGCAACGACGGCGACTCGCCGTAGTGCCAGGCCTGACATGCGTCTGGCAAGTGCGCGGTCGAAGCACCGTCACCTTTGAGGATTGGATGCGGATGGACCTCGAATACCTGCGCCATCGCTCGCTCTCCTACGACGTACGGCTATTGCTGTCGACCATTCCCACACTAGTTGTGAAACGCGGACCGCGCTAGACGATCGACATGTTGTGGCCGCTGCGAGTCGAATGGTCGACCCGCGGGATCACGCCGATTCTGCGACGCCGGTACTTGCGAGGCTAGATTTTCGAATGACTATAGACACCCACCACAGCCGACGGAACTGCGAATGGTTTTGTCAAAAGCCTTCGCGACTACGCGTGGCGGCGACGTGGGCTACGTGCCAAGTAGCTGCCGGCCTGCAGAACCTGCGCGGCAACTGCTGTAACGATGGATTCGCCATCTTGACGTACCATCGAGTGGCTGAGCCTATTCATGGTGTCGAGACTCCCACGTTGAACGTGACTCCCCAGCAACTGCGGCGTCAACTGGCCGGTCTGTTGGCGCGGGGCTTTGTGGCTTGGCCTCTGACGGAGCTCGTGAATGCCCACCGTGAATCTCGTACGATTCCGGCGAACGCGTTCGCCGTGACGTTCGACGATGGCTACGAAAACAATTACTCGCACGCCTTACCGATCCTGCGGGAATTGAACGTTCCGGCGACGATCTTTTTGGCCACGAAATACGTTGATACCGATCGGCCGTTCCCGTTCGACGATTGGTCGGCCACTGGGTCGAGCAATGTTCCGCCATCCACTTGGCGGCCACTTTCGTCGAGTCAATGTGCCGAGATGCTTGCTGATGGACTGATCGAGCTGGGGGCGCATACGCATAGCCATGGGCGGTTTCTCGGTCGGTGCGACGAGTTCCGCCGCGACTTATGTTTCTGTCTTGATGTGCTGCGCGACCGCTTCGGGATCGCCCGCCCCACGTTCGCGTTCCCCTATGGCGAATTGAGTCCGGAATTGGTGGAAGCCGCCAAGGAACTCGGCGTCGCGTGCTGCCTGTCGACTCGTCGTCAACGCGTGCGATCCGGCGACGACGCATACCTGTGGGGCCGCTTCGACGTCGAATCCGGCGACAGCCCGGCAGTGTTGGCCGCAAAATTGTCGGGCTGGTACGCGACGCTAGCCACGGCCGGAAGAACGTTGATGCGACCTTTCGCCAGCCTTGCACGAACGGACGATCACTCATCCCGCAATCGATTGCCCGCAGC
>JANNTD010000228.1:0-12439 GCA_031403315.1 Planctomycetota bacterium
GGTTGTTTTGACCAACCATGATCCGAATCGGGCCGCCGCTGGAACCGAGGTCGCTCAAAGCGATGCTGAGCTCCAAGCCGGTCCTGACTGCAGCCGCGGCGTTCTGATCAGCCGCGTTGGTGCCGCCGAGGACACCAGCCGCGTTGCTATTGTCGTAGCCGACGCCGATCGGACTTCCATTCACGCCGGTGCCAGTGCTGCCGGAACCCGTCAAGCCGCCGATCACATCGAAATAGCCGCTGGCTGACTGCGCGCCGAGATCGGCAAAGTCGATGTCGAGCTTGTCGTTGCCGCCGTCGTTGCCGCGACGCACGATGAGATGGTAGTCGGCGGTGAAGCCGGCATCGAACACCAGTCCGTCCATCGCATCCGCGCCGTCGTTGCCGGAGCTATTAAAAACGCCTTGGCCACCGGCCTTCGAGTCGATGAAGATCTCGAGCTTGTTAAAGTTCGCTTCGAGGTTGCCGGTCAACATCAGGTACAGGCGGCCGTCGTCACAGCATTTCGCGTATCCGGCATCCAGCTCGCTGCCGTTGTTCGGATTGGCGTCGCCGAATTGGGTTTCGACCGTCTGGACCGAAAGCGCCGCTCCATATTCGGCATCTTTCGTACCGTCGACGACTGGTATCGCCCACGCGGGCGAGGCCAGCAGGCCGACCACTAATACACACCAGAAGAATCTCATGAGCTACTCCTCCACAAGTGAAAAGGAAACACAAAGGTAAATCAACCGACGGAAATTCTACCCCCTACCAAGCAGTCAGCAGCGACGTCGACGGCAACTCCGTCGACAACAACGCTGTTGGCCAGACTCGCTGGCCGGCCGATGCGACGCCTGCCCCAGATGGCGCGCTCGCTTCGTCGAGCGCCGCCATCCGCCGCATCAACCGGTCGGGCCCCCGCGAACGACGCCCGGTCACGGCCAGGAACGTCGTCCCCACGCGAATCTCGTCCACTTCATGCACCTTCGTGCCGTTGAAGTTGCCCAGGCCGATGCGGTCAAACGCAAAGTTGCCGACCAGTTCCGCATCGGCAACGCAAGCCTCTTCGGTGACCAATGACTGCGGATTGCGGAACACCTGGACCCGATCGCGATTGCCGGGTCCGAACGTGATCTTCACGACGATGAAGTTCGTCTCGGTGTTCTCCGCGCCGAGCGCAGGAAAGTTCTTCAGGCCGTAGACGTTGACGTTCGACGTCGCGCCGTAGCCACATTGCTCGGCCCCGTTGCCGATGCAGAGCACGCGGTTGGCGTTGCCGTCGTTGCGATGCAGCTCGAGTCCGTAGAACACGTCGTCGGTCTTGCTGACGCGCTGCAGAAAGCTCAGGTACACTGTGCTGCCTTCGCGGCCGATGAGCCGCGTGCCGTCCTGGTTCTCGACCAACCCGGCCGCGTCGAAGACGCCGCCGATCGACGTGCTGAGCGAGCGGCGAATGCGGTTCTGCTGACCCGACTGAACGGCGCGGTTCGAGGCCGGCGACATGCCTTCGTATTCGAGGCCGCCGGAGACGACGTGATTCGTGCTGCCGGTGGGGTCGACCGACTCGACGTTGAACCACGGTCCGGCCCAGCCGAATCCGCCGTTCTGCTCGGAAAGTGGCCCCTCGGGGTAGTTGAAATCTTCGTAGGCATAGAGTCCGTCGTGTGGACCCGAGACCACTGAGAGCGAGCGGACGAACGCATCGTCGCGGGCCGGGATGCGGGCGACCATCGACGAGGCCGGAGTGATCCGCGCCGCTTCGGACGTGTTGAGCTCGACCGTGCGAACTTGCTGGCCGGCGGCGTCGAGCAGGTGGGCCATCACCAGGCCGCGAAAGACGTGGACCTCGGTCTCGTCCCCTTCGGCCAACACGCCAAACTCGGTGCCCAGGTCGACCACGTTCAGCCCATTGGTGGCGATTTCAAAACCGCGGGCTCGCTCCGGCACGACGGCCGCAATCCGGCCCTGGTGCAGCTCCGCCAAATCGGCCGCTTTGACGTCGAATTTGGCCGGCCCTTCCAGCACGACTTGAGCGCCATCGATGAACGTAACCTCGACCAATCCCGCAGCGAGATCGAGCCGCTGGCCGGCAAAGAGCGTCGAGCCGAAGCCGACGTCTTCGCTCGGGCCGTTCCAAAGACAGTTGCGCGTGGCGGTCACTTTGGCGACAGCGATCGAGCGGTCGACGCCGATTGCCGCGGCATTTGCCACCTGTTCCGCCTGGTGTGTCGACTGCGTTGCGAAATAGGTGAGCCAACTGCTGCCGGCAGCGACACCCAGGATCGTCGCGGCGATGGCCAACCAGAAGAATCGCGCGGGACGAGGAGCAAGAAGCGAGGAGCGTGTCAATTCTGCTTCCCGCTCCCCGATCCTAGCCGCTAGTTCCTCGCAGCCGACGCTAGCATGTTGTGTGTAGAGTTCGGCATGCAGGAACATGTAGTTGTTGTAAAACTGCCGCGCGTCCGCGTCGCCTTCGAGCAGCGCATCGAGCTGTGCGCCGTCGGCCTCGGAGAGCGTGCCGTGGCAGAATTCGCCGACCAGGCGATGGAGCTCGTCGTTGGAGAATTGGTGCGTCAAGAGAGCCCCTCCACCGCGAGCGCACGCTCGATGCATTGATAGAGGGCTCGACGGATGCGGATCAGCGCCTTGTACACTGTGTTCACCGGTCGGCCCAACTGCTCGGCAGCCGTCTTGAACGAATTTCGGCTATCGCCATAGCACTGTTGGACCAAATGCCGATCGGTGTCGCTGAGCTTTTCGAGGCAGCCGCGGAGGGCGTCGCGCCGCGATTCGAGCAGATCCACCCGCTCGACCGCGTCACTCGAAAGCAAATCGACGACCGCGTCGCTGAGCTGCGGTCCGAAGCGGCGGCGCTGGCGGCGGTAACGTTGGACTTGATGATGAGCGATCACGCTAACCCACTTCACGAAATCGGTGCCGAGTTCGAACGTCTCGTGTTCGCGCCAGAGCACGACGCAAACTTCCTGAAAAACCTCTTCCGCCGCGGCCGAACTGCCTAACAGCGAGACGAGATAGGCGAACAGCCAGCGGTCGTGCTGGGCGAACAGCCGGGCGAACGCGTCGCGCTGCCGGTCGTCGCTCCGCCGATCATCACTTTGCCGACCGACGTCTCCGTCGTACGACCCTGCACCGGAGAATACCGGATCACCCGCCATGAGCTTGCCCCAACCGTTGGAGACGCTCCCCCGTCGTTACGTAAGGCGCGTTGCGGCCGGATTTGGTATCGAAAAGTCGCGTGGGGCGAAAAAAACTCGCCTGAGATACCGGCCGCCAGCGTTCAGTATGCGCTCCAATCCGATATGGAGCAACAATTTACGTCCAATCGGAGGGGACAATCGCGACAGGTCAGCGTGACACCGGTGGCATATCGCGAGGGCCACCGGCGGCGCTCGCCACGTCCACACCGACACGACATTATGACTTCGGCGGCCGAGCCGTCGATTCGCGGACGATCAACTCGGCGTCGACCTTGATGGTGGTCGGCTCGCCGCCGTCTTCCACTTCGCCCGAGATGCGGTCCATGATGAGCTCGGCTGCCAGGCGGCCGATCTCGTAGGGCTTTTGCCGCATCGTGGTGAGCGGCGGGTCCATCTCCGCCGCGAAATCGAGGTCGGCAAAACCAACCACCGACAATTGCTCGGGAATCTTTCGATCCAGTTCGGCGGCGGCTCGGTATACGGCGCTCGCTTCGTGGTCGGTGACCGCAAACACTGCAGTCGGCGCGAGCTCGTGGGTCAATAGGTCGCGGGCGATTTCCACGCCGTTGGTGCCCTGTTCGTTGAGATGCCAGCTCTTCACTTGAGCGCCCTTACACTTCTCGACCGCCGCCTCGAACGTGCTGCGGCGCCGGATGGCCCAAGTTTGCGTCGGCGTCTCGCGGCTCGACAGGCACGCGATCCGCCGATGACCCAGGCCCAACAAGTGCTCGGCCACGACGGCGGTCGCCTGCTCTTCGTCGGTTTCGACCGAGTCGGCGACCGTCGAGTAGTGGTCGATCACCGCCACCGGCACGCGGCGTTCGACGAACTCCGGAAAGTGATGATAGTAGGCCAGGCTGAATGTCGGCCACATGATCAGGCCGTCCACGCGGCGATCCAGTAGCCGGTTGATCTGCTTCTTGCCCTCGGTGTCGCCCTCTTCAAAATGGGGCATGCGTTCGAGGTTGCCCGTCCAGACGGTGATTGGCAAGTAGTCGGCCGCCGAGAGGGCGTCGTGGATGCCCGACAGCACGCTGACCCAGAACGAGTCGAACGGCGGAATCATCACGCCGATCGTCTGGGTCCGGCCGGTCTGCATGCCGTTGACCAGGAGATTTCGCCGCCAGCCGAGCTGCCGCGACGCCTCCAGAACCCGCCGGCAGGTCTCGTCGCCGAACCGCTCCCGGTCGCCGCGAAGTATCCGCGAGGCGGCTGCGAGCGAGACATTCGCAGCTTTTGCTACGTCCTTGAGCCGCGGAACCGACGAATTGGCCATGCTTCAATACCTAACGGTGAGGGCTTCCCGCGCGGCCCGACCACGACAAGCGATGGACAACGCCGGAGCTCATGGCTAAACTAGTTTACGGCTGCGCCAATTACCACTTTAGCCCTCTTTGGGGGCAACTGTCAAATTGTGCTAATCCGCACCGTAATTGTGGCATAGCGCATTGTCGTCCGACGCGACAAGGAAAAACCAAGGAAAACTGCGATGAAGAGCGAAGTTCAGCCGTACGACCGTTCCGAGAGAGTGGTCGCGGCGGACAAATCGAGGGCGGTGGCCGGTCGCAATGGAATCAATGGGGCGGCAGCCGCAGCGCAGATTCCCTGGCAGGAGCGCCCCGCCGGCTCGCAGGCGATCCTTTGGCGACACGCCGGCAACCCGATCATTGGCCGGCAGCATATTCCCGGCGTGCAAGGAATTTACAACAGTGCCGTCGCTCCCTTCGGCGACGGCTTCGTCGGCGTCTTCCGACTCGAGAAGCAAGACCGTTTCCCGCATCTGCACCTCGGTTGGAGCGATGACGGCCTCGAATGGCACATCGAGCCCAAGGCGATCCAATTCGCCAGCGGCGATCCTGGCGAAGCGAGCGACTACGCCTACGATCCACGCGTCGTCAAGATCGACCAAACCTATTACATCACCTGGTGCGGCGGCCACTGCGGCCCGACGATCAGTGTGGCGGCTACCAAAGACTTCCAGCGCTTCGATCGGCTCGAGAACGCCTTCTTGCCGTTCAACCGGAATGGCGTGTTGTTTCCGCGGAAAATCGGCGGCAAATTCATGATGCTCAGCCGCCCGAGCGACAACGGCCACACGCCCTTCGGCGACATCTACCTCAGCCAGAGCCCCGACATGTGCCACTGGGGCATGCACCGGCTCGTGATGCGACGCGGAGGCGACCAGGTCGGCCAATGGTGGCAACGCACCAAGATCGGCGCCGGTCCGATCCCGATCGAGATCGAAGACGGCTGGCTGATGATCTACCACGGCGTGATGGACACCTGCAACGGCTTCGTCTACAGCATGGGCGCGTCGATCCTCGATCGCGACGAGCCTTGGCGCGTGCTCTATCGCACCAACCAGCACATCATGACGCCCGAGGCCGACTACGAAGTCTTCGGTCACGTGCCGAACGTCGTGTTTCCCTGCGCGGCGTTGTGCGACGCGAAGGCCAAGCGGCTGGCGCTGTACTACGGAGCGGCCGATACCTTCTCCTGCGTCGCTTACGCCCATCTCGACGAGCTCATCGCGTTCACCAAAGAGAACTCACAGGTGTTCTAACGCGATCGGCGGCGGTCGTTGCGGTTTTCGGTAGAGCGATTCGCACCACATTTCTCGGTCGTGTTTCTCGTTTGTTTTTACTTGCGTAGGAGTATGACGAATTGTTAAAGTAGTTGAGCCGGTTGGCGGCTCTTCCTGATCACGCGGATCGTTCATGGCGGTGGGCAATGTCCGTTAGTCCGATTGATATCGCCATTCTCGTGGCCTATTTTGCGGCGACCATCATCGCCGGCTTCTGGGTCTCCAAGCGCGGCGCGAAGGACCTCGATTCGTACTTCCTCGGCGGCAAATCGCTGCCCTGGAATTTGTTGGGCATCTCCGACGCCTCGGGGATGTTCGACATCTCGGGAACGATGCTGATGGTCTATTGGCTCTTCGCCTATGGACTCAAGAGCATCTGGCTGCCGTTCATGTGGCCCGTGTTCAATCAGATTTTCCTGATGATGTTCTTGAGCGCCTGGCTGCGGCGCTCGAACGTGTTGACGGGGGCCGAGTGGATCCAGTTTCGCTTCGGCCGCGGCACGGGAGCAAACCTCGCCCACCTGAGCGTCGTGTTCTTCGCGATCGTGAACACGATCGGCATGCTGGCGTTTGCCTTCAAAGGGATCGGCAAATTCGCCGTCACTATGCTCCCCTGGCAGCTCTCGACCCAGACCGAGGGACTGTTCACCAATGAGAACGTGTACGCGATCATCATCCTGATGCTCACGAGTGTTTACGTGATCAAGGGCGGCATGGTCAGCGTGGTGATCACCGAGGTGATGCAGTTCACGATCCTGACCGTCACGTCGATCCTCATCGGTGTGATCGCGATCTATAAAGTCTCGCCCGAAGTCGTGCACAGTGCCGTGCCCGAGGGCTGGTTCAATCCGTTCTTTGGTTGGAAGCTCGACCTCGATTGGACCGGCATCTTCGACTCGGTGAACGACTCGTTCCGCGCCGACGGCAACGAGTGGTTCGGCATCGTATTTGGTCTGATGTTTTTCAAGGGCATCTTGGGCAGCCTGGCTGGGCCGGCGCCGAACTACGACATGCAGCGGGTGCTCGCCACGCGGAATCCCCGCGAGGCCTGCATGATGAACGGCATGGTCTGCTGCGTGCTCTATTTCCCGCGCTACATGATGATCACCGGCATCACGCTGTTAGCGCTGGCTTTCTGCCTGCCGGAGCTGCGGGCGATGGAAAAGCCCGATTTCGAGCGGATTCTGCCGATCGTGCTCACCAAGTCGGTGCCGGCCGGCGTCGTGGGCCTGATGCTTGCCGGCCTCCTGGCTGCGTTCATGTCGAACTTCGCCGCCACGATCAACGCCGCCCCGGCCTACCTCGTCAACGACATTTACAAGCGATTCTTCAATCCAAATTCTTCCGGCGCGACGGATATCTGGATGAGTCGAGCCGCGTCGATCGCAGTGCTCGTGGTGGGCATCGTCGTGGGACTGTCGATCGACCGGATCATGGGCGTCATGCTCTGGATCACCGGCGCTCTGTACGGCGGCTACGTGATGGCCAACGTGCTCAAGTGGATCTGGTGGCGGTTCAACGGTTACGGTTATTTCTGGGGCATGATGGCCGGCATCCTGGGCGCTATGATCATCCCGGAAGCCACCGTCAAGTTTGCACCCATGTTCTTCTCGCCGGAGATGGCCGCGATCGTGGTATCGAACCCGATTTACCTGGTGCCGGTGCTACTGGTGCTCTCTTTGATCGGCTGCCTGGCGGGCACCTACCTGAGCACGCCCGAAGACGCGGCGATCCTCAAGCACTTCTACCGCACGACGCGGCCCTGGGGCTTTTGGGGGCCCATCCGCGACCAGATCCTGCGCGAAGATCCGTCCTTCGAGCCCAACCGCGATTTCTGGAAGGACACGATCAACGTCATGGTCGGCATCGTCTGGCAAACCTGCCTCACGTCGCTGCCGATCTTCGTGGTGCTCCGCTCGTGGGACTGGGCGGGCGGAACGTTCCTGCTGCTCGTCGCGACCAGCATATTTATTAAGTTTAATTGGTACGACAAACTCCCATCCGCTGAATCCGCCTGATTAAGCCGAGGCAACAACATGAACCGCTTCTTCCAATCCAATCTCCGGCTCCAATCATTTGCCATCGCGCTACTCGCCGCAATGTCGTGCCAGGTCGCGGTGGCCGACGAACTGCAGCATTTCATCACGCGCAAGGGCGACCAGTTGCTGGATGGCGACAAGCCGTATCGTTTCATCTCTTGGAATATCCCGAACCTGCTGGTAATCGAAGATGCGTTCGAGTTCACCAGCACCAGCCCCTGGCGGTGGCCCGACGAATTCGAGATCGAAGACGCCCTGGAATCGACTCGTCAAATGGGCGGGCAAGTCATTCGGACGTACGTGTTGAGCGTGTTCCGCGAAGGCTCCGACATGGGCAAGACGGTCCACGTGCTCGGCCCGGGTGAATTCAACGAGGAAGGCTTCGTCGCACTCGACAAAGTGCTGGCGATCGCCAACAAGAAAGGCATCCGGCTGATTGTTCCGTTCTACGATCGCGCGCATTGGATGGGCGGCCAGCCGCAGTACGCCGGCTTTCGCGGCAAACAGCCCGACGACTTCTGGACCGATCCGCAACTGATCGCCGACTTCAAACAGACCATCGAGCACGTCATCAACCGCAAGAACACGATCACGGGAGTCGCCTACAAGGACGACAAGGCAATCTTCGGCTGGGAAACGGGCAACGAGATCGACGCCACGCCCGAGTGGACCCACGAGATCGCCAAGTACATCAAAGAACTCGATCCAAACCACCTCGTCGTCGACGGTCGAACGCTGCACGGCGTGGCCCAATGGCAGGTCGACGAACCGGACACCGACGTGATTTCGACCCACCACTACCCGCACGGTCCAAGCAACTTCGTGCCCGCGATCCAGAAGGCGCACGCCATGACTAAGGGCAAAAAGCCCTATTTCGTCGGCGAGTTTGGCTTCGTCGACACACCCCACCTCCGCCGCGTTTACGACACCACCATCCAGGACGGCATCGCGGGCGCTCAGATCTGGAGCCTGCGGTTCCATAGCCGCGACGGCGGTTTCTATTGGCACATGGAAGTCGGCACCGGCGGCAACTTTTACAAGGCCTACCACTGGCCAGGCTTCGCGACCGGCGCGGCCTACGACGAGAAAGCTGTCCTCGACCTGACGCGCGAGAAAGCCTTCGAGATTCAGGGCCTCGCGCCGCCGGCGATCGAACGGCCCGCTCCGCCGCGGCTCTTGCCGATCGAGAGCCCCGCCGCGATCTCCTGGCAAGGCTCAACGGGAGCGGCTTCGTACGACGTCGAACGAGCCCCGGCCGCCGGCGGACCCTGGACCACGATCGGCAAAGACGTTTCCGACGCCAACTACCAATACCGGCCGCTCTTCAGCGACGACTCGGCCGTGCCGGGACAGGCGGCCTACTATCGTGTGACTGCCCGCAATTCGGCCGGCGATTCTGCCCCCTCCAACACGGTCGGCCCCGTCACCGCGGCCCATCGCACGCTTGTCGACGAAGGCCTCGATCTGAAGCAGTTGGCGAGCCACACGGGCGACGTCTCGGTTCGATCCGACAACGTCCGCCGTACCCAGGAAGATTCGCACCGGATCGTGCTCGCCCCCGGCGCGGCGATCGTCTACCGCGTCGATGCACCGATCGCGGCCTGGCGCGTGTACGCCTTCGCCGAGTCGCCCAATACGGAGCTCAGCGTCGCCGGCTCGACCGAAGGCGGCAAGTTCGCACCGCTGAAGTCCGACCACAAGGCGTACTCTTCCGGCCAAGGCGACTACGGTTATCTGGTGCCGGTGCTCTTCCAGGGCACGAGCCCCGCGGGCGACCAGGTGCAGCTCCGCATCGAGCTGCCGGCGACCGCCGAAGGCTCGGAGCCGCTGCAGATTTCCCGCGTGGAAATCGACTACGGCGGGTAAACGGCACGACAGAAAATTTAGCCGCGTCGCTTGCGGCGCGCGGCCGGGGGCCGGCGGCCGATAACGCGCGTCGCAAGCGACGCGGCTAAAATGGTTGTCGCCGAAAGTGCCGCTGGAGGGAGTTGAACCCCCACTCACTTGCGTGAACATGGACCTGAACCATGCGCGTCTGCCAATTCCGCCACAGCGGCCTGCGGTGAACACGCCATGATGTCAAATCGGGAGCGACACCGCAAGCGGGGATGAAGAAGCTGTTAGCTTCACGAAAAAACCGCCGCGGCAGGCGATCCTGCCGCGGCGGTCCATGAGTTTCTAGCAATCGAACGACTCGCTACAAGTTGCCGGAGTCGGTCTCGCGGCCATTGCGCGTGATCAAGTGCAGGTACACGTCGCCATCGGTCGTGTCCGCGATCGCCACACCGCGTCCGTCGCCCCAGCCGTGTTGCACCACGCCGGGGTGCAAGCTGCTCGGGCCCCACTTGCGGCCAGCCGGAGCTGTGGCGCTTCCCTGGTGCGGATTGCTCCTTCCTCCGCCACCGGTTCCCGTCTGCGTGTACCACTTGAGTTGCGCCGTGGTGGTGTCCTGGCGGTCGCCCTTGTTCAGGCTACTGTCGCCGGTTGTGTTGGCGAACGTCCACACGATCGGCGTGGTCCCGGTGCTACCTGTCGGTCCCTGCTCCGCATTCGGCCAGGCTCCGACGCCGTAGGAAGCGAAACCGCTGTACCACGACGTGTAGTTTTCCTCGCGGCTTTCCGTCACCAGCACGGTCTTCGACGAGCCGTCGGAGAGCTGAGCAAAGCCGTAACCCTGCTTGGTGATCTTGGGACTGGTCGTGGCGGTCGCGGTCGGGCCTACCATACCCGGAAACGGCAGGCCGCCGTTGCCGCAATACGCTTTCCCGGCGCAGCCAGTGGGGACACCGGTCGTGGGCGGCGCGGTCGCCAGGTCACCCGCCACACCCGTTCTCAAATAATGGGTCGACGGCAGGCAGATGTAATTCCCCACCGCGATCTGCGAGGCGGTGTCCGGCACGGCAGGACCCGTGAAAAAGCCGGTCTTTTGCGGGACCGCGTCCTCGCCCGCGTAGCTCGGGCAGCGGAGGACTTCGATCTTCGTTTCCCATTCGTAGGGATTGATTGGGGGCCCGGGCCGCGTCGTCTTGCTCACGTCCGTGAAATGCAAGAGAGGATTGAACGCCGCGTCGCGGAGCTTGCCGAGCTTGCCCGGGGCGGCAGGAACGGTCGACGACTGTGTAATTCGCGCATAGAGCGTGGTCTCTTCCATGTACGGGAGGACCTGCACGATCCAACTATAACCGTCGCCCCACTGGCCGTCGTAGTTGTTCTTCGCCACGGTGGTTCCGGTCGGGTTCGGCACCGTGCCGGCGCCCTTCGAACCATAGGCCACGTTGTTGACCGTCAGTTGCCGGAACGGCGCCGTCGACGCCAGCGGAAACACCCTCCGCGAACTCTCAAACGAGTGACAGGCCAGGACCAATTGCTTGATCTGGCTCAGGCACTGGTTTCGCCGGGCCGCTTCGCGAGCGGCCTGGATGGCTGGTAGCAAGAGCGCTACCAAGATGCCGATGATCGCAATCACGACCAGCAGCTCTACGAGGGTAAACCCTCGCCGCGAACGATCTCGCGTAAACATCTGGAACCTCCTTCAAAAAAATAAAACGGAAAAATGAGGATGAAAAAGAATTTCGCCCGCATCAACACGATGCGAGCGGTTCCTCCATCGTTGACGGTCGGCTCATCCGACCCTGCTGCCTAACTAATAGTATCGGCTGTCTACGATTGCCTGTCTTCGATCGACTGACTTAAATTGATTGACGCGTTGAGAAGGTCCCCGAAAAGCTGTTCCCGCCGCGCAAAGATACCGCCAGCCTCTGCCCAAAGTCTAACCTAGCCAGCACTTAACTGTCAATGAGGCACGACGAAAAGACAAGAAGACAAGGAGGTTGGGAGACAAGGAGACGGCCGAGACTCGCGATTCCCCCTTGTCCCCTTGTCTTCCGGTCTCCTTGTCTCCTTCCTCCGGTACGGCCAGAATTCACTTTCCATGTCCCACGTTGTCACCGTTCTCCTTGGCCCGGCCCGCTGCGGAAAAACTCGCCTGCTCGTCGGCCGATACCGCCAAATTTTGCAATCCGCGGCCCGCGCGGCCGGCCGCGCGCTATGGCTCGCGCCGACCGCCCGGAGTGCCGCCGCGGTGCGCGATGAGCTGGTCCGCGACGGATTGTCGGCCTGTCTCGACCCCGGTGTGACCACGTTTGACGCATTGGCCGGCCGCGTCCTGGCCAACGTCGCCGAGCCGCCCCGCGCGACCACGCCGCTGGTCGAGCGCGTGCTGCTGGGGCGAATCATTGAAACGGCGATCAAGAACAAGCGGCTGGTCTATCTGGCCGAAATGGCCCGCCGCGCGTCGTTTGTCGATCTGGTCGATGAGCACATTCACGAGCTGAAGCGGTATGGAATCACGCCGGCCGCGTTTGCCCGCTCGGTCGGTTCGCGCGGCGATCGCCGCCAACACGAGGAGCTCGCCCAGCTCTACGCCGACTACGAACGCCTGCTCCAAACACACCGCCTCGCGGATGAGGAAGGCCGCCACTGGGCAGTGCGCGACGCGCTGGCCAGCGATGCAACGTTGCCAGAAACCATTCTGCTGGCCGACGTGCAGCTCGTCGTCGCCGATGGGTTCACCGATTTCACCCACACGCAGCAGGAAATCCTCGGCGAGCTGGCGCG
>JANNTD010000229.1:0-20808 GCA_031403315.1 Planctomycetota bacterium
TCTGGCGCGATACGCTCGGCCAAACTGGTGCCGGTCTCGCCGCCGACGGCAACGGCGATGGCAATATCGATGCCGACGAACTGGTCGACTGGCGGCTCTTCATCGGTGAGACGACAGCACCAGGCGCGGGCGGATCAGGCAATACGGCCGTGCCCGAGCCTGCTTGCTGGTGGCTCTTGATCGTGGGGTCGTCGATTCTCAACCTCGCACGCCGGCGTAGGTAGCGCACCGCCGCGTCAGATTGACACAGCGACAATTCAGCGTGGCATCCGCGCGATCGTGGCAATAGTCTCCGCCTTGCTGACGATTAGAGAGTGCGGAACAATTGTTTGTTCCGCCACCCAGTCACGCTCGGAGAGACACCCATGATTCTAATTGCTGAAGTCAAGCGCCGTAACTTTGCGTTGTCTTGGCTCGTCGTTGCGGCGGCGTGCGCGGCGACTCGCCCCGCACAGGCACACGTCGAGCTCGACTCGCCAAACGGCGGCGAGACGCTCAATAGCAGCGCGATCTCGACGATCGCCTGGATGCCAATGGTCGCGGCGCATGATACGCTCAACTTCGACCTGTGGTATTCGACTGTTGGCGCCGGCGGGCCGTGGACCGTCATCGCGCTCGACCTGCCGCCGGGCGACCTGTCCGTTGGTAGCTCTCACGCCTATTCGTGGACGGTGCCGAACATTACCGACTCGAGCGCATGGGTCCGTGTGCGACAGGAGAACGACGTGGACCAAGACTATGAAGACGTGAGCGACGGCAGCTTTTCGATCGCGGCGGCCGCCGGCCTCGAAGGCGACTACAACGGCAACGAAGTGGTCGACGCGGCCGACTACTCCATCTGGCGAAACACGCTCGGTCAGCAGGCCGCGGGCCTGGCCGCCGACGGTGACGGCAACGGCCGGATCGAAACCGCCGATTACAGCGTTTGGAAGTCGAACTTCGGCGAGTCGGCCGGCAGCGGATCGTCAGGGCTCGCGGCGACTGCCGTTCCCGAACCCGGTTCATTGATTCTGCTTTTTCTGTGCACCGCTCAGCTATCGGCGATTCGCTCTTTGCGTCATCGCGCCTTTGCGGCATAATCGCGCCCCGCCGTGGGTCCGCGTCAGTTCGAGGCTGAACTCGGCGACTCAGTACTCGGTACTCAGCAATTCGTACTCAGTACTCTCAAATCCGCAGGTGCGCGATGAATCCGACCGTCTCGGCGATCTTGCTGCTTGTCGGTTCGAACGTCTTCATGACCTTCGCCTGGTACGCCCACCTCAAGAACCTGTCGCACAAGCCGCTGGTGGTGGCGATCCTCGCCAGTTGGGGCATCGCGCTGTTCGAGTACATGCTCCAGGTGCCAGCCAACCGCATCGGCTTCGGCCAGATGACGCTGCCGCAACTGAAGATGCTGCAAGAGGTGATCACGCTCGCGGTGTTCGTGCCGTTTTCGATCTGGTACATGCACCAACCGGTGCGGACCGATTTTCTGTGGGCCGCGCTTTGCCTGTGCGGCGCGGTGTACTTCATGTTCCGCGGCGTGCCGACATCGGGGTGATGCGGCTGCGAGTTGCCTGCCGCCAATAACCCAACAATAAAGGCGGCACGCCGAAATCGGCGTGCCGCCTGTTCGTATAAATTACCGAATCCTCAGTCGCCTACTTGCGCCGACGCACAAGACCCGACAGCCCGAGCAAGGCAAGACCCACCAGGGTGAGCGACGCCGGTTCCGGAATGTTGATGTATTCAACGCCGCGGAAAGCGGCGTTCACAGGCGCGGTCGCCAGGATCGATGCCGTTGCGGCAGCGCCGGTGTCGGTCACGGTGATCAAATTGTTCGCGTTGCTTGCTGAAGTGGTCGCGAACAGCACCGCGTTTCCGCCGGCACCGATCGTGCCGGTCAAACCACGCACCGCGGTTGTCGCCGCGCCAGTGTTGAGCAGCGTGTATTGCAGCGACCAAGTCCCCGCGGTTAACGTCCACTTCTGGATGCCGCCCAAGCTAGCCGCCGAGCCGTCGTCCGCAAGATATACCGTGTTGGCGTCTTTGAACCAGTAGTCGTACGTGGAATGAGTTCCGCTCGTCGGCATACCTGGCAACGTGGTCTCCGCGGCACCTGGAACGATCGGCTGACCTGTACCGATTTGCTGGACCGCCAAGCGAGGACTACTGGCAGCACTCACGTAAAGGTTTCCGCCAAAGATTTCGACCACCCGGCTATTCGAGCCGGAGTTGGCGCCGGTATTGATCCGGTCGGAAATGGTACTTCCCAGCGTAGTATATCGAACACCACCCGAGGCACCTTGGCCGCTACCTGCGTTGCCGGCCACATAGAGCTGCGTGCCGGTCTTAGCGGTCGCGCTGCGGACATTGCTACCGTTAAATGCGTCGCCCAACGCGGTGGTCGTGTCAATGCCGCCGGTGCCGATGGTCACCACGCCGACAACACGATTAATCGTCGCAGCAGTGGCGCCCGCTGGAGCTGCAGTTCCCGTTGCTGCGTCATAGCCGCCCAGCGTAAGGTGCCCACCCTGACCCGATTGGGCGATGAAACCTTCCGACGTGGAGTTTCCTGTAAGAGTCAACGTCTGATTTGCGCCCGAGTCAGCAGTCGGCAGCGCAATCGTCTGAACCGGCGTACCGTTCGTCTGAAATTCCTTCAGGAACCCAGCCGTTGCAGTGGCCGCCAGAGCAGCGCTACCATCCCCAACCTGCACCACGACCAGATTGCCGACGGAAATCGGCCCAGCGATCGAGTCGCCGACAAGCGCCGCGCCAGCCGCGAGCGCTAGAAATGCACACCATGTTTTCCGCTTCATTAGTCACTCCCTACGACAACCGAACGAATCGAGGTGCCGCTCCAATTGAGATGCCGAGACTTCCAAGAAGTCCTGCCCGGAAAGGTAAATGAAAAGTCAAACTCCCAACCTGTCAAAGCTTTAAGCGCCCTTCAGTCTAAATGCGTTTGTGACAATGGTCAAACAAAAAGTGGGCGGAAATCCCGCATTTCGACGGCGGAAATACGCAGTGCGGGTGCGGCCCCGCATCGCACTATGAGTCGATTGGCCTCATTTTCCGGGGCGTGAGGCGGCATGGATGACCCGCCTCGACTCGGCGACCGCGGAATCTCCAACCCACAGCGTCAAATTGGCTTCCCTTCCCACACCGCTTTCTCCGCCCGAACCAAATCCAGCACGTCCTCCCAACTATTGGCCCGCGGGCCCGGCAAGTGCTCGTTCGTCGAGTTCGAGAAGACGACCGTTTTCTGACCCTCGGCCCGCAACCGCTCGACGTTGGCGGGCGAATCTTCGATGTACAGGTCGGCCCCGACGGCCGTCTTCTGCTGCATGAAACAGAGGTCCCAGTAGGGGATGTCGTGGTGGTCGAGCCACTGGATCGTCTGCGAGACGGCGACTTGATGAAAATACTTGATGAACAGCCGGTGCGTGATGATGCGGATCCGCACGCCCTCTTTCGAGAGCCGTCGCAGGGCTTGCGGCGCACCGGCCATCGGCGGCAACTTCAAGAACAGCTCGCGCTGCATGACCGCGAACTTGTGCAACGCCTCGTAACCACCCGGCGCTCGATCGAGCCCCCACTCGCCAAGTCCCCACGACACCCGCTCCGGCAGCGTTTCGAGCGCAACACCCAGCCACTCCGCCGCCACGGGCCGCAGCCCGGCATAGAAATCGGCCACCACGCCGTCGAGATCCACGCCGAAAACGAACGATCGCTCAGTCATGATTTGTCACACAAAGTTTCACCACGGAGGACAAAGAGAGCACAGAGAAGAAATTGCGAAATGAAAATTGAGATTTGCCTTGTCCGCGCTGTACAAATTGCATTCTCATTTTTCATCTCTGTATCCTCTGTGGTGAAAAACTAAACGGCTACAATCACGACTCGCCCAAAAACTTTTGCAGCACGTCGGGCGGGGCCGGGGCGTAGTCGCTCGGTTCCATCGAGCAACTCGCCCGGCCTTGGCTCAGGCTTCGCATCGCGCTCGAGTAGCCGAACAAGTTCGCCAACGGCGCTTCGGCGTGGAGCACGGTGTTCGTGCCGCGCGACTCGGTGCGGTGAATGATCGCCCGGCGCTGCTGCAGGTCGCTCACCAGGTCGCCGACGTGGTCGTCCGGCGTGCTGATCTCGAGCCGCATGATCGGTTCCAAGAGCACCGGCTTTGCTTCGCGCAGCGCGGTGTCGAACGCGTGATTGGTGGCGGTGCGGAAGGCAATCTCCGACAACCCTGCTTCGCCTACTTCACCGCCGAGCACCGTCGCTTTGAGCCGCATCAGCGGGTAGCCGATCACGCCGCCCCCCTGCCCCGCGCTCTCCAGCTCTTCCAGCACCACGCTGAGCATCTCGCTCGGCAGGCCGTGGTCGAGCGCGTTGGTGACGGTCACCGGATGGATGCCCTTGGCGAACGGCTCGAGGCGAATCCGCACCTTGGCCGCGTGCTGCACGCCCTGGATCATGCGGTTGCTTTCGCCGGTGACCTCGACCGCCCGCTCGACCGTCTCGCGGTAGCTGACCCGTGGCTTGTGGACCTTCACCCGCAGGTTGAAGTCCCGCAGCAGCCGGTGCTCGATCACTTCCAGGTGCAACTCGCCCATGCCGCTGATAATTGTCTGGCCGGTTTCTTCATTTTCCGAGGCGCGAAAAGTTGGGTCCTGCTTGCGGAGCAGGATTAGCGTCTCGCCGAGCTTCTTGCGGTCGTCGGTGCTCTCCGGCTCGATGGCTCGCGAGATCACCGTCTCAGGGAATTCGATCGACTCCAGCAGGATCGGCTCGCGGGTGTCGCAGAGCGTGTCGCCGGTGATCGAGTCGCGCAGCCCGATCACGCCCACGATGTCGCCGGCGCGGGCCTCCGTGACCTGCTCTTCCTTCTTCGATGCGTGAATCCGCCAGAGCTGGGCGACGTTTTCCTTCTTGTCCCGCCCGGGGTTCAACACGCGCGAGTTCGGCTCGAGCGTGCCCGAGTAAATCCGCACCCAGGCCAGGTCGCCCGTCTTGTACGGCAGCACCTTGAACACGAGCCCACAGAACGGCTCGGCCGGGTCGGGCTTCCGTTGGATCTTTTTCGACTGCTCGCCCTCAACAGCCGCGGGCCCTTTGTGCTTGCTCTTCGTCTTGACGTCGAATCCCTCGACCGGCGGCATGTCGAGCGGGCTCGGCAAATAGGCGGCCACCGCGTCGAGTATCGGCTGCACGCCCATGCCGTGCAGCGCCGAACCGCACAGCACCGGCTGAATTTGCAGATGGACCGTCGCCTGGCGGACTACCTTCTGGATGAGCGCCTCGGGGATTTCTTCCTCCGCGAGCGCCAATTCCATCAGCTCGTTGCTGTAGTCGTAGAGCGACTCCAGCAGCCGCTCGCGCCAGTGCTGGGCGTCATCGGCGAGTTCGGCGGGAATTTCCGTGCGGTTGATCTGGTTGCCTTCTTTGCCGTCGGGAAAGGCGAGCATCTGCATCTTCACCAGGTCGATCACGCCGCGAAACGGCTTGGCAGTGTGCGCCGGGCCTTGGCCGACCGGAATCTGCAGCGCGACCGGCCGGGCGTGCAGCCGGTTCTCGATCTCGTCGAATACGGCGTCGAAGTCGGCCCCCTCGCGATCGAGCTTGTTGATGAACGCGATGCGCGGCACATGATACTTGTTCGCCTGTCGCCAGACTGTCTCGCTCTGCGCCTCGACGCCCTCGCGGGCACTGAACACCACGACGCCGCCGTCGAGCACGCGCAAGCTCCGCTCGACCTCGGCCGTGAAATCGACGTGCCCCGGCGTGTCGATCAAGTTGATCACCACGTCGTTCCAAGGAAACTGCACGCAGGCCGAGTAGATCGTGATCCCCCGCTCCGCTTCTTCGGCATCGTCATCGGTGGTCGTGGTGCCCTTGTCGACTTCGCCGGCGCGGTGCTTCGTCCCGCTGGCGAAGAGCATCCGCTCGGTGACGGTCGTCTTCCCCGCGTCGATGTGGGCAATGATGCCGATGTTGCGGATGCGGTCCAGTGGAGTCGCCATGAGAACTATCCGCGCATGAAAAACGCCGCGGCAATTTTCTGCCGCGGCGTACTGTTGATTCTTATTACCACGCGAAGTGGGCAAACGCCTTGTTGGCATCCGCCATGCGGTGGACGTTTTCGCGGCGGGTGACGGCCGCGCCTTCGCGGTTGTAAGCGGCTACCAGCTCGTCGGCCAGCTTCATCGCCGTGGCCCGGCCCTTCTTTTCGTGCACCGCCAGGAGCAGCCAGCGAATCGCCAGCGACTGCTGCCGCGTGCGGTTCACCTGCATCGGCACCTGGTAGGCCGCACCACCGACGCGCTTGCTGCGAACTTCGATCGATGGCTTGATGTTGTCGAGCGCCTGCGTAAAGACATCGATCGGCTCCTTGTCCGGGATCCGCTTCTTGACGATGTCGAGCGCATCGTAGAAAACGCCCTGAGCCACGCTCTTCTTGCCCGCATACATCAGGCAATTGACGAACTTCGAGGCGAGCAGCGATCCGAAACGCGGATCGGGCTTGAGCTGTTTACGACTGGCGGTTATGCGAGGCATGATTTGGTCGAGAGTCTAGAGTCGAGGGACGAGGGACGAGAGCCAGAATTCCTAGCTCTTCTTGGCACCATAACGGCTGCGCGATTGCTTGCGGCCTTGGACGCCCAGCGTGTCGCGGGCGCCGCGGACAACCTGGTAACGCACACCCGGAAGATCGCGAATTCTGCCGCCGCGCACCAGCACGATGCTGTGCTCCTGCAGCGTGTGGCCTTCGCCCGGGATGTAGACCGTGACTTCCTTGCCGTTCGAGAGCCGCACGCGAGTGATCTTCCGCAGGGCCGAGTTCGGCTTCTTCGGCGTCATCGTGCGCACCAACAAGCACACGCCGCGCTTTTGCGGGCATTTGTCGAGCACCGGCGACTTGCTGAACTTACGCTTCGCTCGTCGCGGCTTGCGAACGAGCTGATTTACAGTTGGCATACACGGCCCTTTGGAACCACGGCTGGTCGAGGCAAATAGCTGAGAACCCATCAGTTTACGCGATTGGCGGTGACCGTCAAGGGCGGGAATAGCTCAGAAAACCGCACGCTTTGACTACCCAGCATGGAAATAGGCCGTGGATGGCTAATCCTTGACTCGTGCCATGTTGCCCGGTGCCGCGTCAATAAACACGTCCAATTGCTGGCCGACGAACAGCCGCCGCCCGCCCGTGTCGATCGCGTAGATCACCTGCAGCACCCGCGTGTCGACCCGCTCCGTGTTGTCGCCGGTGAGCGACTTTTTTGGCACCACGTAGGGCTCGATTCGCACGAACCGCAGCGGGAAGGAATCGTTCGGCTGGCCTTTGAGCGTCGCCCGGGCCGGGGCGTCGACGATAAATCGGGGGATGTCGTATTCGTCGACGTCGACCCGCACGTGCAGTTGCGTCACGTTCCCCAGCACCGCCAGCGCCTGGCTCGGCGGGGCGCCGACGAACTCGCCCGGCCGCACGTTCACCTGCAGCACCTCGCCGTCGACCAGCGCGCGAATCACCAACCGGTCCAATTCCGTTTGCGTCTCCTGCACTTCGGCCGCCGCCTGGTCGATCGCCGCCTGAGCCAAGTGCTTATCGGGTTCCCAAGCACCAGCTTTGAGCAAGTCGTACTCGGCCACCGCGCTGTTGTACCGCTCGCGGGCCTGCAGCGCCTGTTGCTTCCGCTCCGTAAACTCTTCCTGCGACATCGCGTTCTTGGTGACGAGCGCCTCGCCGCGCGACCATTGTTGCTCCCAGTTTTCCCAATCGGCCTTCGCTTCGAGCACCTTGGCTTCGGCCCGCGGCAGCTCTTCTTTCCGCGGCATCGCGTCGAGCTTCTCGAGTTGCGCCCTGGCGTCTTCGAGCATCGCGCGGCGAATGGTGAGCTCCGCTTTCCGCTGGCGATCGTCGAGCCGGAACAAGGGATCGCCCGCCTGCACTTTCGCGCCAACCTTGGCCATCACCTCGACGACCACGCCCGGCACCGGCGAGCCGACCGATATATTCTCCGTCTCCGGCTCGACCATGCCCGCCCCGGCCACTGTGTGGGGATACGGACTCTCCGCCGGCTGGATCGGCGGCGGCAGCGCCGGCATCCGTGTCGTCGAGTTCATCAGAAAGTTCACCGCAAAGGCGATCAGCCCCAGGGCAACGATTGGTAATCCGAATTTCGTCAACATGATCAGGCCTGACTTCTCTCTGGTCTCTTGTTCGTAGTCTGTCTTTAAGCGCGTTGCCGCATGGCAATTTCGCCGGACACGGCCGCCGGCTCGCGCTCCCCACGCCGCTCGAGCGACTCGATGTGGCCGTCATCCATTCGGGCCAGCGTGTCGGCAAATTCAAAGATCCGGCTGTCGTGCGTGACGATGATCACCGCCCGATCGCCCTCGACCGCCACCGTCCGCAGCAGTTCCAAAATCGTGTGCCCCGTTTTGGCGTCGAGCGCCGAAGTCGGCTCGTCGCAGACGAGCAAGTGCGGATGATGCACCAGCGCCCGGGCAATCGCCACACGCTGTTGCTGGCCGCCGGAAAGCTTGCCCGGCAGATTGTCGACGCGGTCGGCCATCCCCATCTTCGCCAGCAGCTCCTTCGCCGCGGCCACCGCCTTCCGCTTCGAATAACCCTTGATCACCAGCGGCACCGCGGCGTTCTCGGCCGCGGTGAGTGCCGGCAATAGATTGAATTGTTGAAACACGAAGCCGACGTGGTCGCGTCGAAAGGCGGTCCGCTGCCACGAAGAAAGCCGCGTCAATTCGGAGCCCAAGGCATCGACCGTGCCGCTCGTGGGCCGCAGGATCCCCGCGAGAACCGAGAGCAGCGTCGTTTTGCCGCAGCCGCTGGGGCCGACGAGCATCGTCAACTCGCCGGCGTACACGTCCAAATCGACGCCCCGCAGCGCATGCACTTCCGCATTGCCGCTGCCGTAGATTTTCACCACGTCGCGGCAGGAAACCAGCGGATTGTCGTCGAGCATCGCCATCACGTTTGCCCCAGAAACATCGCCTAGCCTTGAAACACTACGGCCGGTTCAACCACCATCACCCGCTGCATGCTCAGCAAACTCGACAGCACGCTGATCGCCGCCACGGCCAGCGCCACGCCCACGAACACCTCGAGCGGCATGTAAAACGCCAGCCGCGAACCGGTGGCGCTGGCAAAGCGGCCAAACCACGCGGCGGCGCCGATCCCCAGTCCAAAGCCGATGAAACTCACCAAGAGTGCCTGCAGCAAAATCATGCTCATCAGCGACACGTTTCCCGCGCCCATCGCCTTGAGTGCGCCATATTGCTTGATGTTTTCGATCGTGAACAAGTAAAACGTCTGTGCGGCGATCGCCGTGCCGACGATGAAACCCAGCGCCACTGTGATGCCGAAGTTGAAGGGGATGCCGGTCTTCTGCATGAAATAGGTCATCGTGATCCATTCAAATTGCAGTCCCGTGATTGCCCGCAGGCCGGTTTGCTGCTCGATCCGCCGGCAGACTTCGTCGACGTCAACACCGTCGGCCGCGTCCGCCAGCACGAACGACAGGACCTTCCGCTCGGGCGGCACGAACTCGAGCGCCTGCGAATAACGCGTGTAAACGACCGGAAACGTCTGAAATGTGCGGCTCGCCTGGCAGATGCCCACGATCTCCGCCTGCTTGTCGTTCATTTCAAACCGTTTGCCGATCCGCGGCTCTTCATGCGGCCAGAGCAGCTTGTAGCCTTCGACGTCCATGATCACTGCGTCGGGCTTCCGCAGGTCGAACACGCTGCCGAGGAGCATGTTCTGTGGCGCGCCCACCAGCGTGGCGTCGTCGAGGCCGAGAAGAATCGTCTGCTGGAAGTTGCCGTCCTCGAGCCGCGACCGCGTGAGCCCTTTGTAGAACGGCACCGCCCAGGCCACGCCGGGAACTCCTCGCACCCGATAGAGATCGCTGTCGGAAAGCGGCTTGACGTCGTCCGAGAACTGCACGTTCGGATCCATCACCCAGATGTCTGCTCCCTGGATGTCGCGAATCTGACCCGAGGTTTGCAGCATCAGTCCGCAAAAGATCGACGCCTGCTGCGCAATCAAGAGCGTGGCGAAGGCGATGCCCAGGATGATCCCGAGGTACTTGCCCTGGTTGCCGGTCAACATTTTGAGCGCGATCCAATTCATCGTCGCGCTCCTGCGCCGCGCGCCGCGTGCGCGGCCTTGGCATCGAGTGCTGCCAAGGTCAACTTCGTCACGTGCTCGGCCAATTTGTCGACGTCATAGGTTGCGAATTCCGCGCCGTCGACGAGATTGCAAATGATCGGCTCGGCCACGTGATAAAACAGACATTGCCCGACGATGCTGAATGCCGTGAGGTGCAACTCCTCGTCGCTCGTCCCCTGCGGCAAAAGCTCGCGGAGGATCGACTGCAAAATTTCGAATTGCGGTCGAATGTTTGATTGGGCGATTTCCGCGCAGGCGGCCGTCGGATTCATGAACTCACGCATCACGAGCCGAGTTCTCCAAGTGTCGTCCTTGCCGCCAAGGATTCGCTCGAAGAACGTGTGAATGAAGCCGGCAAGCTTCTCGCGCGGCGGCGTCGTTGCATTCCAATCCGGAAGCTGGGCCTGGTCGAGCCGCCAACGATGGGCCCGCACGACCGCCTCGATGTAGAGCCGTTCTTTGTCGCCGAAATAGTAGTTCACCGCTGCGACGTTCGCCCCGGCCGCCTGGCAGATATCGCGGACCGTTGTCGACTCGAACCCGCGCTCGGCAAACATCTGGCCGGCCGACTCAAGAATCCGCACCCGCGTGGTATCTAAGTCGTTATCCGCCATGATTTTATCGCCTCACACGATCGTTTCAAACAAATGTTTCAATCAATTGTATCATAGTACGGGGCCCGGGCAAGGGCGGTTCAGCCGATTTTCGCGTAAGCCGGCATTGGGCGAGAGAGTTGGCCCCATCGGAACCACGGTAAGCACGCGCACAAAAAAACCGGCGACCCGTAGGTCGCCGGCTGTTTTCGATTTTTCCGTACGCACGCGAATGTACGTTCGCGTCAGTCCAGCGGCGGCAAGTCGTCCGATTCCGGAAGACCGGCCTCGGCGTTGCCCGCGTTGCCGACATCTTCGACGACGTCGTCGTCGAGACCAGCACTGCCCATCGCACCGCCCAAGAGTGCATCCAAGCTGCTGGGGGCCGCCGGCTTCGGCGCGGGAGTCGGAGCCGCATCGCCGCGGCCGTTGCCGCGGTCGCCCGCCAACGCCGATTCCAACAGCGGGAATGACCGCTCGAGCGTCCGTTCCTTCTCCGCCGCCAGCGCTTCGAGCGCTTCGGGCCGAATGCGGACCTCCGCTTCGTGAATCGTGCGGAACCCGGTGCCGGCCGGAATCAAGTGGCCGAGGATCACGTTTTCCTTGAGACCCACCAGGTGGTCGGTCCGACCGGCGAGCGCCGCTTCGGTGAGCACCTTGGTGGTTTCCTGGAAGCTCGCAGCCGAGATGAAGCTCGAGCTTTGCACCGACGCCTTGGTGATGCCCAAGAGCTGCGTCGCGGCGGTCGCCCGCTTCGGCCGGGTGCCCTTGGCGATCGTTCCGCCCAAGGCTTCGATCTGCGAGTTGGACTGTTCGAGCACGTCCTTCGGCACGATCGAGCCGACGGCAAATTCGCTGTCGCCCTTGTCGCTGATCTTGAGGCACTGGACGATCGCGTCGTTCGACTGACGGAAGTCGAAGCGGTCCATCACGCTGCCCGACAAGAGGTTCGAGTCGCCGGGAGTCTCCACCCGCACTTTCCGCAACATCCGGGCGACGATGATCTCGATGTGCTTGTCGTTGATCTCGACGCGTTGGCTGCGGTAGACGTTCTGAATTTCGCGCACGAGGTATTGCTGCACGGCCTCTTCGCCGGAGATCCGCAAGATGTCGTGCGGCACGAGCGGGCCGTCCACGAGCGCATCGCCCGCACGCACCACGTCACCCGAGTGGACGCGCAAGTGCTTGTTGTGCGTAATTAGGTGCTCGCGTTCGATGCCGCTTTCGCTACGAACGATGATCGACCGCTTGCCGCGCTTCTTTTCGGAGAGGAGTTCGACCGTGCCGTCGATCTCGGCGATGACGGCCGGGTCTTTCGGCTTGCGGGCTTCGAAAATTTCGGTCACGCGCGGCAAACCACCCGTGATGTCTTGCGTGCCCGACACTTCGCGCGGCGTCTTGGCGACCATCGCACCGGGCGTGATCATCTGGCCTTCGTCGACTTCCAAGTGGGCCCGCTCCGGCATGTAGTAGAAGTCGAGAATTTTCCCGTCGGCCGGGTCCTCGACCACCACCTGCGGATGCATGTCGCCCTTGTGCTCCATGATCACGTAACGAATGTGACCCGACGGGTCCTTCTCGGCCCGCATCGTCTGGCCTTCGATCAGGTCCTCGAAGCGGACTTTGCCGCCCGTTTCGGCGAGAATCGGGATGCTATGCGGGTCCCATTCGCAGAGGACTGCCCCGGCGTCGGCCAGATGATTCTCCTCGACCTTGAGGATTGCGCCGGCCGGCACCTCGTACTTCTCGACCTCGCGGCCCTTTTCGTCGACGAGCGAGACCTCGCCGTTTCGTGTCAGCACGATCCGATCGCCGGCCTCGGTCGTCACGACCTTGAGCCGCGTGTACTTGACGATACCGCCGCGCTTGGCCTTGATGTCGCTCTGCTCGACGTCGTGCTGGCCGACGCCGCCGATGTGGAACGTCCGCATCGTAAGCTGCGTGCCCGGCTCGCCGATGCTCTGGGCGGCGATGATGCCGACCGCCATGCCCTCTTCGACCATCGCACCGGTCGAGAGGTCCATGCCGTAGCACCGTCGGCAGATGCCCAACGGCGCGTCGCACGTCAGCGCGCTGCGGACCTGGATCTTCTCGAGACCGAGCTCTTCGATCTGGCGGGCAATGTCGGCAGTGACCAATTGGCTTTCGCCCACGATCACTTCATCGGTGATCGGGTTGACGATGTTCGCCCGGCTGACACGGCCGCGGATCGAGTCGGCGAGACCCACCTCGACCTTTTCGCCGCGGTAGATGATCCCCTTGGTGATGCCTTGGGTCGTGCCACAGTCTTCCATCGTAATGACGACGTTTTGCGCCACGTCGGCGAGCTTGCGCGTGAGGTAACCGGAGTCGGCCGTCTTGAGGGCCGTGTCCGCCAGACCCTTGCGGGCACCGTGCGTCGAGCTGAAGTATTCGAGCACCGTCAGGCCTTCGCGGAAATTCGCCTTGATCGGCGTCTCGATGATCTTTCCGGACGGCTTGGCCATCAGGCCGCGCATGCCGCCGAGCTGACGCATCTGTTCCACACCACCACGAGCACCAGAGTGAGCCATCAGGAAAATCGGGTTCACGTAGCCATCGGTGCGGAAGTCGACCTCCAGGGCGCTCATCATCTCCGTGGTGATCTGCTCGCGGGCGTGCGTCCAGGCGTCGAGCACCTGGTTGTAGCGCTCGCCCTCGGTGATGATGCCGCGTTGGTAGAGCTTGTTCTTGCGGAGGACTTCCTTTTCCGCGGCAGCAATAATGCGGCCTTTTTCCTCGGGGGTAATGAGATCGTCCGTGGCAAACGACAGACCGCTGCGGGTCGCCTGGCGGAAGCCGAGCTGGTTCATGTCGTCCAACAGCGTGATCGTCTTCGACCGGCCGAGGAATTGGTAACAATCGCTAATCACGCGAGCCAATTGGCTCGACCGCAACGCGATGTTGTAGAACGGCATGCCCTTGGGCAGCACCATGTTGAAAATCACGCGGCCGACCGTCGTGTCGACCAATTTGCCGTATGCGGCATCGTCCTCCATCTCTTCCCGCAGGGCGCGGTACTTCGGCAGGCGGACTTTGATTCGGGCATGGGTGCCCACCTTGCCGGCCGCATAGGCCATCTCGACCTCTTCCATCGAGCTGAAGATCATGTCGTCGCCCAGGGCGTTCGGCACGGTCATCGTCAGGTAGTAGCTACCCATCACCACGTCCTGCGACGGGCTGATGATCGGCGCGCCGTTGGCCGGGCTGAAGATATTGTGCGTGCTCATCATCAGCGTGTGGGCTTCCACCTGGGCCTCGATCGAGAGCGGCAAGTGGACCGCCATCTGGTCGCCGTCGAAGTCGGCGTTGAAGCCCTTGCACACCAGCGGATGGAGATGGATCGCGTTGCCTTCCACCAGGATCGGCTCAAACGCCTGGATACCCATGCGGTGGAGCGTCGGGGCGCGATTCAACAGCACCGGGTGATTGCGGATCACTTCTTCGAGGATGTCCCACACCTCGTCATCTTTGCGCTCCAGCATCTTTTTCGCGCTCTTGATGGTGTCGGCGTGACCGAGCTCCTTCAAGCGACGAATGATGAACGGCTGGTAGAGCTCGAGCGCAATCTTCTTCGGCAAACCACATTGGTGCAGCTTGAGATAGGGACCCACGACGATCACGCTGCGGGCCGAGTAGTCGACGCGTTTGCCGAGCAGATTCTCGCGGAACCGGCCCTGCTTGCCCTTGATCATGTCAGTGAGCGACTTGAGCGGGCGATTCGACGAGCCCAGCACCGGTCGCTTGCAGCGGTTGTTGTCGAACAGCGCGTCGACCGATTGCTGCAGCATCCGCTTCTCGTTGCGAATGATAACTTCCGGCGCGTTGAGGTCCACCAACTTCTTGAGCCGGTTGTTGCGATTGATGATCCGGCGGTAAAGGTCGTTGAGATCGCTCGTGGCGAAGTTGCCGCTGTCCAAGAGCACCAGCGGACGCAAGTCCGGCGGGATCACGGGGATCACGTCCAGCACCATCCACTCCGGCTTGTTGTCCGAATCGCGGATCGCTTCCACGGTTTTCAAGCGGTTGATCAGGTCCTTGGCCTTTTGCTTCGAGCCGGTTTCCTTGAGCTCCGCGCGGAGTGTTTCCGAAAGTTGCACGAGATCGAGTTGCTGCAATAGCTTGCGAATCGCCTCGGCGCCCATCGCGGCTTCGAACGAACCTTCGCCATACTGCTCGCGGGCGGCGCGGAACTCTTCTTCCGTGAGGAGTTGCTGCGACTTGAGCGCAGTGTCGCCCGGGTCGATGACCACGTAGTCCTGGAAGTAGATCACCTTCTCGAGGCTGGTGGTCTTCATGGCGAGCAAGCTGCCGAGCCGGCTGGGCATCGCTTTGAAGAACCAGATGTGTACGACCGGCGCGGCGAGCTCGATATGCCCCATTCGCTTGCGGCGCACGCGGCTGTGCGTGACCTTCACGCCGCAACGGTCGCAGATCATGCCCTTGTACTTCATCCCACGGTACTTGCCGCAGGCGCACTCCCAGTCCTTTTCGGGTCCGAAGATCCGCTCGCAGAACAAGCCGTCCTTTTCCGGACGGTAGGTGCGATAATTGATCGTCTCGGGCTTCTTGACCTCGCCGAACGACCAGCTGCGAATGTCGTGCGGCCGGGCGAGGCTGATCTTCACCGACGCGTAGTCGTTGATGCGATCGTAACTGGTGGTCTCAAGCATACTCATATTGAACGCTCCTGTGGCAGGGCGAATGCTGATCTGTGTGCGACTTATATGGCTAAGCAACAACCAAGCGATTTGTCATTGCAAATTTGTCATTTGTCATTGGGCGATTTCGGAATCCTGTTCGACGCCTTTCTTGGAGCTTGCACGCGTTCCCTTGGTAGTCGACAGCGATTGTCCGAGAATTCGGCAAAGTTGATCTGATTCGTCGAGGATGTCGGCAACCTTGCCCCTCGGTATCAATTCCGTTCTCAAAATCAGCTTCAACCAATATCTCGTTTCCCTAAGCTCCTTAAGCGCGATGCTCAGCTTGTGAACAAAATCTTTGCGGCTTTCCGCCGCTCGTCCTTCTTCGTAATTGGGCGCCGGTGAAGTGCCCGACCGTACCAATTGCGATGCAATATGTCGGCCCAATCGTGAATCTGGCAACGCATCGACGACTTTTCCGATCCGAGCAGCAAAATCCAGCAAGCGATCAGCAAGTTCGTCAGGCGTCATTTCAGCAACCTCTTAAATGGCCAATGACAAATGACAAATTTGCAATGACAAATCCTCTTTCCTAAACGCGGCGTTTCTCGAGCTGCATGTTCAGCCCGAGGCCGCGAATTTCGTTCGTGAGCACGTCGAAGCTGGCCGGCGTGCCTGCTTCCAGCGTGTTCTCGCCTTTGACCATCGACTCGTAAATCTTCGTGCGGCCTTCGACGTCGTCGCTCTTGACGGTCAAGAGCTCCTGCAAAATGTACGCGGCACCGTAGGCTTCCAGCGCCCACACCTCCATCTCGCCGAATCGCTGACCGCCGAACCGCGCCTTGCCGCCCAAGGGCTGTTGCGTAATCAACGAGTACGGACCGGTGCTGCGGGCGTGGACCTTGTCGTCCACCAGATGGTGCAACTTGAGCATGTAGATGTAGCCGACGGTGGTTTCCTGCTCAAACGCCTGGCCCGTGCGGCCGTCGTACAGCTTGGTCTTGCCGTGACGCGGCAGCCCTGCCTCGACGAGCGCGTCGTTGATGTGCGATTCGTCGGCGCCGTCGAACACCGGCGTGATCGCGCGAAAACCGAGCTTCGCGCCGGCCCAGCCGAGGTGCGTCTCGAGAATCTGACCGACGTTCATCCGGCTCGGCACGCCCAGCGGATTGAGCATGATCTGGATTGGCGTGCCGTCTTCCAAAAACGGCATGTCTTCGACCGGCAGAATCTTCGAGATCACGCCCTTGTTACCGTGGCGGCCGGCCATCTTGTCGCCGACCGAGATCACCCGCTTCGTGGCGATGTAGACCTTCACCATCTGCAACACGCCGCTCCGCAACTCGTCGCCGCGCTTCATCGAGTTGAGCTTGCGGTCGCGGGTGTCGATCGCTTCTTCGACCGCCGTCCATTGCTGCTTGTAGACGCGCTCGGCGTCTTTCTTCCGCTGCGGGCTGCGGATGTCGATCGCGTCAAACTTGAACGTGTTCGCCCGCTCCGCGACATACGCCGGGTCCTGTTCGTGGACCAGCGAATTGCCGTCATCGTCCGTGAGCTTGCGACCAAGCACTTCTTCGAGCTCGGTGACCATGCGACCGAAGGCGGCGGCGATCTGCTCGTTGCCTTCCTTCTCGGCCACCTTGAGCGAGCGCTCGAACTCTTTGCGTTGGTCTTCCGAGAGGCTCATTCGGCGGGAGAACCGCTGCGTGTCGATCACGATGCCCTCGACGCCGGATGGCACTTCGAGTGAATCGTTCTTCACGTCCTCGCCGGCCCGCCCGAAGATCGCGTGCAGCAGCTTTTCTTCCGGCGTGAGCTCGGTCTTCGACTTCGGCGAGACCTTGCCCACCAAGATGTCGCCCGGCTCGACGAATGTACCGATCTGCACGATTCCGTTTTCGTCGAGATTCCGCAGCATCTTTTCGCTGACGTTCGGAATGTCGCGGGTGAACTCCTCGCGGCCCAGCTTCGTCTCGCGAATTTCGACGTCGAACTCCTCGATGTGGATCGAGGTGTAGGTGTCGTTCTTCACCAACTCTTCGCTGATGATGATCGCATCTTCGAAGTTGTAACCCTCCCACGACATGAACGCGACGAGCACGTTGCGACCCAAGGCCAGCTCGCCCTGGAAGGTCGCTGCCCCGTCGGCGATGACCTGGCCCTTTTCCACCTTGTCGCCGACCTTGACGATCGGCTTGTGGTTCTGGCAGGTCCGCTCGTTCAGGCCGACGAATTTGCGGAGCTTATGTACCTCAGGACCAATTTCGATCCGTTCGGCGTCGACGTAGGTGATCGTCCCCTTGTGCCCAGCACGCAGAATCATGCCGGAGTGCAGCGCAACGTCCGTTTCCAGGCCGGTGCCCACGATCGGCGGTTCGGTAATCAACAGCGGCACCGCTTGCCGCTGCATGTTCGAACCCATCAAGGCCCGGTTCGCATCATCGTGCTCGAGGAACGGAATCAAACCGGCCGACACGCCGATCATTTGGCTCGGTGTGACGTCGATGAACTCGATCTTGTCGGTCGGCACCAGGACGAAGTCGGCGTGTTGCCGGGCAACGAGCGTTTCGCCTTGAATCTTGCCGTCCGTGATCGGCGCGTCGGCCGAGGCGACGACCGCGCTGGCCTCTTCATCGGCACGCAGCCAGACAACCTCTTCGGTCAGCTTGGCGTTCTTGACCTTGCGATACGGCGTAATCAGGAAGCCATATTCGTCGACCGCGGCATACATGGCGAGGCTCGAGATCAGACCGATGTTCGTACCTTCGGGTGTCTCGATCGGACAAATGCGGCCGTAGTGCGAGATGTGAACGTCACGGACTTCGAACCCGGCCCGCTTGCGGTTCAAGCCGCCCGGACCCAAGGCCGAGAGCCGCCGCTCGTGCGTTAGCATCGAGAGCGGATTCGTCTGGTCGACCACCTGCGAGAGCTCGCCACGACCGAAGAAATACTCGATCGCCGCCGAGATGCTCTTGGGGTTGATCAGGCTGCGCGGCGTCATGTCCTCGATGTCTTTGAGGCTCATCCGCTCCTGCACGGTGCGGCGGAGCTTCAAGAAGCCCTTCCGCATTTCGTCGCACGCCAATTCGTCGATCGTCCGCAGGCGCCGGTTGCCCAAGTGGTCGATGTCGTCGACCGCGGCGTTGTTTTCGCCGGTTGCTAGCGACAACACGTACTTCACCGCATTGATCAGGTCCTCGGGCCGGAGGACCATTTCGTCCTCGGGCACGTTGAGGCCCAGCTTGCGGTTGATGCGGAACCGACCGACGCGGCCCAGCCGATATCGGTTCGTGTCGTAAAACTTTTCACGGAACAAGGCCTTGGCCTTCTCCAACTGCGGCGGATTGCCCGGCCGCAGCCGTTGATAAATCCGCAGCAGCGCCTCTTCATGGCTCGCGGTGTTGTCGTCGGCCAGCGCGTTCAAGAGCAGCAGCGTCGCCGGCTGGTCCATCACCTCGGCCAACTTCACACCGGAAGCGGCGACCGTTTCGGCCGCGGTTTTGCTGATCTTCTGGCCCGATTCGACGATGATCTCGCCGGCCCGATCGCTGCCAACCGGGTAGACGATGTCGTCGACCGCGTACTTGTCCTCGATCTTCGCGGCACTCCGGCCGTCGACGATCTTCTGCTTCGTGGTTTCGTAGAACGTGCGGAGGATGTCGGCGTCCAGGCCGTAGCGCGGATCCATCGCCCGCAACAACGTCATCACCGAGAACTTGCCGCTCTGGTCGATGCGGACCGTGATGCTGTCCTTTTTCGTGGTGTTGATCTCGATCCAACTGCCGCGCTCGGGAATCACGCGGCAACTATGCATCCGCCGCTCACCCGCTTCCATGTCCGAGACAAAGTCGATACCGGGGCTGCGGTGCAACTGGCTCACCACGACGCGCTCGGCGCCGTTGATGATGAACTCGCCGCCGCCGAGCATGATCGGCAAGTCGCCGAGGTAGACCTCCTCCTCGATCGGCTGCTCCTTGTTGAGCCGGAGCCAGATGCGGAATGGCCGGCCGTAGGTCAGCCGCAATTGCCGGCATTCATCCGGTTCGTAGCGCGGCTTGCCCAACTCGTAGCGGAGATACGAGAGCGAGAGCTTCTTGTCGTAGCTCTCGATCGGGAAGATCTCGCGCAGCACGCCCTCCAAGCCTTCGTCCTTGTGCTTGTCGATCGGGGTTTCATATTGCAGAAACCGCGCGTAGCTTTCGGTCTGGATCTTCGTCAGATCCGGGATCGCGAAGGCTTCGCGTTGGCTGCCGAAGCGCCGGGTCGTCGTGGTCTGCAAACGTCGTTGGGCCGTGACTGCCATGGGATTCACTCACTCCGAAGTCAGTGGCTCTATGCCTGTCGTGCGCCGAGCGCGCAGCTCGTACACTCCGCGCAGCCGCGAACGCTGCGATTGGGTCGACAGGCAGAAAGGATATTCATGCGAACGGGAGAGGCTCATGCAACTCGCTGGCCGGGGAAGGCAAACCGAGCGGCTCTCGCCACGGGGCTGCGCTGGAAAAAACGGGTCAACCGGCGAACGCCGCCCGATCCACGATTTGTCGCAGATCGATCGGCCCACGCCACGACGGCGCCGATCTACTTGATCGAAACCGTCGCTCCCGCTGCTTCCAGCTCCTTCTTAAGCTTCTCGGCATCGGCCTTCGAAATGCCTTCCTTGACCTTGCTGGGAACGCCTTCCACCAAGTCCTTGGCTTCCTTGAGGCCCAAGCCGGTCGCGGCACGGACCACTTTGATCACGCCGATCTTCTGATCGCCGAAGCCTTCCAGCACGACGTTGAACTCAGTCTGCTCGACCGGAGCTTCCGCGGCGGCACCGCCGCCGGCGACCATCATCACACCGCCGCCCGCGGCCGGCTCAATGCCGTAGACGTCCTTCAAATAGTCGCTGAGGATCTTCGCGTCTTTCAGCGTCAGCCCTGCGATTTGATCGCCCAGCGTCTTCGTGGCGGCTGGAAATTCTGCAGTTTCGGTAGACATGGCTCGTCTTTTCCCTTTCTCGTTTCTAGGTCTCGTGTTTGTTGCGATCGCGGAACCGGTGAGTCGGTCGGCGAATAGTTTTAAGTGTCGTCTTGTCTCTAAACTCACTTACTCAGACGTGTTTCGTTGAAGTTCGCGCGGCGCCGAGAAAACTATTCGGCGGCCGGCGCTGCGTCGGCGGAGGGAGCGTCGGCAGAAGCAGCGGGAGCTTCGGCCGGGGCCGCAGCAGCTTCGACTGCAGCTTCCACTGGGGTTTCTTCCTCAGCGCCTTCGCCCTTTTTCTTGATTTGGCTGTTGAGCATCTTGCCGGGGCCGAGCAGTTGGGCCGACAGGTTCGCACCCGGGCTCAAGATCTGACCGACCAGGATGCTGAGCTGTTCCTGCCGACTGGGCCACTTCGCAA
>JANNTD010000230.1:0-1438 GCA_031403315.1 Planctomycetota bacterium
GGACCCATGGCGGCGATCCTGGTGGATTATGCAGCGTGCGTAATTTGGCGGTTGCGCCGGGTTGCGACATTTGAAGCAGGTTTGCTATCCTGGATTGCCGATCAGCAACGCCAGCACCATGACCGCCAAGGCATTCGTCTCGGCGATATCTTCGTGTCGGGCGATGTTCGGGCTCTTCAATCGCCGGGGCGTACGGGCGGTGAATTACGTCGACAAAGGCACGGCCGACAAGTGCTGGGGCGCAGCTTAGAGGCAGCACTTGATAAGTCCGATCCACTCGGAAAAATAGGTCGGTATGAGGGGCATTTGATGCGCCAGCTCGGACAAACACTGCAACAGCTCAGGCGGCTGGGCTGTGAACATGGTTCTGGCGGGCCACCAGAAACACCGTGCGGTCGTGATCCGGTGCCGATCGAGACCAGCGTATCTGAACAGCCGCATTCAGAGTTGGATGGCAATGGCGTGCAGACCAGACGCCGGTCTTGACGAAATTTACATTGTTTCAAACGCATGCTGCAGAAGGGTGCAGGGCGACGAGCGGCGCGCGCGTGTCGTTTTTTGTCCACGGCTAATCCACGGATGATTGTTGTGGCAAGGGTGACGAGGGCATGGCGACTGACCTGCAGAAAGCTGCCAATCGGGCTAACGCACTGAGAAGCACGGGCCCGAGATCGCTCGCCGGTAAGCGAGCCAGTAGTCGCAATGCAATGAGCCACGGTCTGAGTGCCCGGTACCCTTTGTTGCAAGGAGAAAGCGAAAGGCATTATCTGGAGCTGCACGGCGCACTTGCTAAAAATTTGCAGCCGAAGGGCACGCTCGAGAAGCAGTTGGTTGATGATGTTGCCGGCGTTATTTGGCGCCTTCGCCGCATTCCACGGCTTGAGATGGCATTACTGCAGTGGGTCGCGCATCAAGAACGGGTGATGCATGACGGCGATGATGAGTTTGCTGCGCCGCCGTTGGATCACAATGAGCCAAATGATGCGATTGAGGACTTCACCGATCCGTTAATACTCGGCCGCACGTTCGAGACCATGCTCGATGCCGGTCTCTTGGGAAAACTCAGTCGATATGAGGTTGATCTATCGAAGCGGCTGCAGCGTGCACTGCAAAATCTGAATGCGATGAAAATTGCCCGTGCGCAACTCGATGCCGGTCGACCACAGCCCGATGAGTTCGACTATCTGACGAGTGACGGAAAAATCAAGCCGCCTTGAGAACGCATTGGAACAAATTACTTGGTGGTGCCGCTCGGTGGCCTCCGCGAGGGTTCTGTGGCCTAGCCGAACGGGGCTTGATGTTGCCAACTCATTGTGGGCCTGGGAGTCGACCTAGGACGAAGTCATCCTCGCATACGCGGCAAGCTGCATCCGAAGGATTGACGGGCGATATCCTTGACGTTCACTATTGGTTAAATGCCTAGGTGACGGTGATCCTA
>JANNTD010000231.1:0-5243 GCA_031403315.1 Planctomycetota bacterium
GTCTTGAGCACCTTCACGCCGACCCAGCGGCTGGGCTGGTTGATGATGTCGATCTTGCTGGCTGGCGTGGTGGCCGAACTGATCATGCTGCCGGCGCTCTTGGCCGGGCCGCTGGGAAAGGCCTTCCCGATTCGGCCGCAACCACATAAGCCGGGCGACAAGCATTTGCCTCCGAGCGACGACATCATTGCGCCGCGCGAAATCGAAACTCGCCCCGCGCGCAAAGAGCCAACTCGCGTGATGGTCGACAGCGGCGAAGCGGAAATCTCCGCCAGTCGTCATCAACCCCATGCGTTCACACTCCGCGATCGCCTGGCCGGGCTGCGCCGTTCGTCGCGCGACGCCGGAAAGTCGTGACCATAAAAAATCGTGAAGACGGCGGCCGCTATTTGAGCGCCGGCAAGGGGATCACGTCGACGCTGACCTTCATGCTGTGCTGCCCGCCGCCGACGAAGACGCCCTGGATCGGACCGACGTCGCCGTAGTCGCGGCCCCAGCCGATCGTGATGTGTAGGTCGCCCACGACCGCGTCGTTCGTGGGATCGAAGTCGACCCAGCCCAAGGGCCCGCAGAAGGCGCTGATCCAGGCGTGCGACGCGTCGGCTCCCGTGAGCCGCGGCATGCCCGGCGGCGGCGTGGTCGCCACATAGCCGCTCACATAGCGCGCCGCGAGGCCCAGCGAGCGCAGGCAGCCGGTCGCCAGGTGCGCGAAATCCTGGCACACGCCGCGGCGAAGTTCCAGCAGCTCCTCGGGTGGTGTGTGGACTGTGGTGGCCTTGGCGTCGAACGTGAAGTCGCCGTGGATGCGGGCCGTGAGATCGCGGACCGCGTCGAAGATCGGCCGGCGGGCCGGAAAACTAGGGAGCGCGTATTCCGCGAGCGCTGCCGAGGGCCGGATCCGCGGCGACGGCAGCGTCAGATAGTAGACCGCGAGTCCCTGCGGACTCAGATTCGTCGGAATTTCTGCCGCGACGACCTCCCAAGCCGGCGTCATCACGCCTTTTTTCAGCACCGGCGAGGCCACGTCCACCAAGCTCATCGCTGTCACGTTCAAGCCCTCGTGGGCTTCCTGAATCGAGAACAACTCGATGTCGTTGCCGAAGTAGTCGCGGCGTTTTGCGCGGATCGAAGGCTGCGGCTCGATTGCCAGCCGATGTTCGCGGCACGATTGGGCGGCCGTGTCTCGCGGCGCCAGATGCACCAAGTTGTGGCAGACCGGCACCGGGTCGGTGTAAGAAAACAGCGTGGTGTGGCGGACGTTGTATCGCATTGGATATTGTCATTTCGTCAGTCGGTGAGTTCCGCCTGTGGCGCGACTTCTGCATCGCCAATTTCGGCGAGCCGCTGCGTTGGCCCGACGTGGATCAAATAGCGGTGCGAGACTGCGTCCGCGAGCTTTGGCAGCGTCGATTCCAGTTTCATGAACAGCCAATCGAGCTGTTCGGTTTCGCCCGAAATATAGTTGCGGGCCAGAGTCTGGCTGTCAACCTTGCGGATCATCTCGATGAGTGACGTGGCGAGCTTCTGCTCGGGCGATTCGGCCAATTCGTCGACGTCGCGCGGCAATTGCTCGACGTGGGCCGCGCAATTGGCCAGTTGGAACGCCACCGAACGCGGATTCGATTCGTCGGTCAGAAGCAAATCGAGCACCGGGCCTAACTGCACGCGCGCGAGGTAGCGCGAGCGATAGGTCATGATGCTGTCGGCCGCTTCCAAGAGCGCCTCCAGCACCGCGTATTCCGTTGCGCCGCCGGATTGCAACATGCTGCGGATAAGACTCGACGTCTGCAGACCCCGCTCCAACCGCCGGCCCAATTGGAGGAACTGCCAGGCTTGGGTGCGGGTCATGTTTTCCAGCGCCAAGCCCGTAAATGCGGAAAGATTGCGCAACAAGGCGTCGATCTTTTCGAGCATGTCCGCCAGATCCGTCTCGGTCGTCGATGGCCAGAATTGCTCGTCGAGTTGCCGCAAGATCCGCCAGGTGTCCAGCGAAATGCGATCGCGAACCATGGCTCCCAGGTGCGCGAGCTTGCTGACTGTCGCCCGCAGCGCGCGGGGCTGTTGGTCGTCGAACACCGAAATCGGCAACACCCGCTCGATCGCAGGTAGCTGCAGCTTGATCTCGTCGACTACGAAGCCCGGCTCGATCTGTCCGCCTTCGGCGAGCACGCGCAGCAAGCTTGGCAGCTCGACGAGCGACGCGCTATCGGCTTCGCTGGTCAGCTTGAGCGTGACGGTCCGCAGCAGCCGCGCGAGCGACTCGGCCCGCTCCGCCTGGCGGCCGAGCCAGAAAAACTGCTCGGCCACGCGGCTGGGAAGATCGACGCCGCCGCGCCGGAGCGGCACGACTTGTTCGTCGGACGATTTGAGCAGCGTGACCGGCATCACCGGACCATCGGAAAGCACCCACGTGTCCTTGCTGCGGTGGCCTTCGACGAGCGAGAGGCGCAGCGAATCCAATGACGACGACACCCGCGTCAGGCCGCCCGGCATCACCGTGTAGCCGTCGCCGCTCGCCACGACGAACACCCGCAGCGCGACGTACGCGGGCCGCGCGATGCCGTCGCTCCAGGTGGGTGCGGTCGATCGTGTCGCGCGCTCTTGTGCGATAAAATTCGTCGGGTTGGCGGCGATCCGATCGGCCAGCTCGCTGCGCGACAAGTCGGCCAGTTCCTTGGCTGCGACATGCTCCGAGCCGCGGCGACGATAAGCGTGTTGGACATCGAGCTGATCGAGCCGGCTGAGCACATTGGGCCGCCATTTCTTGTCGCCACACCACCAGGTGGCAATCCCCGGCATCAAGAGCGGTTCGCTTAAGAGGGCCTGGCACAAGCTCGGCAAAAACGCCATGAAAACTGGCGATTCCAGCAGACCGCTGCCCAACGTGTTGGCCACCGCCACGCGACCGGTGTGCGCCGAGTTCATCAGGCCGGCCACGCCGAACGCCGAGCGGTCCGAGAGTTCCAGCGGATCGCACTCGTCGCTGTTGGGTCGCCGCACCAAGACGTCGACCGGCAGCAGCCCGCCCAGCGTCTTCATGAACACTTGATTATTGCGGACTGCGAGGTCGCCCGCCTCGGCGAGCGTGTAGCCGAGATAGCGGGCCACATAGGCATCTTCAAAATAGCTGTGTCCGCCCGCTTCTTGCGTGAGGATTACGATCCGCGGATCGCGGTGGTGTTGCGGCGCGAGTCGCGCGAGCTCGTCGCGCACCGCGACGAAATAGGGCGCGAGCCGCTGCACTTGGCACTGTCGAAACACCTCGGGCAGCATCCGCGACAGTGCCAGCCGGTTCTCGAGCGCAAAGCCGACACCGGACGGCGCTTCTGTGTGATCGGCCAGCACCCACCACTGACCGTCGGGCGAACGCGTCAGATCGGCCGCATAGAAGTGCAGAAATCGGCCCGACGGCGGTTGCTGACCACAATACGGCAAGCGAAAACCCGGATGGCGGTAGACCACTTCGGCCGGCAGCAGGCCGCGCTGCATTAGTTCCTGGGGACCATAGACGTCGCGGAGCACTGTGTCCAAGAGCGTCGCCCGTTGCCGCAGCGCGGCCGCGATCGACCGCCACTCGTCCGCCGCCAACAACAGCGGGTAGGGATCGAGCTCCCACGGCCGTCGCTGGCCCGTCGGATCGCTGGGATCGGGATACGTCAGGCTGTGTTGCTCGAGCAGCCGGCGGGCCTGGTCCCAACGCCGACCATATTCCTCCTTGCCGAGCGCACCCGTCAATTCGACAAAGCGACGCCAATGCGGACGCAGCTTGCCGGGAGCGGCAAACACTTCGTCGAAATGCTTGCCAATGCCGGCGTATTGGCCGAACAGTCCGGTGTCCGAACGCAGCTCCGAAACTGACACGTATGTATTCCGCCTCGAGCGCCTAAAAAGTAAGTCGTGCCGACGAGCAATTCATTTGCGACTCAGCCACGTAAGTCACGAAGTCACGTGTGTCACTCAAATTCTATCGGTTCCGTCCGCGGCGAAGGTCGAGCGTCATCGGAAAATCGGGATTGGACTCGTCCGCCGGCGTCGACAACATACCACCTTGATAGCCCATCCGAAAGAACCGGGCTGCCCGGCGGCTCTCGGCCTCGAAGGCGTTGACGGGGAACGTGGTCGGATTCAGCCCGCCCGGGTGGCCTACGTGGTAGGTGCAGCCGCCCAGCGACCGGCCCTGCCAGGTGTCGACGAGATCGAACACCAGCGGCGTGTCGACCGGGATCGACGGGTGGAGACAATTCGGCGGCTGCCAGGCCCGGTAGCGCACGCCGGCGACAAATTCACCCTGCGTCCCCGTCGGATGCAGCGGCACCTTGCGGCCGTTGCACGTGACCACGTGCCGCGAGTCCGTCATGCCTTCGACCTTCACCTGCAGCCGCTCGACGCTCGAGTCGACGTACCGCGCGGTGAAGCCGCCCGCCGGTTCTTCGCCGAGCACGTACCACGGCTCGATCGCCTTCCGCAACTCGATCCGCGTGCTCCGCTCGGTGAGCTCGCCCATCACGGGGAAGCGGAACTCGAAGTGGGGCGCGAACCAGGCCATGTCGAGTTCGAAGCCCGCCGCTCGCGTTTCCTCGACGACGTCTTCGAAATCGAGCCGCACGAAGTAGGGCAACATGAAGCGGTCGTGGAGCGTCGTGTCCCAATGCACGAGCCGCGCGCGGTACGGTTGCTCCCAGAACCGCGCGACGAGTGCTCGCAGCAGCACTTGCTGCGCGAGGCTCATCCGCGCGTGGGGTGGCATCTCGAACGCGCGAAACTCCACCAAGCCCAATCGACCCGACGATGTGTCTGGCGAAAACAGCTTGTCGATGCAGAACTCCGACCGGTGCGTATTGCCCGTGCCGTCGACGAGCAAGTGCCGGAACACGCGGTCCACGAGCCACGGCGGGCAATTGCTGCCCTGCGGAATTTGCTCGAACGCGATGCCCAGTTCGTAGGTCGAATCGCGGCGGCCTTCGTCGACACGCGGCGATTGGCTCGTCGGCCCGATGAACATGCCCGAGAGCAAGTAGGAGAGCGACGGATGATTGTGCCAGTAGGCCACGAGGCTTTGCAGCAAGTCGGGCCGGCGAATGAACGGACTGTCGCTCGGCGTGCGGCCGCCCAGAACGACGTGGTTGCCACCGCCCGTGCCGGTGTGGCTGCCATCGAGGTCGAACTTCTCGGTGCCCAGCCGTGCGAGCCGGGCGTCTTCGTAGACGCTGGTGGTGATCTCGACCAGCTCCTCCCAATCCTGT
>JANNTD010000232.1:0-25707 GCA_031403315.1 Planctomycetota bacterium
CGACATTTTGCAAATCCTGAGCCTGACCCTCTTCGAGAAAATCCCGCTATTGGAGGCCCTCCATGCTCAACGTCAACCAATTCCAGAATCCACTGATCCTAACCAATTGAAACTGTTCGACTTATAGCCGGACACTACTGATGTACGTCGAATGGAAACGGTACGGAAGCGTCCCCCAATTCTCGGACTCGTTCTAGGGGTTCAAGACGTCGGGTCATTCCAATTTTGTATACACCATCGCCGAATGAGCCGATGTTTGAAATTACGTACACAAATCCAGCTTTCGTCAATTGCGCCTGCGATATGGCTCTCTGCTTTTCTTCCGCTTCTGCCAATCGAGCCTTCAAACTTTCGATTTCAGCACTATGCTGATCCGCTGCCGTTGCCAATGCCCTCGCCAACGCTTCCTGCAAAACTGACCGCTCGCGCTCAATGCGAACTTGCTCGCGCTGAACCTCGCGTTCCAACTTTTGTTCTTCTCGAATTTGGGCGCGAATGCGTGCCTGCTCCTCGCGTTCGAACGCCGCGCGAACAGCTTTCTCAAACTCTGTCTTTAGCTCAGCGATGTACATTGCTTCGTCCTCGGCCGTAATTTGAAATCCAATTCGCCGACATCGTTCAATGACTTCCTGAAGGCGCTCCTTGCAAAGGGAAAAGTTATTTGCGTTCAGCGACTTCCCAATCCACTTGACGTTCTCCTTGAGATAAAGGCTTCCAATCTCATCGACTTTCTTGTTGATCTCCGCCTGGACGTTGCTCTGCCCGTCGCGATCCAATTGAAGCTTACGCAGATTCGTGCCAATATTCCGTAAATCGGTTTTCAACAAGTCATTTTCGCGTTGAAATTCTTGGTATGAAACGACCCGTTGCTCGAATTCTTGTCTTGATTTGTTGAGGTTGACGGTATCATGACTGACCCTTTGCGATGCAACTTGGATCTCACCAAGGCGTTCTTGGTTGGTCTTGGCTTGCGCATCCTGTTGTGATCGCATTTCTTCGAGTCGACGTCGCTTGACATTCAATGCCATAAAGACAGCGAACCCACCACCGGCGAAGCAAACGATCGCGATAATCAGATAGTCCATCGCAGGTCCCCGGACTCAAGAGTTGTCAGGCAGGAGAATGACAAAATACACAGTGGCTTTACACTTCGGACACGTGATCTGCTCCCAAAATCGGCCCTTCGCGGCCTTGGCAACCACGCCGCAAATAGAACACTTTGCCCGTACCTCAGATTCCATGCGTGTTAGCAATGAAAGTTTGTATGATCCTCGATTGGGAACGCGTAGAACAAGTCCCATGCTCTCCCACTTCTCCGCGAGCCAGCGCCACCGGTCTTGATCGCCGCCGAGGCTATCCCGTAGTCTGTCTTGATCCACTTGGACGTTTCGCTCTAAATGGTCCCACAGCCGATGAGCCTCTTTCATTAGCGAATAGGCGATCTCAAGATTCGCTGCCAAGTCGGCCGCAGTATTTTTGTCGACGCGCTTCTGCGTCCGCAAGAGAGCTGAAAGTGTGTTCAAAGTTTGGACTTCGAAGAGCAGTGGAGCGTATCGAAGGACATAGTCAACACATTCCAATCTGTTTCTTTCGGACTTGTCCTCGAACCGGCGCTCAAATTGCATCATGCCGTCAACGTATTCCCAAGCGGCAACGGCCAGCCCGAGCGCGCCATGATAATCGCGCTGGTCGTGAGCCCAACGCATCTCCTCGACCTTGGAGTAATAGCGTGTGGCATCCGCCTCAAGTTCTGTTTTCTTCTTCGCCATACCGTCCAAATGAAAAGAGGGTGGAAGTGGGATACCCCTCACTATAGGCGGCCGTGAATTCGCGATCCAGCATGGATGGCGACACCGGACATTGAAATGTGATCATGCTGGGGGTAGAAAACGATGTCGCCGCTGCGCGGCTTGTTTCGCCCCGAGGGCGAGAATGTGTAGGTGTTCGTTTCCGGGGGCTTGCGCACCCCGGCTACACGATGTCGCCGCTTCGCGGCTGGGGGCGGGGGTTCCATGAAACGAGAGAGCGAACATCTGCCGTTGGGGAAAGTGGTGTTGCGGTCGTTTGACGCGGAGGGCGGCTGGCGATGGAGATGCAGACGACGTGGTCGAGTCTCTCCGAGACTCGTTTTCGGTTTGCGTCCGCTGCGGCGGACGCGGCCACGTGTTGGCGATCCTTGGAATTCGGCGTGTAACCGCGTTGCGGTAGGAAGCCCTCACCGGCTCGATAACTCGCGGCCTCTCCCGCGTGGCGAGGTAATGGATGCGTTGGCCCCGGGGCGTTTTGGGCGGCGTGACGTGGACGTAGTGGCCCGGGGCGTTCGGCCGGTGAGACGCAGCAATACCCTACCGCCTTCAGCCTTCATCCTCGTGGGCACCAATGCGCAGCGTTGGTCATCGGCGGCTTCAGTTGCTCGGGCTAAATAGGAGAGGCGTTCGATTCCGGGGGCTTGCGCAAGAGCTGCTAGCAAGAGATCGTATTGAAAAGCTGCGCAGGTGCTCAAGAGAAACGCGGCGAGCCGGGTGGGCGCGTTGGATCGCGGCAACGTTCCAACGCAGACCACGTACGACTCGCCGCGTATATCAAATTGGGCCGACGTCGGTGATCTAATGCGACTTGATTGTGAAATCGGCGTTGGCGATTCCTTCGGCAGGAACCGCCAGCGTGCGCGACCCGTTGCGATACTCGTCTGGCACGGGCTCTTTGGGGAACACGGTCATTTCGTCGGCGCCGGGCGGTGCCTTGACCGACGTAATCATGATGCGGTATTCACCCGGAATTGCGCCGGTCGCACTCTGTCCGAAGGGCTTGATCGCGTACCGCCCGGTGGCATCGGTATCGCCGGCGAACAACTGCTTGTTGCCGGCAAGATCGGTGCGCTCGAGCGCCACGGTCGCACCGACGAGCGGCTTGCCGTCGAGAGTGACGGTGCCTTCGACGGGGACCAAGTCGACACCACCACACCCCACACAGCCAGCGACCACCAGCACGATGCTCGTGATGGTTGTGAATCGTTCGCACGTCATGCTTCGTCAAATCGCCTCTGGATCGGGTTCGGATGCACACCGGCGTCGCGCTGGTTCAGGCTGCTCGCCGACGGGCGACTAAAAATCCGCTGATGCCGATCGCCGCCAGCAGCATGGTGGTTGGTTCGGGGACGCCGCTGGCACTTGCGCCACCCGCGCCAGCTCCATTGGATTCACCGAAGTGGTCTTTCCAACGTGTGTAGTCGTTCGCATCGACGCCGTTCGCGCCGTCGCCGTTGCCGTTGAGAGTGGCTTCGGTCGGCGCGCCGAGATTGTCGCGCCAGGTGGTGTAGTCGGCGGCGTCGACTTTGTCGTCGTCGTTGAAGTCGCCCGGCAAACCGGTGACGACCGGGACAAACGGCGTCACGTCGGCGAACGTCTCGCCGATGCGGATCTCATCGAACAGCAGCTGAGCAAAGGGCGTTGTACCCGCGATGTTGCCTGCAAACAGGCGGATGCGATTAAAGTCCAACTCGCCGCCGCTGCCGCTGCCAGTAACGGTCGGATTGCCGTTGAAGGGGGCGACTGGGGTCACCACGCCTCCTATGGCCACCGGGGCGTTTGCCGCCGCAACAATGTCGACGGAAATATGCTTGATCGAAGGACTGGCATCGCTCGGCGTCGAGCTCAGGATCGGATTCATCCAGAGATAGACATTGTCATTGCCACCGAAGCTGCCGCCGGTCGTAGCGGCATTGGCGTCTCCCGCAACATGATCGATGCGCATCACGACCAAGCCGATCTGGGCGAATTTTGCCTCGCTAAAGGCGTCGCGCACTTGCGCGGCAGTCGCCGACGACGTAGCAGAACCTGCGGGATTCGGAGCATAGGGTGGGGCAACGGTGACGGTGGCGGGAACCCCAGGGAGGCGAGACTGAAAACGATCCTCATACATTGCCGGCATACCGCCTAGCGGGTATTGTTGATTCGAATTGTCACCGATGTCGAATTTCTCCGTCTGGGTCGCGGCGCCGCCCAGATCGAATAGGGCGAGATTCGCACCACGACGATACGTCCCGTCAAATCCATTCGGATTCGGAGGCGTATCCATGTTCACCGGTCCAATCCGCTGGCCGAGAAAGCTGACCCACGTCGAGATGGTGGCGCCCTCTGCGGACGATGCGCGGCGATCGGTGAGCGAGCGTCCCGGCTGGCTCGTCAGCGTCCCTGGCCCAGCCCCATTGTTCCCAGCGCCCGTGTTGAGCAGTTTGCCACCTGCGGTTATGAGGGCATTGCCCAGGCTGTCGGTATACTGCAGGCTGGTCGCTTGGATAATGCTATCGGTATGCGTCACCCCAGCTGGCGGCGCCCCTTGCGTGTCGTCCCAAGCGCCCGCCCAACCGCTGCCTCCATTGAGAAGCGGGCCGGCGCTATCAACCAGGAAGGTGCCCGGCGTGTAGTCGAAGCCGTCGTAGGCTAGCACGACGGCCCACGCTTTGCAGCCGATGCTCAAAACGATAGCCAAGCAGGCGATTCCTGCGAGCGCATGGAGTCCCAGTTTGCGTGCGTGATTCATGGTTTCACTCTCATTGTGGTTAAAGAAGCAAATACCAATTGCCGTTCAATGCTTGTTCTGGCCTAACCTTGCTATTTGATTTGTGGCTCTGACGTTGTATCCAATTGCCACTAACGCGTTTTGATCGCAAAATCGGCGTTTTTGATTCCGCCCTCGGGTACGGTCAACGTCTTCGAGCCGTTCTGGTATTCCGGCGGTACGGGATCCTTGGGCAGCACCGTCATTTCATTGGCCCCGGGCGGAGCTTTCACCGATTTGATCATGAGATGGTATTCGCCAGGAAGTGCGCCGACGCGATTACTTTCAAATGGTTTAATTACATATCTTCCGCTGACGTCGGCTTCGCCAGAAAACAAGCGAAACTCCTTTTCCCCTCCAACTAATTCCATCGCGATCGTCGCGCCAGCGAGCGGCTTGCCGTCAAGCATGATCGCCCCCTCGACGGGAACCAGCTTCGGTCCGCCGCATCCGGCCGCACTCGCAAGCGCCAGTCCACAGATCACGATTCCCCGCATAGGCCACATTCTTATTCCATTCTCCGATCAGTCGTTCAAACCGCATTCAATCGATCAGGTGGTATTCTTTCATGGAACAGTAGTGGGCAGCGGATCGCTTTCCGCTTCACCTCCGGCGATGGAGGCCATGTAGGCAAACAGTCGCGCGTCAATGTCAAAACTCACAAAGCCCCCCGACCCGTCGCACATCGCCACATTCATGCCGCCCGGATGAAAGCTGTACCAAGCCGGGGGACACATCCTCAGTGGGTAGCCGAGACCTGGCGTATTAGAGCAACGCTCATAGTCGCCGTAGAAAAGCCAGTCATCACTCAACCCGGGTCGAGCCAAGGCCTGCGACAGATTGTAGTTGCCCCAAGAGTAAGCCCAGAGCGTCCGCCGGGTAAAATCCACACCGTCTGTATCGATGGATATACTGGTCGACTCGCCGAGCAACATCGTCTTGCTCGATCCATCGGTGATGTCCTTGATGGACTCAGGGTGCAATCGCTTCAAAGCCTTTCCCTCTAGGGAGGCGGGAACCCAGGTCGTGTCTTTCCTGACAACCGCATGCAGCGGCCCGCGCCACGTGCTCTGAATCTTGAATTCCTCAAGTTCCTCGCCGAGGTACCAGGTCGATCGACCATTGGCCGCTCCGCGCCCGGCGTTGCCACGATAGGAACTGGTTCGATAGCGAATATTGCCCGCGTCGGGCCCGCTGGCTGGGAAGAGCAGCGCCGAAGGCAAATCAGACGGGCATTGATAGATCTCGATCGCCGCCTCGCGAACATCCTTCTGTGCTGCCGCGCTCATCGCGATTTTTGGGTTGTAGAGCTTCTTCAGATTGTCGTCCTCGGCATAGGGAAGAATTTCGATCCCCCAATTGCTGAAGCTTCCCTGCGAATTGACGAAACCTTTGTCACCTGGCAGCAAGACGCCGGGCGGGAAGGCTTTCTTCGAATCGTGATGATTATGCATGGCCAAGGTGTTTTGCTTGAGATTGTTGGCACATTGCATTCGGCGGGCCGCCTCGCGGGCGGCTTGAACGGCCGGCAAAAGTAGCGCCACCAGAATGCCGATGATGGCGATCACTACGAGCAGCTCCACCAGCGTGAACGCGCGCCGACCGCAATCGAATTTGCTACGCTTCGCCATATTTGCACCGCTCCATTGAATGCGTCGGCACCGCTGTCGCGTGCACTGGTCAGGCACGCGCAGACTGAACCTGTTGCACCCCGTGGGGCGCACGAGAGAACAGAACTAAGTCGAAACGATCAGCGCCTCGTCTGTCGACGCGCGCCGTCGTCCCAGCAACGCGCATCGGTCCCAACGCTGCAACTCAGAATTCCACCGCTGTCCGCCGAGCCCGTTGCCGTCGCAACGGCCCAAGGTAGATTGAAGCAATCTCAAGAGAAGAATTTATCGTCCACCTGTGTTGCCTTGATCCTATCAAACCGTTGAATGCAAGAAAGCAGCATTTCTTGCAATAAGTGGCGGAAAAAACGCAAGCGGCTTGAATCCGTGACTTTACGCGCGCGTTACGAGAAAAGCGCAACAAATTGCCAGCTAGTTACTCGCTGCGAGCGCAGAGACGATCGTCTACGCGGCGCTACTCGGCGTCGATTTGCCAAACTGAATTCGGAGAGTCGATGTTGCGCGACGCGAATTGCCGGCCCGTCACTTTACTTCCGCCGTCCGAGATGGCCCGATTTGCCGATTGCTTTCAATAGCCGCCAGCCGAGGAACATGCACAGCGCCATGCCGGCGACGCCGGGGACGCTCACGTCGCGGATCGGCCAGACGTGTTGTGCGAGCAACAGCGACGAGCCGAGGAACAAGGCGCTAGTCATCATGCCGAGGACCAGGCGGTTGACCGAGGGTTCGAGGCCGCGGTGGTCGAGATGGACGTCGAACTTGCCGCTCTCGACTTGTTGCAGGATGTCGCGGATTCGGCGGGGGAGGATTTCGGCGAGTTGTTCGAGCTCGGAGAAAATCCGCCGCATCTTGCGCATTTGGCGGGCCGGGGAGAGGCGGCGCTGCAGCAGTTTGCGCTGGTAGGGCTGGACCAGCTCCATCAAACTGAAATGCGGCGCGAGCAGCCGGCCGGTGCCGTCGAGCATGATCAGCACCTTGATCAGCATCGCCAGCGTCGAGGGGAGCACGATGTGGTAGCGCTGGATGATTTCGATCATCTCGGTGAGTGCCCCGGCGAGATCGAAGGCGTCGGCCGGTTGGTTGGCGTAGTGGGCGACGAACTCCGAAAGATCGACGCTGAGCGCCGCTTCGTCCAGCCCGGGCGGCACCGCTCCAAGTCGCATCACCAGCGAGGTGAGCAACTGTGCGTCTTGCGTGCCGATCGCCAGCAGCATGCTTTCGATGTCTTCGCGGAGCGCTTCGTCGAGCCGGCCGACCATGCCAAAGTCGAGCAAGCCGATCGCACCGTCTTCGAGCACGATCAGATTTCCCGGGTGGGGATCGGCGTGGTAGAAGCCGTGGTGGAAGATCATTTCGAGATACATCTCGGCCCCGTGGCGGGCGACCAGAGGGAGATCGATTTGCGATTCGCGTCCGAGCTGCTTTTCATGGACGAGACGGGGGTCGGAGAATCGCCAGCCGTCGAGCCACTCCATCGTGAGCACGCGTTGTGTCGAGAGCTCGGGATAGCAGCGCGGGATGCGGACGTGGTGGTTGCGGCGGAAGTTGCGGGTGAACTGGGCGAGATTGCGGGCCTCGCGGGCGAAGTCGAGTTCGCGACGCACCACGCGGCGAAACTCGACGACCATCGCCTGCGGGCGGTAGGGCGCGAGCTCGGGGAGCATCTCGGCGAGTTGGGCGAGTCCGGCTAGGATGTCGAGATCGACTTCCATGCGGCGCTGGATGCCTGTGTGCTGCACCTTGATGACCACGTCCGCTCCGCTTGCGAGCCGCGCGCGGTGGACCTGGCCGATCGACGCGGAGGCCAGCGGCGCCGTTTCGAAATCGACGAACAGCGTCTCGAGTGGGGCGTCGAGTTCGGTTTCGATTGTCTTGCGGACATCGTCGGCATCGTCGGCCGGCACGCTGGTTTGTAGTTTCTGCAGTTCGTCGGCGAGCGGCATGCCGATCTGGTCGGGCCGGGTGCTGAGGACCTGGCCGAGCTTGATGAAAGTCGGGCCGAGCTCTTCGATGGCGAGCCGAATGCGGGTTTCGCGGCTGAGATGGGCGAGCGATTCGCCGTCGCGGTTCCTGAGGATTCCCTTCACGACCGGGAGCTCGAAGCGGCCGATCCAGCCGGCGAGGCCATACTTGCTGAGGATCGTGAGGATCTCGCGCCAACGATTGGCGTTTCGATAGACTTGGGGGATGGTGGTGATTTTCACGGCGCGAGCGCGGCGCGGTTACCCGCCGACGGCCTCCAGAGCTTTGGCGGCGAGCCGCGCGAGCCGCGCGTCGGCGCTCTTGGCTGCCGCTTGCAGGGCCGGGGAGGCGGACCGCGCGGCGGGGCCGATTTCGCCGAGTGCCCAGGCGGCCCGCTCGCGAACCGGCAGATCGGCGTCGCTCTCTAGTACACTTATCAATGCGGGAGCAGCCGCTGCTGCCCCACTGCCGGCGCGGCCCAAAAGTGTGGCGGCCCAATAGGCGACGTCGCTCGAACAATCGCCGGCCAGGGTGGCGAGTGGCTGGATTTGATCGGCGGCGGGCGGGCCGAGATCCTCGAGCGCGGCGGTGCAAGCCTCGAGCACCTCTTCGTCCGGGACGCCGACCGTGCGGACGAGCGCCACGGCGGCCGCTTGTGCTTCGTGCCCCAGCGTGGCGAGCTTCGTAGCCGCGGCGGTTTGTTGGGCCGAGTCGGTGCCTTCCAATTCAGCAATCAACGATTTGACGTCGGCATTCATGGCGCGTATCACTCCCTGGGCACGAGTTGGCCCGCGTCGAGTTCCAGCCGCCGGCCGAGCGCCGCGGCGAGGGCCGCGCTGTGGGTCACGACGACGAGAATCGTATTCGCCTCGGCCTGCATTTCCAGCATGAGTTCGGTGATCGCCTGGGCGGTCGTGCGGTCGAGGTTGCCGGTCGGCTCGTCGGCCAAGAGCAGCGTCGGCTCGCGGACGAGCGCGCGGGCGATCGCCACGCGTTGCCGTTCGCCGCCGGAGAGTTCCGCCGGCCGGTGGTCGAGCCGCTGGGCGAGGCCGACGCGATCGAGCAACTGCTGGGCGTGCTGTTCGTCGATGTGGGTGGCGACGCCGTCGGCGAGAAACGGGACGAGCACGTTTTCCAAGACCGTGCACTGCGGCAATAGGTAGTGCTCTTGAAACACAAAACCAATCTGCCGGCTGCGGAACAGGGCGAGCGCGGCCTCGTCGAGTTCGAACGGGTCCTGGCCCGAGAGCCGGACGCGGCCCGAGGTCGGCGGTTCGAGCGTGCCGAGGATCGAGAGCAACGTGCTCTTGCCGGAGCCGCTGGGGCCAACGATGGCCAGGCTTTCGCCGCGCCGCAGCGTGAGCGACACGTCGGCGAGCACGCGGAGCGGTTCGCCCGGCGTGGGGAATTCCTTCACGATGTGTTCGACGACGAGGTCGGCGTCGGTGCTATCGGCGACGGAGTTTGATGCGGCGGTGGTTGACGTGACTGGGGTTGGCGTTGCCATCCGTCTATTGTCGGCGGAAACGCCGGCCGGGCCAAGTGGCTACGCTCAAGCACCCGCGAGCAGTTTCAACTCTTTTGCCACGACCTCGGGGATCGGAATCGACGCCGGTGGTTTCCCGTGCTCAACGCGGCAGCAGACACTGGTCATCGTGCCGTGGGCGACGTCGCGGCCTTTGTCCGAAAAATCGAAGCCGTAGGTGACGCTCGAATTGCCAACGTGGCGGACCGTCACCGCGATGTCGAGCATGTCTTCGCAGCGAGCCGGCGAATCGAACTCGCAGGATGCGGCCACGCGGGGAAAACTGATCGGCACGCCGTCGACTTCGGTGTAGACGCTGAAGCCGAGGCTCCGCAGCAGCTCATGCTCGGCGGATTCCATGTAGCGGAAGTAGGCCGCGAAATGGATGATGCCGGCCATGTCGGTGTCGGCGAATTCGACCAGCCGCGAGGTGTAAAAGGGAGTGGACATAAAAGGGTTGAGTGTTGATGGTTGAGGGCAGGAATTCCGAGCACTCAACACTAAACTCTAAACTCTCAACCATTCTCAGTCGCCGACGTAGGGCAGCAGGGCCATGAAGCGGGCGCGTTTGATGGCGCGGGCGACGGCGTGCTGGCTCGCGGCGTGGCAGCCGGTCTTGCGGCGGCTGACGATGCGGCCGTGCCGGTTGGTGAGCTTCGAGAGCAAGTCGAGGTCTTTGTAGTCGACGTACATCGGGCGCGGAGCGTGGCCGTCGATGTAGATCGGATCCCGCTTCGGGGGGCGCTTGATGTTGCTCTTGCGCTTGTTCTGGTAGCCACCGCCACCGCCGCCGGAATTTGAATCGCGGGAATAAGCCATATTCGAGACCGTGCCCAAAAGGTAACTGAATTGAACCGCCCAGCCGCAGCCGCGAAGGCTGCGCTCGACCGGAAACCCCACATTCTACCGGCTGCCCGAGGACGTGCCAAGGTGCCCCCGGCTCCGGCGGAGAGGCGGTTTTCGGCCACGGACGGAATGGTGTTTACCGTTTTCTGGGGTCTGGGATAGATTGCTGGCGCGACGGTTTGCCTCCCGAGCCGCGCGCTTTCATCTCGCCAGGAGCCACCATGAGACGACCGATCCAACGACTTGCCACTCTCGTAGCGATGACCATGACGGTCAGTGCCGCGCCGCTTTTTGCTCAAGCGATTCTCAGTCCGCCGCCGCTCATCACGTCGCCGACGTATCTCGACGTGCCGGCGCCGCAGCAGGAGGTCATCACCGCGGCTCCGTCGCCCGCGTATGTGTGGGTGGCGGGACAGTGGGAACGGACGGCCGATAGTTGGTCGTGGAATACGGGCCAATGGGTTCAGCCGCCGCTCTCGAATGCGTATTGGGTGCCGGGGTACTGGCAGCACAACGATGGGCAGTTTCTCTGGTCGAACGGCCATTGGGCGGCGGCCGATCAAGGCGTCGTGGTCCAGAAGCCGATCACTGTACCGCCGCTCTACGAGGAAGTGCAGCCAGTGGCCCTCGCGACGGCTGGTTTGGTCTGGCAGCCCGGCTATTGGCAATGGCGAGGCACTTGGGTTTGGGTACCGGGCGAGTACATCCAGACGACGACACCCGGCGCGATCTGGATGCCCGGCGAGTGGGAGGCCACTGTCGATGGCAGTTGGCGGTGGAACCCGGCGCATTGGGCGATTGAATAGCCGGCGTCATGCCGGCATTTTTGCCCGCAATGTCGTGACAGTTGCCTAGAACGCTGCTGCGCCCGCTTCAGCGACGGAGTGGTCTTGTTCGCCGGAGCCGCCGCTGACACCGATTGCGCCGACGACTTCGCCGTCCTTCTTGAGTGGGATGCCACCGGCGAAGATCATGATCTTGCCGTTGTTCGAGGCGTGGATGCCGAAGAACTGGCCGCCCGATTGACTGTGGCCGGCGAGGTCCTTGGTGGCGATGTCGAAGGCCCGCGAGGTGTAGGCCTTTTTGATCGAGATGTCGACGCTGCCGAGCCAGGCCTTGTCCATGCGGACGTGGGCGACGAGATTGCCGCCGGCGTCGGCGACCGCGATGTTCATCGGCTGGCCGATCGCCGCCGCCTTCTTCTCCGCCGCTTCAATCACCCGCTTTGCATCTTTGAGTGTGACCATGATTCTCGTCCGTTTGTGTGAATGCTGATGGATCGATTAGTTGCCGGAACGCAATGAAGATATCATCTCATCGCGTGCGTGGCCAAGGGGTTGGGTGGCGCGGAAATCGGTCCGAGCAGAGCCGCGTGTTTGTTGACGGTCTCGCTAGATTTACGGCGGCTGCGAGGTCTGGACAGGTCAACACGATCGCGCAGAAATTTTGGCGAAATTGCCCGGCAGACGGCCTAGGAACACGGCACATGAGTTGGCGGCGAGGATTTAGCCCCGCAGGGGCGCGCTGCGAAAGCCCAGGACGAAGTCCTGGGAAATAGGTTCGCATTTCCCCGGTAGCCCTGAAAGGGCGCGCTAGACTTGCAGGACTCTGATTCAATCGTAGGCGGTGATAGGCCAACGAAGTTTCCGGTCTTAAGGGCCGGGGATCATGCCGGGGAGCACGTACGCTTGCAGCAGCGTCAGTAGTCCCACCATGCTGGCCAGGGCGATGCTGTGCCAGAAGACGAATCGCAGAATCTGGCCTTCGTCGCCGTGTTGGCCGAGGCTACGACGATGCTCTGGGCGTCGATCATCTTGCCCATTACGCCGCCGGTGCTGTTCGCGGCGCAGATCAGGATCGGATTGAGCCCGAATCCGAAGGCGGCTGCAACGCAAAACGCGGCAATTTGTCGCCCGCTGGCTATTCGCATCGTCGTCTCCTGTTGTGCTGAGTCTTTTGAGCGCGCCAAGGTCGCGCGGCGCCGTCTACGAAACCATCGAAATTGGAGTCGCGGTCATTCTACAACTTCCGCAGCTCGGCGACGACTTCTTCCGCGGTGGGACGATCCGGAATCGTCTCGGCCCTCCGCTCGTATCGCAGCACACCGTCGCGGTCGATGATGAAGGTCGCGGGGCGATCGCTGACGTCCGTATGAATCCGTTCCTGCATGGCGACACCGTACTCTGCGCTGGTGGTCAGCGTCGGATCGAGCAAGAGCGGATACTGCAAATCATCGGTCGACAAACCGGTTTCGCGCAACAGTGCTTTGGCGGCCCAAATCTCATGTGGATCGACGGCCAGCAACACCGCGTCGAGATCCTTGAATTTGTCGAGCCCTTGCCGAAGACTGGCCAAGTGCCGGTGGCAAACCGGACAGGTGTCTCCATAGACGAAGACCAATACCACCGCCTGCTTGCCGCGAAAATCACTGAGCCGAATCGTTTCACCGGTCGCGGACGCGAGTTCGAAATCGGGGGCTCTTTGGCCGACCACCGCGGTGTCAATTCGCGCCGGGTCCCACGTCCTCAATTTCGTAAGCTGGTCGGCCTCGAAGCTTTGCGGGCCCCGTTCGACCGCATAGGCGATGTGCGTGCGAACGTCATCGCTCGAGTCTCCCTTACGGAGCTCGTCCCAGTTGACCGCCGTGTCGGAGTCGCCGCGTCTCCCGAGCGAATCCACCGCATGCAGACGCACACACGGATCGTCATCAGTATGGGCGGTTTTTAAAAGTGGCTCCAAGGGAACGTCAGACCCCAGATAGCCGAGCGCCTGGGCGGCAAAAATCCGCTGTGGTGGCGTACCCGATTCGAGTGCCCGCACCAGCGGCTCGATCGAGTCCTTGCCGTTCGTCACGATGGCGTGCAGCGCGAGCATTCGCGTTTGCCAGCCTGGGTCGCCGAGATGACGCATATATCCGTCGGGCCGTCGCCGATGCTGCTGCCCCCAGCCGGCTTGGCCGTAGTCTGCGTCGATGGCGGCCAGCCACTGGTCGACCGATTTCGGTTGGACCGCCTGTGCGACCGCCAGGCCCGCGTCACTTGCCAGCAGACACAGGCACAAACCGGCCGATAGAATTACATTCCTCATGTCGTAGGGCCTCCCAGAAAAAGATGTTGAATGAGCTTGGTTGAGACGAGCCACTTGTCGGCCCTAAAGCGACGCGAGCCACGGGCCAGCCGACATTTCACCGCGGTTTGAACCCCGGCACCCTGGCTTTGTTCCGTCGGTGGCCCGAATAATTCCCCCTTCGTCGTCATTTTCAAACCCGGCCAAAGCCCGGCGCCAACCGTCGACAGATCCCCGGTAGATTTGAACAAGAAACGCGCACGGGCCAAATAAATCGACCCGTCCCCAGCCCCGCACGGGGCACGCTGCGAAAGCTCAGGACGAAGTCCTGGGAATCCGTGCGTCTATCGACGGTTGCCCTGAACAGGGCGCGCTAGGCCACGAATAATGTCACGGCCGGGAGCCAAGCGCGCCCTTGCAGGGCTACCGGCGATTTGGTGGACCGCTACCCGGGACTTCGTCCCGGGCTATCATAGCGCGGCCATTCAAGCCTGGAGCCGGCGTGAAAGCCGGTTCGCGCAGCAGTATTCTCGCCATCTTTGAGCCGCTCTGCCCCGCCGGCGGCAGGTGACAGGCGGGCTCGCCCAGCGGTACAATGCACGTGGCTGGCAAGGCGAGCTAGGCGGCTTTTCTCGGTAACAGGTTTCCGGTCTTTAAGGAGTCATGGCATGGCTACGATCACGGAAAAGGTTGCGCGTCCCAAGATTCAGCAAACCGATTGCTTCATCGGCGGCAAATGGGTGCCCTCGGCGAGCGGCAAGACGTTCGACACGATTCACCCGGCCACCGAAGAAGTCATCTGCAAAGTGGCCGAGGGCGACAAGGCCGACGTCGACGCGGCCGTCGACGCGGCGCGCGAGGCGTTCGACAACGGCCCGTGGCGGACGATGGATGCCCGCGATCGCGGCGCGCTGATTTATAAGCTGGCCGAGTTGATTGAGGAAGAGGCCGAGGAGCTCGCAGCGCTCGAGACGCTCGACAACGGCAAGCCGATCAACGACTCGCGAGCGGCGGACATCCCGCTCGTGATCGACTGCCTGAAATACTACGCCGGTTGGGCGGACAAGATTCAAGGCAAGACGATCCCGATCCGCGGCGACTACTTCTGCTACACGCGGCGCGAGCCGGTGGGTGTGGTGGGCCAGATCATCCCGTGGAATTTTCCGGCGCTGATGACGGCTTGGAAATGGGGCCCGGCGCTGGCGGCCGGTTGCACGATCGTGATGAAGCCGGCCGAGCAGACGCCGCTGACGTGTCTGCGGATGGCGCGGCTGGCGCAGAAGGCCGGCATCCCGGACGGCGTGATCAACGTGGTGCCCGGTTACGGCCCGACGGCCGGAGCGGCGATCGTGGCCCATCCGGGCGTCGACAAGATCGCGTTTACGGGCGAGCTCTCGACCGCGAAGATCATCCAGAGGTCAGCCGCCGAGACGATGAAGCGGCTCACGTTCGAACTGGGCGGCAAGAGCCCGAACGTGATCTTCGCCGACGCCGACCTCGACGCGGCGGTGGCGGGTGCGCACTTTGCCCTGTACTTCAACCAAGGCCAGTGCTGTTGTGCGGGCAGCCGGCTGTACATCGAGCAGAAGGTGTACGACGAAGTGGTTGACCGCATCGCCGAGAAGAATAAGTCGACCAAGATCGGCGATCCGTTCGACCCGGAGACGCAGCAAGGTCCGCAGGTCGACAAGAACCAGTTCGACAAGATCCTGCAGTACGTCGAATATGGCAAAGAGGACGGTGCGAAGTGCGTCACGGGCGGCAAGCGTCATGGCAACAAGGGTTACTTTGTCGAGCCGACGCTGTTCGCCAATGTGACGGACGACATGCGGATCGCCCGCGAGGAGATCTTCGGCCCGGTGATGAGCGCGCTGAAGTTCAAGAACGTCGACGAGATCATCAAGCGCTCGAACGACACGAACTTCGGCCTGGCGGCGGCGGTTTGGACGCGCGACGTGACGAAGGCCCACCGCTATGCCAAGGAAGTGCGTGCCGGCACGGTCTGGGTCAACTGCTACGACGTGTTCGACGCGGCGGCCCCGTTCGGCGGCTTCAAGGAAAGCGGCCTCGGCCGCGAGCTTGGCGAATCCGGTCTCGACAATTACACCGAGTCGAAGACCGTTACCGTCTCGCTGGCATAGGCGACGCGAGTACGTCAGGCCTTCCAGCCCGACTATTGCCGAAGAAGGTTTGTCAGCCTGGATAGGCTAACGTACACGGAACAAATCCATGATCAGGCGATGGTTGGCACTCGTGGCGCTCATTCTGTCGGCAGCGACGGCTGCTGCTGCTCCACTTGAGACGGTCACCGACGCCGAGCGAAATTGGCGCGAGGTGCGCGGCTCGGACGACGTTAAGACGAAGCGGATGGCCGAGCGTTGGTATGGCGCGATCAAGCTGCAGGAATGGGGCGACGCCAGCGGCAAGTTCAAGACGACGGCCAAATACGTCGAGCACGACCCGAATATGGCGTGGGTCAAGTTGCGCGTCATTCAAGGCGTTGGCGACACGCGGGTCGTCAAGGATGTGACGATTCCGCTCGACAAGCTCAGCAAGTCGTGCCAGGCCCGAGTGCGGACGATCGGTGTGCTCTCGGAAAAGGTCGCGGAAGCAATCGTGGAGGAGCAAGAGCAGGAGGCCGAAGACGAAACGGATGGCGGGGGTCGCGGCGGCGAAATGCGCGACGAGCAAGCGCTGGCCGAGGAACCACGCGGCGGACGCGGCCAGTACGACGCCGGCTTGGCTGGCATGGACGCGGAACAGGCACTCGCCGAGGGAAGTGATCCACGCGAGCCCCGCGATCCTCGACAGTCGCGCGACCCGCGGACGAATCCGCCGACCGAGAGCCCGGCAAGCTCCGATCCAACTGGTGTTTCTGCGGGCATCAGCTCCGATCCGCTGCCGGCTGTTTTGCCGCCCCTGCCCAGCGGCACAGCGCTGGCGGCCGACGGTTCGTCGCCTGCCGAGAGCACGGCATCCGACCAGCCCGCTCCGCCCAATTTACCTGACAACGATCCGTGGCGAACCAGCTACGACGCATTTCGATCCAATCTGTTGCGTACTCCTGAAGGCGTGCTTGCCAATCGGGAGAGTTGGGAGGGCATGAATCTTCTACAATCCTTAGACCCGAGGGAGCCGCGCCGCGGTGAACCGGTGTCGGAGCCCGAAGGCGACTCTAGTGCGATCGACGAGTTTCAGTCCGTCGACGCACTCTCCGATGTCGGCGAATTCGTTTGGGAGGCGAACATTTCCGGCGAGGTGAGCGGAGATGCAAATTGGGCCGAGATGTTCCAGCTGCCACCGATGCTCGAGCCCTTCCAAATCGAATTTCGTCTCGATCAGGAGCGCGGCGCCGGGAATTGGCAGCAATTGAAAACGGGCGATCGGGTCCGGTTCATTGGCCGGTTCATCGGCTTCAAGGGACCGTACGTTTGGGTCGCCGCGATCCGATTTCCGGCGGAGCAGCCGGTGGCGACCGAGACACCGTCGCGGGACGGGCGTGGCCGCTGACCACGCGGTGTTCGTTCGAGCGGGCCCGCTATCGCTGCAAGTAGATTTCTTAGCGAGCGTCTGCAATTTAGTTTTCCCGCCACCCGTTCGGTGGAAAAAGTGGGGTTTGGGGAAGACTTTGCCGATTATTCCCGTTGTAGGAACTGTAGCGGTTGTGCCGCCCCTGCGCGCACCGTGCGCGGCGCGGCGGCTTCCTGCGGGAAAATCATGCAACGAACCGAGCGACAACGCTGGATACGATCGATTCGGCAGAGCGGTGCGGTTCCGCGCGCGGTCGCTATCGTGTTGGTGCTTTCGTCGCTAGCGCGCGGACAGACCGCGGCGATCTATTCTCAGCCGGCGTCGCCAGTGCAGCCAGCGGCCAATCAGGCCGCCTACCAGGAAACGCTGGCCGAAGACGGTGCGAAATTCCGTGCGTACAAGCTCAATCGCGTCGACGCCGCGACCGCCCAGCGACAGCTATCGCAGTACTTTGTCGCGACGCCCGGCATCGAAGTCGTGGCCGATGCGCCGCGAAATCGGGTGCTGGTGCGCGGCGACGGCGAGATCTTGCGTCAGGCCGGTGAACTACTAGCGAAACTCGATCCGCCGACAGCCGGCGCGGCGCCAGTGCCGGCGGAGCAGCTGCCGCCTCAACAACTCGAAGCGTATCCATTGACTCCGGCCTCGCAGACAATCCTGTCGGCGTTGGAAAAGCAGGCGGCCGGCCGGCCGGACAATCGCGTCGCGGTCGACGAGCGGTCGTCGCAGGTGCTGGTGCTTGCACCGAACACGATTCATACCCAGATTCGCGAGAAGCTGGCACAGGCGAGTCAAGGGTCGAGAGTCGAGAGTCGAGAGCCAGAGTCGGCAGCATTCGGTCCGTCGAATAGCACTCAACCCTCGACCCTCAACCCTAATCCTCGACTTCAATTGCGGAGCCTGCGGGCCGACGATTTGCGTGTGCGGCTGGAGCGGTTGCTGTCGCGGCCGCTACCGGCCAGCTCGGACACGAGCGGCCAATGGCAGACGTTTGAGATCGAAGCGGTGCCGGGCGCGGGCGTGACGGTGACCGTCAATCCGACCACGGGCGAATTGCATCTTTCGGGTCCGGCGAATCGGACGAACGCCTGGCGGCAGGTGATCACTGCGCTCGATGCGGGGCCGTTTGCCGCGGGCACCGTGACGCAACTGGTGTCCACCAGGCCGGCGAACCACGACCGCGTCCGCCAGGTGCTTGAGGCGGTGCAGGCGCAAAGTGCTTCGCAGGGGAATGCAACGCCGGGGCGGCTGACGGCGCTTTTGCAGCAGGCGCCGGTTGATGCGGCGCAGCCGAGTGGTACCGCAGCACCGCCGACCGGGGGCGGGGACGCCCCGGCTCGCGCGCTGGATGCTCAGACGGCGATCGATGCGGCGAATCTGGCGCAGGCTGCGGGCGAACTGCTTGGGCCGGTGCAGATCGAATTCGTGGAAGGGCTCGACGTGATCGTGCTCCGCGGTGCCGACCGCGACGTCGAGCGGGTGATGCAAATCATCGAGCAAATCGAACAACTCAGCGCCGTCACGACGCCGACCGTCGAAGTGTATCCGCTCAAGAATGTCGACAGCCGGGCGCTGGGCGCGCTGTTGTCGCGGCTCTATCAGCAGGTACTTGGACCGCGGATTGGCGACGTGAGCATCACGCCACTGGTGAAGCCGAACTCGCTGCTGTTGGTGGGCCGACCGGAAAACGTGCGGATGGCGATCGAGCTGATCGAGCGGCTTGACGTGCCGGTGGCGCCGGCCACGCGGTTTGAGGTGTTTCCGCTCAAGAACGCATCGGCCGCCGACGCCAAGACGATGATCGATCAGTTCCTCGAACAGGCCGAAGTGGCCGAAGAGGAGCAACCGGCGGCCGTCGCGGAGACGCCGACGTTGGCGCCGCGGGCGCTAGTCGTAGCCGACGTGCGAACGAACTCTTTGATCGTGAGCGCGGCCCCGCGTGATCTGACCGAAATCGCCACGCTGCTGGCGCGGATCGACACGCCGAGCGGCGCGGCGGTGGACCAGGTCCGCGTGTTTCCGCTGCACAACGCCGTGGCCACCGAAATGGCCGCCGTGCTGCGGAGCGCAATTCAAGGACAAGCTGCGACGACCGACGGTGGTGAGAACGCCGCGCCGGCAGCGCCCGGCAATCGGCCCTCGGCTCTGGAGTTTCGCCGCATCGGCGGCGACGCCCAATCGGCGCTCAAATCGGGCGTGCTAACGGGCGCGCGGATTTCGGCCGACGCGCGGGCGAATTCGATCATCGTGACGGCGCCTTCCGATAGCATGGATTTGATCGCCGCACTGATCCAGCAACTCGACCAGTCGCCGAATGTCGCGGCCGAATTGAAGGTGTTCACCCTCGAAAACGGCGATGAGGCGACCCTCGTTGAAACATTGCGCACGCTGTTCGGGGTGAGCGAAGACCAGGACCAACAGCAACAGGTCGGCGGTGTCGGCGCTGGCGGGCTGGTGCGAATGCAGTTCTCGCTCGACCAACGGACCAACAGCGTCATCGCGGCCGGCACGCGGCAAGACCTGGCGGTGGTCGAGGCAATTCTGTTGCGGCTCGACGAAGGCGATGTTCGCGAGCGGACCAACGTCGTCTACCGGCTCAACAACGCTTCGGCACAAGCCGTGTCGGACACGCTCAATCAATGGCTGCAGACGCAGCGGACAGCGGAAACCGAGGCCCAGGTCGCGCTCAGCCCGTTCGAGCAGATCGAGCGGGAAGTGATCATCGTGCCGGAAATCGCCACCAATAGCCTGGTCGTCTCCGCGACGCCGCGCTACTTCGAGACCGTCAAGAAAATCATCGCCGAGCTGGACGAGCGGCCGACGATGGTGATGATCCAGGTGCTGATCGCCGAAGTGAAGCTCAACGACACCGACGAATTCGGCCTCGAATTGGGTCTGCAAGATTCGCTGTTGTTTGATCGATCGCTATTGTCGGACGTACAGACGCTGACCACGACGACGACGACCCAGAGTGCCGGCGGAGCAACCGTTACGACCGAGCAACAAAACATCATCAACGCCAATGGTCAGCCGGGCTTTAATTTCAACAATGCAAGCTCGCCGTTGGGGAACAATCTCAGTACCGGCGCCTTGGCGACCGCCGGCAACGTTGCCACGCAAGGTCTCTCGAACTTCGCGATGGGGCGGATCAATCCCGATTTGGGCTTCGGCGGATTCATTTTCTCGGCGTCGAGCAACGGCGTGAACGTGCTCTTGCGGGCGCTCCAAGAGAAGCGGCGGTTGGAAGTCTTGAGCCGGCCGCAGATCATGGCGCTGGACGGTCAGCCGGGTTACATCCTCGTGGGCCAGCGCGTGCCAACGATCACCGGCGTGACGCTCGATCAATTCGGGCAGACGAACAACATCCTCTACCAGCAGGTCGGCATTATCATGCAAGTCGTGCCGCGGATCAGCCCCGACGGTCTGGTCGTGATGCAATTGACGACTGAAAAGTCGGAAGTCGGGCCGGAGGCGGAAGGGATTCCGATCTCGGTGTCGGCGGGCGGGCAGATCGTGCGTGCACCGCGGATCAACGCCACGACGGCGGTCACGACGGTGAGCGCGTTGAGCGGGCAGACAGTAGTGCTGAGCGGCCTCTTGACCAATCGCCGCGAAGACGTGCACCGCCGCGTGCCGCTGCTGGCGGACATTCCGCTGTTGGGTGATTTGTTTCGCTACGACCGTGTTGCAGGCCAGCGGACGGAGCTCTTGATCGTGATGACGCCGCAGATCATCCGCAACAAGCTCGAATCGGATCTGATCAAGCAGACCGAGTCGTCGCGGATGAGCTACATCATGTCGGACGTGGTGAACCTGGCGGGCGATCTGGGATTGCGGAACCGCTGCGACACGTGGAACGACGGCGAGACCGAAGCCGTGTATCCGACGTATGTGCCGGGCGAAGGTGAAGTCGTGATCCCGGCGGAGCAAGAGTTGTTGCCGATGCCGCCGCAAGCACCACCGCTGGATATGCAATCATCGGAGGGTCCGGCCTTGGAGCCGGCACTCGCACGATTGCCGCAGACGACCACCTCGCGCTGACGAAACATGATAAGAATTCGCAATACCAGATCGATGTCGGCCGCACTCGCGCTGGCAGCGGCGATGCTGCTGGCGACGGGGTGTCGTGGGCCGTGGTCGCAGGATTGGAAGGTCGCGGACATGTTCGACGTGGACGTGACGCCGTGGAGTGATGACGAGGACGCGGCGGAAGCGCCGTCGCGGCTGGTGGGCACGTGGACCGACACGGTGCTGCACCAGACCGGCAAGCAGCCGCAACGCGGATTCGGCGGACGGTTGATTTTTTATGGTAAGGAAGTCGAGAAGCCGGTGCTCGTCGACGGCCAGTTGGTGATCTACGCCTTCGACGAAACGAACCGCGATCCGACTGACAACAAGCCAACGCGGCGGTACGTATTTCCGCCAGATCAGATGGCGCGGCGGATGAGCAAAACGGCTTTGGGCCCGTCGTACAGTTTCTGGTTGCCGTGGGACGAAGTGGGCGGGCCGCAAACCGAGATCAGTCTGATTGCGCGCTTCGAGCCGCAGGGCGGGGCGATCGTGATCGGCGAACAAACCAAGCACTTGTTGCCGGGCGAAACGCCCGCGACGGGGATTGTCAACAACGCGACACCCAAATTGCCCGACGGCATTCCGATGCGGCCCGCCGCGCCGCAGTTGGCGTCGTTCGCCGAGCATGCGGGCGCAATGACGGCCGCCAATGGAGTGCAATTGGCGAACTATCAAGCGCCTATCGAATCACAGCTCTCGCCACAACCGCAACCCGAGCGGCGAATGGTGACCACGTCGATCTCGTTGCCGGAGAACTTCCGCGTGAATGGCGGTGGGTCGCCGGCAACAGTCCCGGCCGACAATCTGGTTCCGGCCGGCAACGTGCTTGCCCAGCCGCAATCGCTGCCGCCGAACTACGGCGTGGTGGCCGCGCCGATCAATTTTCCGGCGGTGAACATGGTACAAGGTGCTCCGCAGGCCGCGAGGCCGGTGCAGCAGATGCAGTCGGTGTATCCCGGGTTCATGACGCCGCAACAATCGCCGCTGGGCAACGGCTTCGTCGCGCCGCTGGGTCAGCCGCACTTCGCGTCTCAGCAGATGCCCGCGAGCGTCGGCCCAATCAGCACACCGCCGACAGCACCAGTCATGAGCGGACAGCCGCCGTTGACGACGGCCTCGGGCTGGACGACGGTCAATTATCCGCCTGCGGCGGGACAGGCGGGTTCCGGGACGGTTCTTCCTCAACCGTCATTTGGTTCTCCACCGAATATACTCCCGGCTCCAGCGATACCAGCTTTTCGATAACGAGTCGCTGGCTCTCGCTCGGCGCGACGCCGCGTAAGACGACCGTGTCGCCGACGACTTCCACTTCCGGCGCGGCGATGTTGCGGCGCGTGATCAACTTCTCGAGGCGGCCGCGGACCGCCTTGGCGACGATGGTCGACTGCACCTGCGGATGATCGAACGCCACGTTGAGCTGCACGCGGACCGGCAGCACGGCGTTTTCTCCTTGCGACGAATTTTGCCGACCGCGATTGCCGCGGCCCATCGTGCGATTGAGCTGCTGCATGAATTGATTTGAGTTGCGGCCGAGTTCATTGAAGATCGAGGCCATGTCGGCGCTGTCGCGCCCGACGAAGCCTTGGCCACCCTGCTGATTGTTGCCCATGGAGTTTTGGCCGGCGCCGGTCCCGCCGAGGCTCGAGTTGCCGAAGCCGCCCATGCCGCTGCCGAAGCCGCCTCCCGTTCCGCTGCCGAAACTACCGCCGCCGAAACTGTTGCCGCCGAGGCTGCCGCCCCCGAAGCTGTTGCCAAAACTGTTGCCGCCCATGTTGTTGCCGAAGGAGCCGCCGCCGAAGCTGTTTTGACCGCCACCCTGGCTGTACTGGGCCAATGCGGGTGCGGCTCCGGCAAGCAATAGCGTGGCGGCGCAGCAGATCTTACAGAAGGGCGCTTTGCGGGCCTGCATCGGTCGAGTCTCCAAAAGTAGGCGACGTTCGCCAACGACCATTATAGCGTAGAATACTGCCAAGAATTAAACCCCGGAAACGAATTCGAGTTACGCCACCTTGCTGGGCCTAAAAACAAGACGGAGTCTCGCCATGCCTGCCAAATTCTCACGTCAATTTTCCAGCATTAACGCCGCAATTTGTGCCGGGATACTGTTGCTGGCTGCGTCGGCTCCGGTGCTCGCCCGGCCGTCGGCGATGAAGCTGTTGCCCGAGGAGACGCTGCTCTTGGTGCGGACACCCAGCGTCGGCGACTTGCTCGATCGGCTACGCGAGACGGCCACAGGGCGAATGGTCCGCGATCCGCAGCTTGCGCCACTCGTCGAGCGACTCTACGGTGGCGCCGGCGACCTCTACTCCGAAAAGGTGGCCGAGTGGCTGGGAGTCTCGTGGGAAGAACTCAAGGACTTGCCGCGGGCGGAAGTGGCGTTCGCGATCGTCGCCCGGCGCGATTACAAGCCGGCGTTCGTGCTGCTGGTGGATCAAGGCGACGCGCCGAGCGTGGCGAAGCGAATGCTGGATTCGGTGCTCGAACGAATCAAAGAGGATGGTGGCGAGACGACAACCGAGACGATCGAGGGCGTCGAGGTGACGGTCGTCCGCGAGGGCGACAACCAGGATCACACCGTGGGTATCTTCGAGAGGGAAAATACAATTGTCGCAGCGACCGATCCCGGCCTGCTCCGCGAAATTCTGCAACATTGGAACGCCAGCGGTGACGGCGAGCTCGCTTCAGCGAGCGTGGACGAAGTGGAAGCCGAAACGACGGAAGCAACAAACTCCGCGTCACCCGACAAAGAACCCGCCGCCGACCAAACGCCGCAGTACAGCGGCCGCACGCTGGCCGAGAACAACGAGTTCGTCACGATCCTCCGCCATTGTCGCCGCGCGCACGACCCGCCGCCGAACATCATCTTCTACGTCGACCCGATCGGGCTGATCCGGCAGTTCAATCGCGACAACGCGGGAATGAGCGTGGCGATGGCGACGTTTCCGGCGCTGGGCATCGACGGGCTGGCGGGCATCGGCGCGACGATGACCTTCTCCACCGGCCGCTACGACGGTCTCTCGCACCTGCACGTGCTCTTGGACAACCCGCGCTCGGGCGTGATGCAGGTCATCGCCTTCGAGCCGGGGGACACGACGCCAGAACCGTGGGTCTTTGCCGACCTCGAGACGTATTTCACGTGGAACTGGAATGTGCGGACTTCGTTCAACACGATCCGCTCGCTGGTGGACCGATTTCAATATGAAGGTGCGACCGACAAGTTCGTCGCCGAGCATCTGTCCGAAGAGTGGGGCATCAACTTCGAGACCGACGTGATCGACAATGTCGCCGGGCGGTTTAGCTGGATGATCGGCTACGAGAAACCGGCCCGCTTCCGCGGCCAACAAAGCACGATCGCGCTCAAGGTGGGCGATCAGGCGGCGGCCGAAAAGACGCTCGCGACGATCCTGGCGAAGTTTCCCGAGCGGACGGAGGAGCGAAAGTTTGGCGACGTCACCTACCACGCGTTTGTGATCGACTGGCCGGAGGAGCTGCGCGACGACCCGCCGAGCACGCCGTTTGTCGCGGTGATGGACGGCTACTTGTTCCTGGGCGGCTCCTGTCAGTTGTTCGAGCAGGCGATCGCGGCCCGCGACGGCACCGTTGACCGGCTGGCCGATGTGCCAGCTTACCAGCAATTGGCGGTCGAGGTCGAGCAGGAAGCGCCCGGGGTGACGCCCGCCGTCTGGATGTACAACCGGCCCGAGGAATCGCTACGGCAGTGGTACGACCTGCTCACGTCGGAAAAGACCAAGGAGTATCTGGCCGAGCATGCGGAAGGAAATCCGTTCTTCGCCGCCCTATCGGAATCTCTCGCCGCGAACGAACTGCCGCCGTTCGACGTGATCGCGGGGTACATGACACCGTCGGTCGGCGTGATCTACGACACGGACACCGGCTTCCACGGCATCAGCTTCACGCTCCGCGAGGAGACCGAACCGACGCCGTAAGCAGGGTTCTTGGCCGGACTGCTACGTTGCAGGGAATTGAACCACAGAGGCACGGAGGACACTGAGAAGAGAAAAAAGGGAAGAGATTGCAAAATGCAAAATGCAAATTGAAAAATGCAAATTGCAGAACTCTTAATTTTGCACTTTGCAATCTCTCCTTTCCTTCTCCGTGTCCTCCGTGCCTCTGTGGTGAATCACTTGTCGAGGATGGCGACGATGCGGGTGGGTGCGCCGCTGCCGCCGGCGATTTTCATGGGCAGGGCTGAGAGCGTGAAGCTGTGCGATGGGAGCTGGTCGAGGTTGGCGACGTTTTCGAGTGCGGGCACATTGTCGCGGAAGAGCCGCTGGTGCGTGGGGAAGTCGCGTGTCTGGCCGTGGTCGATGCTGGCCGTGTCGATGCCGACCATGCGAATGTGCCGTTTCGAGACGAGCCAATCGGCGGCGGCGGGATCAAGGCCGGGGAAGTGGAGCTTCGCCACGGCGGCGCGCCCTTGTTCGGCCGTGCCCAGGTATTTTTCGCGGTCTGGCCAGCGGCTGCCGAAGCCGGTGTAGATGAGCACGATGTGGT
>JANNTD010000233.1:0-1883 GCA_031403315.1 Planctomycetota bacterium
CCGGCCTCGAGTCGGTGCCGGGCGTGAAGCACGTGGAGATCAAGCCGCAGTACGACGAATGGACGTTCCCCGACGGCCACAGCGTGCTGGTGCTGGCCGAGGGGCGGTTGCTCAACCTGGGTTGCGCCACGGGCCACCCGAGCTTCGAGATGTCGGCGTCCTTCACCAACCAGGTGCTGGCGCAGCTCGAACTCTGCGCCAATGCCGAGAAGTACGAGAAGCGGGTCTACATGCTGCCGAAGCAGCTCGACGAGGAAGTCGCGCGGCTCCACCTCGACAAGCTCGGCGTGAAGCTCACGAAGCTCTCGCAGAAGCAAGCCGACTACCTCGGCATCCCGGTCGACGGGCCGTACAAGCCGAATTATTACCGGTATTAGAAGAGTAGACTCGCCGAACGCCGGTTAGGGTTTGACAACTCACACAGGCTCCGGGAACAATTCTCGGAGCCTGTTTTATTTTGCGAATTACTCCCCATGCCTGACATCCAAGCCTTTTGCGGCATCCGTTACGACCTCGGCCACGTTGGCTCGCTGAGCAATGTGATCGCGCCGCCCTACGACGTGATCGACGCCGAGTTACAGACCTCGCTCTACGATCGGCATCCAACGAACGTCGTGAGACTGATCCTCAATCGCGATGAACCCGGTGATGATGAGCACAACAACCGCTACGCGCGGGCGTCGCGGCTCCTGCGAGGTTGGTTGCGCGAGGGTGTGCTGTTCACCGAGGCCCAGCCGGCGATTTACGTTTATCACCAGGAGTTCACCGAAGGCGGCGTGACGCACACGCGGCGCGGGTTCATGTGCCGCGTGAGGCTCGAGCGGTTCGGCGAGGGTACGATCTATCCGCACGAAGAGACGCACGGCAGCGCCAAAGCCGATCGCCTCAAACTCTGGACGGCATGCAAGGCGAATCTGAGCCAGATCTTCGGCCTCTACCCCGATCCGGAGAACGTCGCCCAAAATCTGCTCGAATCAGCTATCATCGGCATCACGCCGCTCGAAGCGACCGATCACCTCGGCGTTGTGCATCGCATCTGGCCTGTAAGCGACGTGCGTGTGATCACCGAACTGATTGGGGCGATGGGTGGCCGGCCCACGTACATCGCCGATGGCCACCACCGCTACGAAACCGCCTGCACATTGCGAGACAATTTAGCGGCTGAGCTTGCCGAGCGCGGCGAAACGCTACCCTTCGATCACCCGGCCAACTACGTGCTCATGATGTGCGTCTCGATGAGCGACCCTGGCATGTTGGTGCTCGCCACGCATCGCCTCTTCCGCGGACTCCCGCCAATGAGTTCGCAAGACTTGAAGCAGCAACTCGGCGATGCCTTCGCCACGGAACCAGCTGGCAGCGGCCCCGATCGCGCACGCTCGCTCTGGGAAGAGATCGAAGTTGAAGTCGACCAGGCGACGTTCGGCTTCCACACCGCAAAGGACGACCAATGGACGATTGCCCGGCTGACCGACGCCGGGCGACGTCGCATGGCCGAAGTCGCCGCCGATCATTCCGCCGACTGGCAGGGACTGGGTGTGAGTATCTTGCACCGGCTAGTGATGGATACACTCCTCGACGCCGCGAATCTGCCCGCCCCGAAGTACGTGCGCGACATCGAAGAAGTCGTTCGCAGCCTGAAGGAAGGCGACGCCGCCGGCCGCGACGCCACCGGCCAACAGGGCACTGGCGGCTGCTTCGAGCTGGCCGCCCTCGTCATGCCCGCTACGGTCGAACACATCCGCGCCATCTCCAGCCACGGCGAACGAATGCCCGCCAAGAGCACGTATTTCTATCCCAAACTGCTCAGTGGCCTCGTGATCAATCCGCTGGAGTAGCGAGCCAGCGAGCCGGGTCGTCCTCGACCCCGAGTTGACGCGAAATCC
>JANNTD010000234.1:0-7166 GCA_031403315.1 Planctomycetota bacterium
GCGTGAAATCGAGGCGGCGGGAACGACACTCACGATTTTCGACGTCCCCGCCAAGAACGCCAACGACGATCCGCTGCAGACTGTCTATTTCATTCGCGACAAAGTGCTGGTGGGCGTCAACGGCCGCGACCAGGCCGAGGCGATGCTCAAGCGATTCAGCGGCACGCCCCAAGACAATCTGCATTCGCTCGCCGCTTACAGCGCGACGATGGCCAAGTTGCAAAAAGATTCGCGTGATCTCCAGCCGGAGGTCCGCTGGTTTGCTGAGCCGTTCGGCCTGACCTACGCCGTGCGGACACTCGACCAGGGCGCCCGCCTCCGCGAGGACAAAGACCTGGCAAAAATTCTCGAGGAACAGGGCTTCGACGCGATCCAGGGTGTCGGCGGTTATGCCAACATGCTCACATCCGGTGGCTCGGAAGTTGTCTACCGCCTGGCGGTCTACGCTCCGCCCGTCAAAGGCAAGGAGTCCGATCCGCTGCGCTGGAATCTGGCAATGCAAATGTTGCAGTTGCCGAACACTGCGGCGCTCGCACCGCCGTCCTGGGCGCCGCGGATGTGCGCCCGCTACGCCACCTACAACGTCGACATGCTCAACGCGTTTGACCACTTCGGCACGCTGTTCGACGCCATCGAAGGTCACAAAGACGCATTCAAGACCTCGATGGAAGGAATCGAGCAGGACGCGTATGGTCCGCAGGTCAATGTCCGCGACGAGCTGGTAGCCCACTTGGGCAACCGCATCACGCTCGTCACCGACTACTCGATGCCGATCTCGATCAACAGCGAGCGTTCTCTGATTGCGATCGAAGCCAAGGACGAAAAGAAGTTGGCTGAGACGATCGGCCGCATCATGGAGAAAGAGCCCGACGTCGAACGCCGCGAGTTCGGCAACTTTGTAATCTGGGAGCGGGTGCCCGAGGACGTTACCATCCACGAACTCGACATCGATGCACCGGGCCTAAGCCCGTTGTCGATCGAAGATCCGGCACCAGTCGCCGACGACGACCAGGAGAAGGGACGCGTCCTGCCGAACTCGGCGGTTTGTGTCGCATTCGGCCAATTGCTGCTGGCGTCCGACATGAAGTATCTCGAGCACCTGCTAGGCGGCTTCGGCCAGCGCGAGCTACTCACTTCGAGCGGCGACTACCAGCTTGTTTCCGCCCGCATGGACCAGCTCGCTTCCGGCGATCGCAGCGGCTGGTCGTTCGTTCGCACCGACGAAGCCTTCCGCCCGACCTACGAGCTGATCCGCCAGGGCCGCATGCCGGAGTCGGAAACGATGTTCGGCAAATTCCTCAATCGGATGCTCACGACCGAGGTGGAGAAGGAAGAGGGCGTCTTGCGCAAGCAGCGGCTCGACGGCAGCGACCTGCCCAATTTCGAGGCCGTTCGCCGCTATTTCGGCCCCGCCGGCCGTGTACTCCGCAGCGACCAAGACGGCTGGCTGCTCACCGGCACGGTGCTGCACAAAGAAGGCCCGGCCCGCGTCGCCGAACGCTAGGCACTAACGACGGAATTGGCACGTCGGCAGTTGCGACGAACTCCCGCTGTCGTTAGTTTGATGCTCATGCAGCAGGGCGACTTGCGATTCCGGTCGGGCGCGGCGACGACGCGAGTTCGTTTCGCCGTGATGGCGTTTCTCTGCGGGCTGTCGTTTCTCACGTACTTCGACCGCCAGTGTATCGTTCGCGCTCAAGAGAGCATTCAGCAGTCGCTGACGATCAGCGACGAGCAGATGGGGTTGGTCTTTGGCGCATTCTGGCTGGCCTACGCCCTATTTGAGATTCCCGGCGGATGGCTTGGCGATCGCGTGGGAGCACGGTTCACGCTGACGCGGATCGTGCTCGCCTGGTCGGTGTTCACCGCGCTGACGGGTGCGGCGACGGGATTCTATTCGCTGCTGGTATATCGCTTTCTGTTCGGCGTGGGCGAGGCCGGCGCCTACCCGAACATGGCGCACGTCCAATCGCGCTGGCTGCCGCAGATCGAGCGCGCCCGCGCGGGCGGAGCACTCTGGCTCGCCGCGCGGTGGGGGGCCGCATTTGCTCCGTTGTTGTTCGGCACACTGACTCGTGGGATCGACTCGTTGCAAGCAGCGGCTGGCGGATCGACTTTGTTGGAATGGATCGCGGTGCTCCCAAGCTGGCGAATTGGTTTCTTTGTGTCGGGTGCGCTCGGATTGCTGTGGTGCCTCGCTTTCTACCCTTGGTTTCGCGACGATCCGGCGGAGAAAAGGTCCGTGAGTCCGACCGAGTTGCAGCACATTGAAACGGGCCGCGGCCAGATCAAGACCGACCAGCGTGTCGACGCCCGTGTCTGGCGGTGTCTATTCACTTCGCCTGGGTTGTGGGCGATGGCGCTGTACTACATCTGCGGCAATTTCGGTTGGTCGTTCTTCGTGAGTTGGATGCCGCGCTACATGAAGCAGGTGCATGGCGTGGAGTTCGCCCAGTCGGAGTGGTCGTCGGCCTGGCCGCTCGTTTGTGGCGGAATTGCCTGTTTGGTGGGCGGCGTCCTCAGCGACGCACTGGTCCAACGAACGGGCTGGCGGCGACTGGGTCGAGCAGTCTTTCCGATCGCAGGATGCTTCGTCGCCGCCGCGGCAATGTTGGCGATTCCCCACGTCAAATCGCAGCGCGACGCGACGATCCTGATGTGCCTGGCGGCAGCCGCGTACGATTTCGGCCAGGCGGCCAACTGGGCGGCGATCGTCGACATGGGCGGCCGCTACGCCGGCATCGCGCTGGGGTTTGTCAATATGGTCGGCAATCTCGGCAACTCGGCCCAGCCCTACATCGGCGCGCGAATCTTCAACACATTCAGCTGGAACACGTTGTTTGGCGTCTACGCCGTGGGATTCCTACTAGCGATGGTAATGTGGACGATCATCAACCCCAATCGCCGTTTCTACGACGAGCGCGGCGCCGAATAGCTGCCGACGCCGGCTCACCGCGGTTTGGCCAGGTCGGTCAGGATCACGCAGAGCGCGTCGCAAACCAGGTTGGCAATTTGTCGTCCTTTCGCCGCGCTTGCCTGGGCTGGCTCGCCATAGGCACCGTGCGGCGTCATGTCTTTCATCGTGCGGAATAGTGCGGCCCGCGGCGAACGGAGCAGATCGCCTTCCGCCCAGTCGAACGTCGGCACGTTGCCGCGCGGCTCGACCGCGTTCATCGCCACCAGTTCCGGCGCGATCAGCAGCATCAGAGAAGTCTCGAATTCGCAGGCATGTCCCACGCCGCCGGCGCCCGTTTCGTTCAAGGCTAGCAAGGCGTCGAGGGCCACACGCCACCAGGTTGCCACGACGATCTGCGAATCGCGATGCTCGGTGCCAAACTGCTCCAGCAGCACTTGGCCGACGCCTTGATTTCCGCCGTGGGCATTGAGGACCAGGAAATTGTGAAAACCATGCCGCCATGCGGAATGCAGGTATTCTTGGGCGACGGCGAGAAACGTCGCTTGTCGCAGCGTGAGGCTGCCGGGGAATTCCATGTGATGATCCGAGCAGCCGACCGGCACACTGGGCAGCACGAGCACCTGCGGCCCTAACCGCGCATTGAGCTCGGCCGCGAAGAATTCGACGATCATGCGGTCAGTCGCCAGCGGCAGATGGGTTCCGTGCTGTTCGACCGCCGCCACCGGCAATAGCACCGGCGTCGCGCGGCCGATGTTTTCGAAGTCCGGGCTCTTGAGTTCTTGCCAAATCATGATCGTTTTGCCGCCCACATTTCGATTTCAATGAGCAACCCCGGCAACAACTTCGCGCCGATCGTGGTTCGCACAGGCCGCGGCTCCGGGATGCTTTCGACGTAGGCGGCATTGAAGCGGTCCCAATCACTTAGATCTGACATGAAGGCGTTGACTTTGAAGACGTCGGCAAGCGTGCAACCGGCGGTTTCGAGTTGGCGGCGGCAGTTGGCAAGCGTGTACTGCGTCTGCTGTTCGATCGTGTCGCCGACAATGCTGCCCTCTGGATCGAGCGCGACCTGGCCCGAGATGACGACCAGGTGCCTGGCGTCGACTTCGAGCACCGGCGAATAGGGTCCGGCTGTAGCGTGCTGCGTCGCGCCGGCGGGCAGCCGCTTGACCGGCTTCGACTCATGGCCTGCCGTTGGCGATTCGGTCATACGCTATACTCCCGCAGCTCGGTCTGGTAGTGGCGGACGGCGTCGCGGTCGAGCGCGACACCCAAACCCGGACCGCTCGGCAGCATGGCAAAGGGTGGCTGCAAATCGAGCGGCATGGTGAGCAGATCGTGCTCCCGTATCAGCCGTCCAAAGATATCGGACGGCCAAACGCAACTGGGGGCCGCGGCACATTGGTGCAAATACATCGCCTCGAGAATCCCCAGATCGATCTCCGAGCCGTGCCAGCACGGCAGCCCAGCCGCCGTGGCGATCCGGTCGAGCTGCTGGAAACCCACGAGCCCGCCGTTGAAATTGAAGCCGTCGACCGCCGAAAGCTCGAGCGCCCGAATCGCGTCGTGTACTCGCTGGCCATGATAGATGTACGGCAGTGAGACGTGAAGCACGATGCGAATCGGGGAGAGCGTCTTGAGCTTGGCGTATTCAGGCAGCATCCAGCGTGGAATCGGATCCTCCAGGCACATCACGTTCCCCACGTGCCGCAAGACATCGATCCGCTGCCGCGCCTCGGCCGGCCGCTCCCAACGCTCGTTCGGATCGAGAATCACTTGCATCGACGGCGCCGTCTCGGCGATCGCGCGGCACCAGCCGACAACATCGTCTTCCAGCGAGCATTTGAACTTGATGCAATCGTAGCCGGCTTCGGCAAAGCGGGCGGCCAGGGGGCCGATCTCCGCGAGCGTGCGGTGGCCGGACCAAGCGCCGACACGCACTCGCGGCTGCACCTGGCCGCCCAACAGATCGACCAGCGGCAGATTGTGCAGTTTGGCAAAGGCGTCCCAAATCGCGCACTCGAAGCCGTCATATTCGCGGCAGTGGGCGATCGGCAGTTGCTGGCGCGAGAGCTCCTCGAGCCGCGTCCCAACGAGTCGCTTGGCAATGCTCTCGACGACGCGCCCGTCGTGGTCGCGGTACAGCTCTCCCAAGCCGATTGTGCCGTCATCGAGATAGACTTCGAGCAGGCACTTCGGCAGCGCGTCGAATTGAACGCTCCACGACGCCTGCCCCGCCACAGGCAGTTTGTGGAGCGGCTGGTCGATGCCCGGGCTATTGATCGTCCCCGGCCGGGCCGGCACCACGACTTCCGTGGCCACGATTCGAACGATCCGCGGCATAGCCTGCTCAATTGGCGCTAAGTATAAGATTCCCCAGCCTTGATTCTAGACCATCGAACCTGGAAATTAAACGGTTCAAAAAACTCGGCCGATACCTGTCGCGGACACAAAAGCCTGCGATTTGCCTTGGGCGGCCCCATGCGACTCCAACTAAGATGGAGATGTCATGGACTTTCCGCTGCCACTCAACGCGATCGAACACTACATGTTGGCCGACGACTCGGCCGACTATCCCCGCTGCTTTTTCATCGTCGTGTGGCTGCGCGAGAGGCTGGAGGAATCGCGGCTGGGCGACGCGATCGAGGTCGCCACGAGGCGCCATCCGCTGCTCCGCGCCCAGGTGGAATACGCTGGCGATCGACCCAAGCGATGGCGCGCATGCCACGATCCGCGGTATCCCATTCAATGGAATGTAGAATCCTCGGAGTTGTCGGGGGACGACCAGCAAGTTTTGTCGCCGATTGACTTGCGCTGCCAACCTGGCTTGCGTTTCAGTGTGAGTCGCGATGAAGAGGGCGACGTACTCGGCATCGAATTTCATCACGCTTGTACCGACGGGCTGGGCGCCATCCAATTTGTCGGTGACTTGCTCGCCGCGTACGGAACAGAGGCCGGCGCGGCGCAATCGACGTTGCCTCCACTCGATGAGCACCTCCTCGCCAGCCGGGATAGTCTCGGACTTACCGGCTGGCGCCGGCCGCTGCGGTGGCTCTATGGCTCGTTGGGTTGGCTCGGCGCGATTGAGTTCTTGGCTCACCACCCGGCTCCCCTCGGCAAACTGCCTGCCGCCAGCGAATCGCGCGGCAATCGCGCCAGCGGGTTTTGCTGGCGAGCATTGACGGAGGAAGAAACGTCGGCCGTGATTCGCGCGGCGAAGCAAGACCGCGTGACCGTCAACGACCTGCTCCTGCGCGACGTGTTCATAGCGATTCAAGAATTCGTGGAATGCCACTGGCCGGCGCGATCGCGCGATCACAAGCGCATCATGGTTCCGACCAACTTACGCGTGGCTGGTGACGAGCGGATGCCCGCGGCCAACGTGGTCGCGATGATCAATCTCGATCGTCGGCCCCACCGCTGGACCGACCGGAGTCGCATGCTCCGGGTCCTGCATTGGGAATTGACCGCGGTCAAGCGGCTGCGGCTGGGGGTGGTCTTCGTGCAAATCCTGCACACGCTGCAGATGCTGTTCGGTTCGCTGCGCCCATTTTTGCCCGTGGATCGCTGCCAGGCGACTTGTGTCGTGAGCAATTTGGGGCCCGTGTTCCCGACCATCGGAACGGAGGTGATCCGGGCCATCGAGTTCTATCCGCCCATCCGGCCGCTCACGTCGGCGGCCTTTGGCGTGGCGACTCACGGCGGGCGGCTGATGTTGTCGCTCCACTACGACGCGGCCGCATTGTCGGCCGAAGAAGGGGCGGAACTGATCGACCTCGCGATCGGCCAGTTGCGAGCGAGCGTCAGAGCGACTGATTCCGAATCAGTACTGGTCCCAATCAGCTAGAGCGGCGTTCGATTGGCGGGCGTTCGCTTGGGACGCGGCGGAAGCGCGGTGCCGTCGGTGTTGCTCCGATCACCCTCGTGTAGCCCAATCGTCGATTTCGATACGATTGACTCGACCATCATCGCGCAGTCCGCCAGGTCGGGCGCGATGACATTGAGCGCTGCGAGCAACTGGTCGATCTGCTCGTCCTCGATCGTGAGCGGCGGCTGGATTCGCAGCACGAACGGGTTCGACCGCGCGACTTGCGAATAGTTGCCGTAGACGTTAAACAGCGACTGCATCGCGTAGAGCGTCGGCACGGTGTCGACTACGCCGTCCAGATCGCGCATGATGAATTTGAGCAAACCGGTTGCGTCGGACGCCCGGTAATGGGCGGCGATCGGCGGCAGCAGCGGCGAGAAT
>JANNTD010000235.1:0-15612 GCA_031403315.1 Planctomycetota bacterium
GACGGTCATCGCGCGAAGACGGCCGAGGCCCTTGGCATCGGCCTGCGCACGCTGAGCGGCAAACTGCGGCAGTACGGCTACGCACCGCGGGAGAAAAACTTTGCCAGAGCCAGTTAGGAAGCACACCGGCAAAAGTTGCCGGATGCCAGCGGCAGAAATTGCCGAAGATCTTGCCGATCGATGGCAACACTTTTCGAAAGCGAATGAGCGGTGAGAAGAAACGCGGCCGCGCGACGTGAGAAAAATGTCACGCGCCACCGCGGCACGGCAGTTGCAATGGCGCACCAGCCGGGACTCACGGCGAATAGGAAGTTTGGATAACAGGGGTGGCGAGCGCAAACGCGGGCCGAAACCATGCTCTCCACATTATTTGGCACCTCGAGCGTTCCGCTCTTGGAGCAAGTCGTCAACTTTACGGAAGCACGCCATGGCGTCCTGGCCGGCAACATCGCCAACCTCGACACACCGGGCTACAAGACCCGCGACCTCTCGCCCGAGCTATTCCAAGAGAAGCTCCAAGAGGCCGTTGCTGCTAGCCATTCGTCGCCCGCTCCCGCCTACGACTATGGCAGCTACGGCTACGGCAGTTACGGCAACTCGGCGTCGCAAGCGGGGAACTCCGTCAGTCGCGCCGATCGCAAATTTGCAGCCTTCGACCACGTGAAAGACTCCTTCAAGAGCATCCTCCGCCACGACGGCGTGAACGTCAGCATGGAAAATCAGATCAACGAAGTCGTCAAAAACCAGCAGGAGCACAACCTCGCGGTCGGCATCCTCTCGAACCAATTCCGGCTGCTGAAGGCGGCGATCAGCGAACGGGTGGCGTAGCCATTTGTACGTCAGGCTTTCTAGCCTGACAAACGAACACCGAACCAATGTCAGGCTAGAAAGCCTAACGTACGAGATTAACTATGCTCACCTCCTTCGACATCAGCACGAGTGCCTTGGTCGCACAACGGACGCGGCTCAACGCGATCTCGTCGAACATCGCCAACATGTCGACCACCCGCAACGAGCGCGGCGAGGCGGAACCCTACACGCCCCGCTACGTCACATTCCAAACCGACACCGGCATCACCAGCTCCGGCGGCGGAGCGGGCGTCAGGGTCGGCAGTGTCGACTATTCGAGCGAGCCGCCGAAGATGAAATACGAACCGGGCCACCCCGACGCCGACGCCCAGGGCTACGTCCAATATCCCAACGTCGACATGACCACCGAATTCGTCGATGCACTCGAAGCCTCACGCTCCTACGAAGCCAACGTCGGCATCATCGAAGTCTCGAAGAACCTAGTGGAAAACACGTTGAGGATCATTGCCTAATCCCCGTACGTCAGGCTTTCCAGCCTGACCATCCCGAACATGTCAGCCTGGAAAGGCTAACGTATTTGCCATGAACCCAATCAACTCCGCACAATTATCGTCGCCGCCGCCGCTGTTGAACCCTGCGATGGGTCCCAACCAGTCGAGCGACACCTCGTTTAAAGACATGCTGTTCGACTCGATCAAGCAAGTGAACACCATGCAACTCGACGCCGACCAGGCGGTCGAGCAGATGTTTACCGGCGGCGACGTGAATCCGGCCGAAGTGCTGACGGCGGTCCAAAAAGCCGACCTCGCCTTCCGCCTCACCATGCAGATGCGAAACAAACTGATGGAAGTGTATCAAGAAGTACGTGACATACGGATTTAGCACGGAGCAAGGAGCAGGGAGTGAAGTCACTCTCCGCTATTCACTCCCTGCTCCCTGCTCCCTGCTTTTGAGGTCCACGGATGGATTTCCTGAATCAAGCAATTGCACAAATCAGCGACCTGTTCCGGTCGATGACGCCCGGCGCGCGGATCACCGCGGGCCTGCTGCTGGCGGTCGTCGTCGTCAGCGTCGGCTACCTGTTCCAGTATCAGTCGGCCGGGCCGGACGAATTCCTCTTCGGCGGCCAATATCTGCCGGACGGCCAACTCAACCAGATCGAAGCGGCCATCGCCAAGGCCGGCCTCAACGATCAGCGCCGCGAGGGCAATCGCATCCTGGTGCCCACTGGCCAGAAGGCCGAGTATCTCGCCGCCGTCGTCGATGGCGGCGCCATCCCGCCGAATTTCCACACGTATCTCGAGAACGCCCTCGACCAAGGCGGCCCCTGGGAATCGGGCGAAGCCACGCGCGAGCGGCTCAAGATTGCCCGCCAGCAGATGCTCGGCGAAATCATCCGCCACATGCACTGGGTCGAAGACGCCATCGTGCTCTACGACGAGGAGCAGCGACGCGGACTGCGCCACGACAAGCAAGTCACCGCGTCGGTCAACATCCAACCGATTGCCGGCGAGTCGCTCGATCCGCGCCGCGCAAGTGTGATCCAAAAGCTGGTCGCCCACGCAGTCGTTGGCATGCGGATCGAAGACGTGGTCGTCACCAGCCTGGGCGCAGAGAATATCCTCGGCTTCGACGAAGTCTACGCCGAGTCTTTCGCCGACGGCTATTGGAAGAGCCGCGTCGCGTACGAGCAGTACAAGAAAAAACAGATTCTCAACGCGCTCCGCGACATTCCCGGCATCCGCGTCGAAGTCAGCGCCGAACTCGACGACACAATTCAAGAAACGGTGCAGAATCTCAAGCCCGACAAGCAAGGCACGGCGCTCAGATCGCTCACCGTCGAAGAGACGACTTCGTCGGGCAGCCCCGACGGCGGCGGCCCACCGGGCGTCACCGCCCAAGGCCCCAACCGCCAGGGCGTGCTGCCGCAGCTCGCCCAACGCGAATCGAGCAAAACCTCCAAAACGACCGACGAAGCGGACAACCTCGTCGGCCAGGAGCAGCGGTCGCTTCAGCGGACTGGCTTTACGCCCAAGGAAGATTGGGCCACGATCACGATCCCGCGGAACTACATCGAATCCATCTGGAAGCAGCGCAACCCCGATGCCAAGGACGCGCCGAAGGAAACCGATCTCCTCGCCATCCAGGACAATATTGTGCTCAAGGTCCAGAACGTCGTCGTGCCACTCTTGACGCGGCAGAACAAAGGCGAGGACCAGTACAAACAAGCCCGCGTCGAAATCGTCGATTCGATCGCGCAGCCGGAGATCGTGCCGCCCTCGTTCGCCAGCAACGCCATGGCCTGGACCGGCCGCTATTGGAGCTCGTTGGCGATGATCGGCGTCGCCATGTTCAGCTTGCTCGTGCTCAAATCGGTCGTCAAGGGTGCTCCCTCAGGTGGTTCGCCCCTGGCCGCCACGCCAGCACTCACGATTCACGCCGACGAGGCGGACACCGAACAAAGCTCCGATCCAAACGCACCGGAACGCACCCGGCTCCGCATCAAGAAAGGCGTCTCGCTCAAGGACGACCTCGCCGAAATGGTCCGCGAAGATCCCGAAGCCGCCGCCGCGATCCTCAAATCGTGGATCGGCAAGGCAAGTTAGTTGTAGTTCAACATAATTCACGCGATGTAGAAAAGTGACGAACAGCAATCCAAACTTACGCAAAGCCGCGATCGTAATTCGCAGCCTCGATGCCGACGCCGCCGCCAGCGTGCTGGCGCGTCTCGCCCCTGCCGAGGCCAAAGCGGTCCGGCTGGCGATCCATGCGCTCGGCAAAGTCGACCCGGAAGAACGGGCCGACGTGTCGACCGAGTTTCGTCGCAGCGGGACCGTGGCGCAGGAAGATCCGCGTCGCGGTGTCGAATTGGACCTGTCTTCGTCCGCGTTGTCTGCATTTGGCAGTCCGCCAGATACCGAGCCGCGTACGGCCGCGCGGCCGTTCGAATTCCTGGATGATGCACGCGTCGAATCGCTGGTGCCCTATCTGGCGCGCGAGCATGCCCAGACGGTGGCGGTCGTGCTCTCGTACCTGGCGCCCGCTCGGGCGGCCCAGGTGCTCGCCGCGCTTCCCGAAAAACTGCAGTCCGACGCGATCGAGCGACTGTCGATGCTGGGCGACACCGATCCGAGCAGTTTGCAGGTGCTCGAGCGCGAGCTGGCCGACTGGGTCGCGCGGCAACAAGCCACCCGCGTACGCCCCGTGCAACGCACCGACACCGTGGCCGCGATCCTCGCCGCAGCCGATCCGGCAGCCCGCCGCGAGATCCTCGCCAACCTGGTCAAGCACAATCAGAGCTTGGCGCGGCAAGTGGCTCCCGCGCTGTCAGCAAGGACGCCGGAACCAGTCGCAATCGAGACACCACCGGAGCCGCCGGTCGCTCGTCCGGCCCCTGCTGCGACGCCACGCTTGCCGCAAATTCATTTCGACGATCTTGCGCGGCTGGATCAGTCGACGCTCACCGCCGTTTTGAAGTCGGTCGACGCCGAGGTCTTGGTCCTCGCGCTGGTGGGCGCCAGCGAGCCGCTCGTGACACGCATCACCGCACAAATGCCCGGGAAAATCGCCAAGGCCTTTCGCCGTCGGCTGCACGATTGCGGACCGACGCGGCTCCGCGACGTCGAAGCGGCACAACACGAAGTCACCACCGTCGCCGCCCAAATCCTCCACGCTCGACGCAACTCGCTCCACGCCGTTTTGGCATAGAACCTCGTAGATTGCCGCGTTACCCGACATGGCCACGATCATTCGCCACAACAGTTCCACAGAAATGCCCTCCGGGCGGCCGGTGCAGCCGGTCGCGTTCAACTTCGAGGACATGAACGACCGGGCCAACGAATACCTGGAAACTGTCCGTCGCGAGGCGGCCAAGATCGTCCAGCAGGCGCACCAACAGGCCGAGCAAGTCCGCCGCCAAGCCGAAGCCGCTGGCCGCGCCGCTGCCGAGCAATCGGCCCAACGCACCCTGGACGAAAACATTGCCGGCCGGCTCAGCACGTTCATTGCTGCTCTCGATCAACTCGTCGCGGATACCAACGACGCGAAGGCCGACTGGCTCCGGCGCTGGGAGCAATCCGCGGTGGCAGTCGCCGCGGCGATCGCAGGGCGGATCATTCGCCGCGAGATCCGCGCGCGACCGGAGATTTCGCTCGAGTGGATCCGCGACGCATTGCGATTAGCCGGCGGCGCCACGGACGTCACACTGCACTTGAATCCGTCCGACCATGAATTGCTCGGCAGTGGGAGCGAACAACTGGCCCAGGCACTCGGAAAACTTGCCCCGACGAGCATCGTTGCCGACCCCGCGGTCTCGGCCGGCGGCTGTGTCGTCCAAACCCGGCTCGGCAACATCGACCAACAAATCGAATCACAATTGGCCCGCATCCAAGAAGAACTGTCGTAACGACCTGAATACACCGTAACAATTGGCCGCGTCGCTTGCGACGCGCTTTCTTCCGAGGATAACCGCACCCATGGATTCCGACCGCGACACCATCACCGACATTCGCCACCAACTCGACGAAGTCATGACCACGTCGCTCACTGGTAGCATCGTGGAAACGGTCGGCATGACCGCCACGGTGGGCGACTTCCCGGCACCGGTCGGCGCGCAAGTTTCCATCGAGCGCGAGTCGGGGGCGCCCGCCAGCGGTGAAGTGATCGGCTTCCGCGACAGCGACACCATCGTCTATTTGTTCACCGGCGCGGCCGGAGTTCGCCGCGGCGACCGCGTACGTCTCGAACGTACCACCCGCACCCTGCGCTGCGGCGGCGGATTGTTGGGCCGCGTGATCGACGCCCACGGCCGCGCGATTGATGGCCGCCCCCAGCCGGTGCTCTTGGGTCGCGTGTCGCTCGACCGCGAGCCGCCGCCGCCCGTCGAACGGCCACGCATCCGCGAAGCCCTCGCCACCGGCGTCCACGTGATCGACGCCATGCTCGCTTGTGGCCGCGGCCAGCGACTCGGCATTTTCGCCGGCTCCGGCGTCGGCAAGAGCGTGCTCCTGGGCATGATGAGCCGCCACACCGACGCCGACGTGATCGTGATCGGACTGATCGGCGAGCGCGGCCGCGAAGTCAACGAGTTTCTCCAGCGCGACCTCGGCACGGAAGGCCTGGCACGCAGCGTGGTGGTCGTCGCCACCAGCAACGAGCCGGCGCTCGCCCGCGTGAAGGCGGCGTTCACCGCCACGGCGATCGCCGAATATTTCCGCGACAAGGGACGCAACGTGCTGCTGTTGATGGACTCGGTCACGCGGTTCGCCATGGCCCAACGCGAAATCGGTCTCGCCGCCGGCGAACCGCCCACCACGCGCGGCTATCCCCCTTCCATGTTCAGTCTGCTCCCGCGGCTGGTGGAACGGGCCGGCCAGTCGAAGCTGGGCAGCATCACCGCCTTCTATTCCGTGCTCGTCGAAGGCGATGACGAGAACGAACCGGTCGCCGACACGGTCCGCGGTTTGCTCGACGGCCACATCTGGCTCTCGCGCAAGATCGCGGCCCGCGGCCACTATCCGGCCGTCGACGTGCTCGCGAGCATCAGCCGGCTGATGAACGACGTCGCCAGCGACGAGCACAAAGCCGCCGCCCAAGTGATCCGCCGGCTGCTCTCGGCCCACGCCGAGCACGAAGATCTGCTCTCGATCGGCGCCTATCGCCGCGGCAGCAACCGCGCGGTCGATGCCGCCGTCGACATGCGCGATCCAATCGAAGAACTGTTTCGGCAGCGCGTCGACCACAAGCTGCCGTGGGACCAATTGGTGGGACAGTTGCAAGCCATTGGCGCCCAGTGTCACGCCAAGCTCAAGAGCGCGCCAACTGCGGCCGCGCCGCAACTCGCCGCCTCCGCCGCCTGACCGTAAGCCAATAGCAGCAACACAACAATCACGTCGATGAGCAAGTACCGTTTCCGACTCGAGACGCTCGAAAAACTCCGGATCGCCCAGCGCGACCAGCATCGCGCTGCGCTCGCGGACGGTTATCGCGCGGAGAAAATCCTCGCCGATCAGCGCGCCGCGTTGGCGGCCGAAGCGGCCGCACTGCGCGAGTCGCAGCGGGCCGCACTGGCGTCGCCCCATTTGGACGTCAACCAGCTCGTCGAGGCCCAGCGTTACGACATGGTCCTCCATGCCCAGCAGCAACAGCTCAAAGACCAGGCCGGTCGGCTCGCCGTCGAAGTCGAGCGCCGACGTGTGGCAGTGGTCGAATCCGACCGCGCCGTACGAGTGCTCGAAAAGCTCGACGAACGCCGCCGCGGCGAGCACCGCAAGCTGCAAGAACGCAACGAGCACAAGCAACTCGACGAAGTCGCGTCCACGAGACACCGTCGCAACTAACCCGAAAAACACCAAACCACTAACTCCATGCTCCGCTACCTATTTGCCCTGATTGGCTACGTCGCCACCGCCACCGTGATCACGATGGCGCTGGGCGTCGGCTACTTATGGCGTACGGAGCGGCTCTCGGACGAAAAAGTGTTTCGCTTGATCGCGCTCGTGCAGGGCGTCGATCTCGAACAAATCGCCGCCGACGAGCAGCGATCCGAAGGCGAAGTGCCACAGGAGGAAATGTCGATCGATGCGGTCGTCGGAAAGCAGCAAGTGCTCGATCGCAACTACGAAGTGAAACTGCTCTCGCTGCAACGCGGCCGCCAGGAGTTCGACCACCGATTACATATTCTCGCAACCAGAACGGAGCAGTTCGACCGACTGGCCAGTGATTGGGAGGACAAGCTCAAACAACAAGACGAACTCACGACGCAAGAAAACCTCGCCAAAGTAATTTCCGACCTCGAACAGATCAAACCGGCGATCGCCAAAGACCTGCTCATGCGCTGGATCAGCGAAGAGCGCATGGACGATGTGATCTTGCTCCTCGGACAAATGTCGGAGACGAAGAAGGGCAAAATCCTCAAAAGTTTCACCACGCCGGAAGAACTCGACAAGCTCCACGAAATCCACCGCTTGATGATCGACGACGACGAGAGCAACGACAAGCTCCAACAAGCCCAAAGCGAACTCGACACCCTCAAACCGACCACGGAATAAACCGAGCGACCATGAACCACGCACAGGTCGACTATCTGCTGCAATTGCCCGTCCCGCGGCCGGAGCCTGCGCCCCCGGCAAGTCGTGGCCGCGATGATGCGCCGGCGTTTGACAACCATTTCCGTCAGGCGAGCGGCGCAAACGCCGCGACGACGTCGTCACCGGCTGCGCCAACGCGACCGTCGGCGACGGAACGCGACGACGACCGGCGACCTTCGACAAATTCCGCTCCACCTGCCAAATCGGAGTCCACTGCCGAAGATGTAGCCGAAACAGATGAAGCGCGCGATGCCGACGAGGCCGAGCTCGCAGAAACGGCGGGGGCCGCCGCCCTGCTCGCACCGGCCGAACAAGCCACTCAGGCCATTGGCTCCGACGCTGCTGTCGACGCCGACAACACCGCGCCGCATTCGGTTCATCCGGACGGTGCTTCCGCCCAACCCGCCGCCGAGGCTCATGGCGAACCGACTAGCGCCGCCGTCGACGCCCGAGCCGCCGCCGCGCAACTTGCGCAACCGGACACAGCGGAACAAGACCTGGCCGCCGCGATCGCCGAAAACGCGTCCGCGGATTCGCCCGAATCGCAGCAGGCATCCGCGCACGAAGACGGCAACTCGCCACGCGTCAACGCTAAATCACTCAGCGGCGAGCACGGCCCGAACGACAAAGCGGTCGGCGGCGACGCCGGTGAACAGCAGGCGGTCGTCCAGTCCGCGGCTGCTGTCCACTCGGGCGATCCCACGCCTGCCACGAAAACTGAGAATCGAAAATCCGCGGTCGACGGCGCGTCGAAAAAGAGCGACAAGAAATCGAACACGCGCGCCGAAGCCGCGCTCCGCGACGCAGCAACACCGCCGAACGAACGCACCCCGGCCAGCGCTCGCTCCGCCGACGCGCCGGCGATTGCACCCACCGCGGCCAACGTGCAGGCACAATTGCAGCCGGGCGGCACGGCGTCGACCGCCTCCGTCGATTCGACGACCAAGCCCAAAGATGCCTTAGCCGGAGTGAAAGAAGGCCTGTTCTCGCCCTTCGCGCGGCTCGAGCGCAATAGCGCCGGCGGCGCAACCGGCAGCCGCCGTACCGGCCGCGGCGAAGGCGCGCCGCACGTCGACCCGGCCCGCTTTGTCAGCCGCGTCGCGCGCGCGATCCAAACCGCCGAGGAGCGCGGTGGGCCGCTGCAGTTGCGGCTCAGTCCGCCCGAGCTGGGCGCCATGCGGCTCGAAATCTCCGTGAACCAAGGCGCACTCACGGCGACAATCGAAACCGAAAACTCGACCGCCCGCCAATTGCTGCTCGACAACCTGCCGGCGCTCCGCGATCGGCTCGCCGAACAGAACGTGAAGATCGAGCGGTTCGACGTCGACGTTCGCCGCGACACCAGCGGCAACGGGCAACCGAATTTCGGCCCGCAAGAACACGGTCAGCACGATCGACACAATCCGTTGCCGGACCGCCACGGTGCCGCGCGCCGCGCCGCCGCTCCGCAAGTCGCCGAAGTAACGTCGCCCATCCGCCGGGCCATCACCAACACCAGCATCAACGTCGTCGCGTAGGTCACGCTTCAGTCAAACCTACCAGAGAGCCAAAAGCCATGACGCAAATTCCTTCGCTACTGAATGCCACCGCTGCCGACAGCCAGCAGTTCGGCGAGCACAACACGCTCAACGATCTCGATCTCGACGTGTTCCTCAAGCTGCTCATCAACGAGATGCAGAATCAGGATCCGCTCAATCCGATGGACAATTCGGAGATGCTCAACCAGATCAACCAGATCCGCGAGATCGGCTCGACCGACAAGCTCACCAGCACGCTCGACTCCGTGCTGTTGGGCCAGAACATCACCAGCTCGACCAACCTGATCGGCAAGGACGTGAAGGCCATTTCCGACGACAACCAGACGGTCTCCGGCACTGTCACTCGCGTCACGATCGAAGACGGAAAACCGAAGCTTCAGCTCGACCTCAACATGAAGGCCGAGCCGTCGGTCGAATCCGGCGACGTCGGCAAGGGCGAGTACAGCTACCGCATCGTCTGGCAGGGCGAACAGGGAAATTCCGAAGGGATCGAGCTCTCGGGAAACGACGCCGTCTCGACCGAATCGAGCCTCAGCAACTTCCAATCGATCCAGCTCCGCAACTTGCCGGTGACCCGAAGCGCCAAACAAATCTACCGCACCGATGCCAGCGGCACCGGCGACTACCGCCTCGTCGCTCAGCTTGCCGACGGTTCGCAGTCGTCGTACCTCGACACGAAGGCAGACGCCGGACGCAGCGAAACCCGCCAGACACTGCCGTTCAGCGATGATGCAAAATTCCGCGTCCGCAATTTCAAAGTCAGCCTGAACAACGTCTCCGAAGTCGTCGACAACGGAGCGTGACGCAAGTTGCGCCCACCGATCATCAACAACTGAACCCTGAACCCTGAACCCTAACCAATCCACCGCCTTTACTCGGGGAGGAGTAAAAATACCATGGGTCTACAATCTGCTTTGACAACGTCTCTCACCGGCCTGCAAGCCGCCGAAGCCATCATCGACGTCGTGGGCAACAACGTCGCCAACTCGGGCACCGTCGGCTTCAAGGAATCCGACGTGCTCTTTGCCAACCAGTTTCTGCAGACGCAGAGCATCGGCTCCGCGCCGACCGCTTCCACAGGCGGCACCAACCCCCGCCAGATCGGTCTCGGCGTCAAGGTCGCGGCGATCAATCCCGACTTCACCCAGGGCACGATCCAAATCAGTTCCAATCCGCTCGACGTGGCCATCCAGGGCGACGGCTTCCTGATCGTCCAAGGCTCCCAGGGCGAAACGTTCTTTACCCGCAACGGTCAATTGCAGACCAATTCGGCGAACGACATCGTCACGTCAACCGGCAATCGCCTGCTCGGCCTCCCGGTGGACGAGAATTTCGAGATCGACACCACGAGCGAACTCGTGCCGCTCAACATTCCGCTGGGTAGCCAGACCGTGGCCCAGGCGACCCAGGAAGCAGTCTTCACCGGCGTGCTCTCGCCGGAATTCGTGATCGGCACGATACCGGGCATCTCGACGTCCGAAGCCTTGGGCGATTCGACCGTCGAGTTTCCCATCCTCGACTCGGGCGGTGGTGCCTTCAACTCGAGCGACATCCAAATCGTGTCCGCGCCGAACACGAATTCCTCGAGCGGCGTTCACGGCGGCGTCGGCACTTTGGCGGTCGGCAACTACCAGTACAAGCTTACCTGGTTCACAAATTCGGCGGGTACTCCCGACGAAAGCGCGCCGAGCGCCGCAATCAGTGTCAACGGTGTCTTGCTGAACGAAGAGGTCGACCTCTCGAGTCTGCCGGTCGACCTTTCGGCGATGCCTATTTGGGACGGCCGCCGCGTTTATCGCTCGACCGATGGCGGCGCCAATTTCAACCAACTCGGACCCGATCTCGATCTGACCACCACTACCTTCAACGACGACGGCAGCCTCGCCGTCGGCGCCGTGCTCGACGACAACGTCCTCGATCCGCAGGAATACAGTTACTACGTTACCTTCCGCCTCAACTCCACCGGCAATGAGAGCCGGCCGACCGCGCTCATCGGCCCCTATCCGATCTCGGATGCCAGCAGCAGAATCCGCCTCGACAACATCCCCCAACCCACCACCGGCGCCTTCGACCAGGTCCGCGTCTACCGCAACCTCGGTAGCGATGCCTCCGAGTTCCATCTCGTCGACACCCTCACGCTGGGCACGACAACCTACATCGACAACACGTCGGACACAGCCCTTGCCGGGAATCCGGAAATCGATTTGCTCGGTTCCAAAGCCACCCCCACCACGCTGCTCACCAACGTAGTCATTCGCAGCGGCGACGAATACCTTCAGCCGTTCGAGTTGGGATCTTTGTCGTTTGCCGGCACCAAGGGCGGTCGAACCCTCGCCGCAAAGGAGCTCGCCATCACAGCGACCACCACCGTCAACGACCTCCGCAATTTCATGCAGCAGTCCTACGGCGTCGATACCACCCTCGGCGATGGCGCCGGCAGCTCGCTCAACGCCGGCGGCGAGCTCGTGTTCACCTCGAATCGCGGCATCGAAAACGAATTGGGAGCCGGCCTGACTTCGTTCCTCGTCACGCCCACCGGCGGCGACACCGCGCCCGTCTCGCTCGACTTCGAGGCCACGCAGGTCGCCAACGGAGAAGGCTCGACTACCAACTTCGTCGTCTTCGACTCCCTGGGTGAGCCGCTGAGCGTCCGCATCACCACCGTCATGGAGGATCAAACCGGCACCAGCACCACCTATCGCTGGTTCGCCACCTCCGAAGACAACGAGCCGTCGACCGGCGTCAACACGTTTCTCGATAGCGGGACCCTCGTCTTCGACCGAAACGGCAACATCACCAGCCCGACCGACGGCCGGGCCACCATCGGCATCGACCATCCGTTCCAATCGCCGCTCGTCTTCGATCTCGATTTCAGCCAGGTCAGCGGCCTCGCCCAGACCGATAGCGCGGGCGATCCGGTCGCCTACATGAACATGACCCGCCAAGACGGCTTTCCGCCCGGTTCGCTCACCAGCTTCTCGATTACCGAAAGCGGGCTGATCCGCGGCGTGTTCTCGAACGGTGCCGAACGCCCGCTCGGCCAGATTCGCATGGCCCGCTTCGCCAACAACACTGGTCTGCAACAAGTCGGCGGCAACCTGTACCGCGAGGGCATCAACTCGGGCGAACCGGTCCCAGGCGATCCCGGCCAAGGTGGCATCGGCACGCTCACCTCCGGCGCCGTCGAACTCTCCAACAGCGACATCGGTCAGAACCTGATCGAGCTAATCCTGGCCAGCACCCAATACCGCGGCGGAGCCCGCGTCATCACCACCACGCAGCAACTGCTCGAAGAGCTGTTGAACCTGCGCCGCTAATTCCCCTCCCAAAATACTTAGCCCCGGGTGATTCGGCTGTCTCAGCAGCCGAACGCCCGGGGCTTTTTTTGCGCTCGCCGCCACTCGTGCGGTTCAAATGAAACCGGTTTCCGGTGATTTCTCGACGGTCGTCGAGGGTCAGGATAACGTCACGGTCGACGTCGTCCGTACTTTCGTCGGCTGGCGCTGCCGAATCGACTTGCCTACGTACGGAAGCTGCGCCGATAAAGTGGCATGCCGAGGACAAGCGCGAACAGCCCGGTTCCGGCAAGAACCCACGCCGAGGATTCGGGAATCGCGACGACTTGCATGTCGGACGCTGCGAACACACCGCCACCGAGAATTAGCTTGTCCGAAATCGCGGTTCCATCTAAGTCGCGCTGATACATTCGACCGCCGACGAAAAAGAACATGTCGTCGTTGGTGAGGTCGAGGGCGATGGCGCTCGGTCGACCCAGGCCCGAGAAAAGCGTTGTGACGCCGCTGCCGGACAGCGTCGAGCGACGGACCGCATCGGTGCCGCCGCCGACGGTGTAGTAAACGTCGGCCGCATCGAAGTCGATGTCCATGTGGTCGATCGAATCACTACCGCCCGTGCCGACGAAGAGTTGCGAAATGCCCCCACCGCCAATCAAAGAAACGTTCAGCCCGATCCGGCCAGCGACGCCGCCATCGTCGGCGGTCCAGTACAGTTGTCCCGCTGCACTATCGATCGACAGGTTGAACACGTCGTTGACAGTGACCGTCGCCGGCGCCAGTGCCAACGCCAGCGAAGCATTGGTGTGGATGGTCGTTACCCCGCTGCCGTCGAGATTGGCCGAGAAGATGCCGTTGCCGGCCCCGGAGAATAACGTCGAATAGTAAATCTTGCCGCTGACGGGGTCGACTTCGATGTCGCCGGGCGTCGACGAAAGCGGAATCAGCGTCGTGGGCGAAGAGCCGTCGAGATTCATGCGCGCGATGCTAAGCCCATCACCGTAATAAATCTTGCCGTTGACGTGGTCGACGGCGATGCCGCGCGGATCTTGTGTGCCGCCGGGAAGTGAGATCAGCGTCGTGTTGCTCCCCAAGGAAATGGTCGGAACAGCCTCTTGATGGCTTACCGTATCGCCGAAGCCGATTTCGGAATAGTAAACATCGACCGCTAGAACAGGAACTGCCGGCACCAAGAAAAGCAGAACAGCTAGGGGTGCCCAGCCACGAGACGCGTGTAACCTCATTGGTCGCTTCCTCTTTGATTCAAGGGTAATCGCCGACGAACTGTCAGGCCGCTGCCAATAAGATAATCGTTGGAGTGACGGATCGCAAGTTTTTCGACGGGGTTCGTGACGCAGGTTGTTGGGCGATATTCTAGAGCGCGTTTCGTGTAACTGTAGCGGATTTTTCGTCGCTTGAGCTTTGAAATTACGAGTAAATGACCGCGACACGTCCGTGCGACTCGCACTAACCCGTGGGCATTTTGTTTTTGGCAGTTGCCGATCGGCAAAACGCTGAGAAACGTAGGGGTTCGAGCAAAGCGCCGCTGTCAGTGACTGGGACGGACAGGGACTCCGGAGACCACGGATTTCCGTTAAGATCGCTCGCGACGGGCCCTTCGTCGCGAGCGTCGCAGGTCTTCTCGTTTCTCAGTCAAGAGTTGCGTCTTGGAGTCGCCCGTTCAAACACTCACAAAACCTTCTATTTGGGGGAACTACAGTAGCCGCGCGCTTGACATTCGCCGCTCCCCCGGCCAAGATGTTGAGGCTGCGTGCACAGGGCGCTCTTCTCTTCAACAGACTAAGGCCTGAGGAACACGGTTGACGGCAGCCGCGCAGAACCAAATCCAATGCGTTCCGTCAATCTGGTACTCATCGGCCTCGCGCTGGGCGGCATCTTCCGTCCGGCTCAGAGCGCTTGGGCCCAGGCGCCCGTTCCCTCCGGCACCGTCATCACCATCGTCGGTAACGGCGTGGGCGGATTCTCCGGCGACGGCGGACCGGCCACTGCCGCCAGCCTCAACGGCCATTACGGCTCGGCCATCGGTCCGGACGGCACGCTCTACTTCGCCGACAGCCAAAATTTCCGCATTCGCGCGATCAACCCCGCCACCGGCATCATTACGACCGTCGCCGGCAACGGGAGCATCGGCGACCACAACTCCAACAACGGGCCGGCCACCGCAGCCGACTTGGGCCACGTCATTTCCGTCGCGGTGGACCGCGCCCGCAACGCGCTCTACCTCGGCGACTTTGGCCAGAACTGGGTGAGCAAGGTGGACCTGTCCACTAACCTGCTCTCGCGCTACGCGGGCACGGGCATCTTCGACGGTGGCATCGGCTTCAGCGGCGACGGCGGACCGGCCACGGCGGCCAGCCTCGGGTTCCCCGATTGCATCGCCACCGATGCGTTCGGCCAACTCTTCATCGCCGACAGTATTAACAGCCGCATCCGCCGGGTCGATCCCGTCACCGGCATCATCACGACCATCGCGGGCAACGGCGACTTCGTCTCAACGGGCGATGGCGGACCGGCCACCGCCGCCTCATTCGCGTCGGTCTCGCGCGTCGCGGCCGATAGCGCCGGCAACGTATTCGTCATCGACTCGGACGGGCCCGCGAACATCGGGCTGATCCGCCGGATCGACGCCGTCACGGGCATCATTACCACCATCGCCGGCGGCGGCGCCACCACGCCCGGCACCGGGCCGGCCACCGACATGGACCTGGGTGCCGTCTTCAGCCTGGCCGTTGATGATGACGGCACGCTCTTTATCGGCGGCGGCCCCCAGGCCAGTCAGGTGTTCAAGGTGGACCTCGGCACCGGCCTGCTCAGCCCCTTCGCCGGCGCCGCGGTCAACAGCTTCAGCGGCGACGGCGGCCC
>JANNTD010000236.1:0-2808 GCA_031403315.1 Planctomycetota bacterium
ACGCGGGGAGCGTGCGGCTCTCCGACCGGCTGATGGCCCGCTTTGGCTGGGAACCGCACAAGCCGCAGCGCTGGCATCGCAACTACATTCGCCGGTTCTACGGCCACTATCCGGAAGTCGCATTGCCGGTCTGACGACGCCAGCTAAACCGCAAGCGATGCTAGCGAGCCGCGCGAAGCGATCTTGTTACACATAGCAGCAGTTGCTACGCTCCGCCCGCTCTTCACCACACCGGACCGATTTCACGCCGCGTCCGGCGCTCGCTTTTCACCATATTTCCAATCGCGACAGGATTCGTCGCCGTGCCTAACGCGTCTGTCAGTCGGTCGGCCGTCGCGCTACCGACACTGCTGTTGTTATTTGCCGCTGCGGGCTGCAGCCAGATGGGCGGTGCGCCCGGCGGTCAGCAAACGGCAGCCGTCACGCTCTCGCCCGAGCAGCAGCAGGCGATCGCCATGCAGACACAGCAGTATCAGCAGCGCGCCGCGGCCCTCGACCGCGACAACCAGGAGCTGCAATCGATGCTCGCGCAATCGAAGCAGCAATCGCAGCTCATGGAAGAGCAGGTACGGGCCACGCAGACGCAGCTCCGCGATACCACGAACCAGCTCGCCGCACTTCAGGGCGACAACGAACAGATGCGCTCCCGCACGACGGCGATGGCCGCCTCGATCCGCACACAGAGCCAAGCCGAGATCCGCTCGAACAACAGCCTCTTGCGGAACCTCACGATCACCAATCTCCCCGGCGTGCAGGTCCGCCAAGACGGCGACGTGATCCGCGTCGAGATTCCCACCGACCAGCTCTTCAACCCCGGCACGGCCCAGCTCAAATACGGAGCCGAGGAAACGCTGCGTAGCGTCGGTGCCGACTTGGTCCGCAACTATCCGCAGCAGATGATCGGCATCGAAGGCCACACCGACGGCGCCACGGCCTCTTCGCCGCAGGCCGCCAGTGCCCAACATCTCTCGGTCGCCCAAGCCACTACGGTTTACGACGCGCTGGTGCGAGCCGCCGGCATGCCGGCCAACCAGATGTTCGTCGTCGGCCACGGAGCGAACCACCCCGTGGTGTCGAATGCCTCCGACGTCGGCCGCGCCCGCAACCGGCGGATCGAGCTGGTGATCTACCCGGAAACGATGCCGCGGTAGGAAACCGTGCCGCGGTAGGAAACCGTGCCGCGGTAGCAAAACCAGCGCGTCGCAAGCGACGCGGCCAAGGGCTATAATGTCGTCGTCGCGCGAACGTGCGCTGCTCCCACCGTGTCTGGCTCTCGACTCTCAGCCCTAAACCCTCGACCTTTCCATGATCGCCATCATCGACTACGGCATGGGCAACCTGCGCAGCGTGCAGAAGGGGTTCGAGCGCACCGGACACGCCCCAATAATCACCAACGACGCGGCCGCGCTGACCGACGCCTCAAAGATCGTGCTTCCCGGCGTGGGAGCCTTTCGCGACGCGATCGCGGCGCTCGAATCGCGCGGACTCGTCGAACCAATCCGCGCATCAGTCGCCGCGGGCAAACCCTTTCTCGGCATCTGTCTGGGCCTGCAACTGCTCTTCGACCGTAGCTTCGAGGACGGCGAGTACCAGGGTCTCGGCGTCATCCCCGGCGACGTCGTGCGATTTGATGTGCCGCCCGTATGCGAAGGGCCAGCCCAGTACAAAGTGCCCCACATGGGTTGGAACCAGATCCGCTTCCATCGCCGGCCGCCGATCTTCGCCGGGGTCGACGACGGCGCACACCTCTACTTTGTCCATTCCTACTACGTCGTGCCGCGCGATGAGTCGATCGTCGCCACCGAGACCGACTACCCTCTGCCATTCTGTTCGAGCATCTGGCGCGACAATCTCTTCGCCACGCAATTCCACCCCGAGAAAAGCCAAGATGTCGGCCTCCGCGTGCTGAAGAATTTCGCCGAACTCGCCTGAGCCCACCGCTTGCGGCTAGCTCAAAACTTCGCTTGCGGTTTAGCTCAAACCTCTTGCGACAAAACGCCTTGCGCACCGCGTGCCACCCTCCGGGGACTTGCCCGGCGCGTAACGGTATGCGATATTCTCTCTTCTCCGCCGGTGGGCGGCTTATCGCTTGTGATCATCGTTTCTCGCAACTGAACTCACGGAATTGGGGTCCATGCAAATCTGGCCGGCGATCGACCTTCGCGGCGGCAAATGTGTCCGTCTGCGGCAAGGCGACTACCAACAAGAGACCGTATTTGCAGACGACCCGGCCGCCGTGGCCCGCCAGTTCGTCGCCGCCGGTGCACAGCACTTGCACGTCGTCGACCTGGAAGGGGCCCGCGAGGGCCTGCCGGTGAATCTGCCGGGCGTCCAGGCAATTCTCGACGCCATCGACATCGAGTGCGAACTGGGCGGCGGAATCCGCGACGAACAATCGGTCACGGAGCTCTTGGAATTCGGCCTCTCGCGGCTCGTGATTGGCACCTCCGCGATTACCGACCCCGATGGCTTCCGCCAAATGTGCCGCAAGTTTCCCGGCAAGCTGGTGCTCGGGATCGACGCCCGCGACGGCCGGGTGGCTACCGACGGCTGGCTGCAGACCAGCGACCTAGGCGCGATCGACGTCGCAAGGCGATTCGTCGACGAACCGCTGGCCGCGATCATCTACACCGACATCGCCACCGACGGCATGCTCCGCGGCCCGAACGTCACTGCCATGGCGTTGATGCAAGAGGCGGTCCATGTTCCGGTCATCGCGTCGGGTGGCGTGACTACGGCGAACGACGTCGCGCAGCTCGCAGCCGCGGGACTCGCCGGCTGCATCATCGGCCGGGCACTTTACGTGGG